>URJM01000021.1 GCA_900548225.1 uncultured bacterium
GCGCCGCCGCAACGGCTGATTTGCATAACTCCTTGATTACAAGGTAGTTATAACACTTTTTGTTTCATTCCAACCAACATCACATCTCCTTTATCACGACAATGGCACTTAAGGCAGCACTTTTGATGGGCAGCGACTCCGATCTTCCGAAGATCCAGGGCTGCATTGACACGCTCAAGAAGCTAGGGGTTGAGACCACGGTCCGCGTCATGAGCGCCCACAGGACTCCCGAGGCGGTTTCGGAGTTTACCGAGCACGCGATTGAGAATGGCTACGGCGTGATTATCGCGGCGGCCGGCGGCGCGGCCCATCTTGCGGGCTCTGTTGCGGCGCACACGCTTCTGCCTGTGATAGGAATCCCGGTCGAGGGCGGTGCATTCCACGGAATGGATGCGCTTCTGGCGACGGTCCAGATGCCCGGCGGAATCCCCGTGGCGACTGTCGGCGTCGGTTCGGGCGGTGCGACAAACGCAGGACTCCTCGCTGCACAAATCCTCTCGCTGGCAGACCCCGAACTCCGCCAAAGACTCGCCGCAGACCGCGCCGCAAGACGGGAAAAGGTCATCGCGGCAGACGAAAGACTCCAGAACTAGGGCGTTGGGAGCCCCTTGCCCCCTCCTCCATGTGAAATGACGCAGTTCCGCCGCATCATCATCCTTCTGCTGATGGCTTGCTGGTGCGGCGTGTCTTCTGCCCAGGAGGGGGTGGTCCAGCGGCTGCCTGGCGAGAATGCCGAGCTCTTCGCCCTTGACCAGGAGTCCCTCTGGAATCTGACGTCGCTTGTGCGCGCGGCTTCCCGGGAGGTGTCCGCCCTCTTCAGGTCGGAGGCTGCGCCGCCTCGCCGCAAGGTGTCCTTCTATGCCCTGGAACGCGCCTTTTCGGAGGAGGAGTTCCGGGGGGATGACGTGGCGGTCTCCGTCCACGAGAGCACCCAGCGTTCCCTTTGGCGTGTGACGCGCGCCCTTGTGATGCGCGAGCTCCGGGAGCGCCTTGGCGACCGCCGCCTCAAGGAGCCCGCCTTCGTCAAGGTAGTGTCCGCGGGGCTTGTGAACCGCATGCTCTACGGCGGCGTGATTTCCCGTGGGTTCTACCTGCGGGACTTCCGCATTCCGCGTCTGCAATTCCAGGAGCGCCGCTACCCGTCGCTACGGGGGCTGCTGGAGATGACCGCGCCCTCCGACCGGGTCGCCGTCTTCCGCATCTACATGGTTCACTCGAACCTTCTCCTGGACATCCTGGACTTGAGCACCTCGGATTTGCCCTCGCTCCTGGAGCGCTGGTGCAGGGGGGAGGTCCTTGCGTCGCTCCCGACGGCCGCCGCCCTGGAGGAGGCGCTTCCGCCGGGCACCCTGGCTCCAGGCGAAAAACTCCAGTCCTGGTATGAGCGGAGGGCCTTCGCAGTCGCAAACGACCGTCCGCGGGAGAATACCCCCGAGACAATCCGCCAGGAGCTGGATGAGCTGCTCACGGTCTCCTTCCTCTCGGCGGACTCACAGAACGGAATCCTGAGAGTCCAGCTGGAGCAGGTGCCTTCCATGCTTCGCGACTACAAGCTGGACGAGGGGGCAATCGCAGGAATCCAGATGGGGCTCATCAAGCTGCAACGGTCGTCTCCGGTGCTTCTTCAGGAGGCGATCGGGGGCTTCATCGATGCGGTGGATGCATTCCGGCAGAAGGACTTCCGCACATTCAGGAGCCGTCTGGCCGAGGCCCGCAAGGCGCTGGAGGTGGCTTCCGGCAGGCAGCGCATGGCGGAACGCCTGCTTGACGAGGCGGAGGCCGCCGATGTCGAGCGGCAGCGACTCCAGGAATGGGAGAGCCTCGCAAGGCAGCGCCCCGACCAATGACGACCATCCCACATATCAACAGCCAACTACGCCACTGACCACCATGCGCCGAGAAATTGCCATTATCCTGGTTGCCCTGGAACTCCTGCTCTCAATATCGTTCCTGTCCGCATCGGCGTACCTGTTCGTCCAGGCACGACATTTCTCCCCATTTGCGGAGCTGACAAAGGCGCAGACTCTGCTTCGGCAATATGCCGACGCGGCGGACGCGCAGCGCGACAACCTGGACCGCTTCGGAAGCGCGGTAATCCCCGGATACTCCGCGAACCTGCGGGACTTGAGCGCGCTCACCAGGGACCTGCAGCCGATTGCCAAACTCCTGCGCCAGGCCGCCAAGACCAGCACGCCGTCGGTGCTGGGAGTCGCAGGGCTGAAGCCCTTTGCCGAGCTGGAGGACGCCGCCCGCGACCTGGAGGCGCTTCTCCCAAGACTCTCCAAGAGCCTGAACGAGACCTCCCGTTCCCTTAAGTCGTATACCTCGAAGGACCACGAAAAGCTCATCCAGGCACTCGACTCCACAATCCTCGTCCTGAACCAGACCGCCGACGACATCGATGTGTGGAAGCAGTCGATCCCCCGGGGAATCCGCCTGGCCTCCGCAGTGCTGCTGCTCTTTTCGCTGACAGTCATGATGCTCTCCGTCAGCCAGACGCTGACATTGCCGCCAGCAAGGTCATGACAGCCGCCCCCGCAGACCATTCGACCGAACTCCTGATACTCAGGAAGACCCCGTACCAGGACAATACTCTCATCGTGGGGGGAATCTCCCCGGAGTACGGCCGCATGGGCTTCAGCATGGGGATGCCTTCGGGGCGCGCCCGAAAGGCGGGAGCCTACTTCGACCTCTTCCAGGTGCTTCAGGTGGAGTATCGTGGAAGCGGCGAGGAACTCTCCCACTGCCGCAAATACAGCGTCGTCCGCGACTACAGCGGCGTCGCCTCCTGCCGCGTGGGCTTTGAGGCGGCCTGTTTCCTGGCCCGCTTTGCGATGGCGAACATTCTTCCGAGGGTCTCCATGCCCGCGTTCTTCCGTGCGATGGAGGTGTCGCTTGTCCGCCTCTGCTCTGCTGATACGCAGCCCGAGTCGGTATTGACTGGCGCGGGGCTGACCTTTCTCAACGAGTCGGGTCTCCTGTCGCCCCAGGCCATGACTCCGCGGGAGGCCGCACAGTGCCAGATGCTGCTGGAGATGGCCTCCGGCGGCGCGTCGCCAGCCCTGGAGGCGTCCGTCTGGACAAGCCTCTGGGATTGGACGAAGGCGCGGCTTCTCGAGGCGGAATGCATCCTTTGACAGGGCATCCTCCTCCCTACAGGGCCTTATATTTTCTCACCTGACCGATTTTGTCTCCTTACCCACAAGGAATCCAAGCTATGCCTATTCAATTCTACAACTCCCTGACCCACCGGGTCGAACCCCTCGAACCCATACATCCCGGCAAGATCGGGATGTACACATGCGGTCCCACGGTCTATAACTACGCGCACATCGGCAATTTCCGCTGCTACGCATTCGAGGATATCCTGAAACGCACCCTTCTTGCCAGCGGCCTCAAGGTCAGGCACGTCATGAATCTGACCGATGTCGACGACAAGACAATCCGCGGCTCCCAGGCGGAACACCTCCCCCTCAGGGAGTTCACCCGGAAATACAAGGACGCATTCTTCCAGGACATCAAGACCCTGCGGATGATTCCGGCGGATGTCTATCCCGCCGCCACCGAGACAATCCCCGAGATGATCGAGCTTATCCAGAAGCTCTTCGACAAGGGAATCGCATACCAGGCCGAAGACAAGTCGGTGTATTTCTCCATCGCAAAATGGCCGCACTACGGACAGCTGGTCAAGATCGACCGGGACGCGATGCGGGTCGGAGTGAGAGTCAAGATGGACGAGTACGCCAAGGACTCCATGGCGGACTTCGCCCTCTGGAAGGCATGGGACCAGGCGGACGGCGATGTCTGGTGGGACTCCCCCTGGGGAAGGGGGCGCCCGGGATGGCATATCGAATGCTCCGCAATGTCCTCGAAGTATCTCGGAAAGACCTTCGACCTGCACTGCGGCGGCGTCGACAATATGTTCCCCCACCACGAGGATGAAATCGCCCAGTCGGAGGCGGCCAACGGATGCCGCTTCGTGAACATGTGGATGCACTGCGCGCACCTCATGGTCGAGAACCAGAAGATGTCCAAGAGCCTCGGCAACTTCTACACCCTCAAGGACATCCTGGACAAGGGATACAGCGGCCGCGAAATCCGCTACGTCCTCATCGGCACCTACTACAGGCAGAGTCTGAACTTCTCCTTCCAGGCACTTGAGGAGGCACGCGGGAATCTCCAGCGCATCGACGCATTCCGGGAACGCCTCCAGGATGTGGCGAAGCACGGCGCCGAGGGGGACGCAACCCCGGAACAGGTCGCGGCCTTCGAAAAGGCAGGCGCCGCATTCCTGGCGGCACTCCAGGACGACCTGAATGTCTCCGCGGGGCTTGGAGTCCTCTTCGACTTCCTCAGGGAGTCCAACCGCGAACTTGACGCAGGCGCATTCACGGCGGCGGCCGCCCGCGGCGCCCTGGAGGCGCTTGGGAAGATGGACGAGGTGCTGGCCGTCATGGAACCCGACGCCTCCGAACTCAAGGTGCCCGAGGAGATCCAGAGGATGGCCGATGAACGACAGGCCGCACGCGCCGCAAAGGACTGGGCGAAGGCGGACCTCCTCCGCAAGGCCATTGACGAGGCAGGATGGATTGTCAAGGATACCCCAAAGGGACCGCAGCTGCTTCGCAAATGAGACTCTCCGACGATGAGCGCGAAAGACTCTCCGCACAGGCCCGCCGACGCCTAGACTCGGATTGCTCCTGCCACGACTGGGACCACACGGCCCGGGTGGTGGCAAGCGCACTGGAACTGGCAAGGCAGGAAGGGGCGGACGAGGCAGTCGTCGAGGCGGCCGCAATCCTCCACGACATCGCACGGCCAGCCGAAATGGCCGACCAGGGCAGAAGCGACCACGCGCTCCTGGGTGCGGACGAGGCGCTCGAAATCCTGGCCTCCGAGGGAATAGGCGACGATGCATGGCGACGCCATGTGGCGGATTGCATCCGCACGCATCGGTGGCGTTCCAGGACGGGCGAACCGCCAGCCACGGTGGAAGCCCGCGTCCTATTTGACGCGGACAAGCTGGATTCCCTGGGGGCGGTGGGACTGGCCCGCGCCTTCCACTTTGCGGGCAAGACAGGCGCCCGCGTCCACAACACCCGTGACGAGGCGCTTGGCGGCGAGTCATACGGGCGCGAGGATTCCGCCTATCGCGAGTATCTTGTCAAGCTGAGGCATTTGCCCGAGGGCATGCTGACTGCATCTGGCCGCCGCGTTGCGCGGGAACGGGATTTGTTCATGCAGGAGTTTTTCCAGGAGTTGGACAAGGAGACAGGGCAGGGGGCCTCAGTGTAGCCATGCGCAGGGAGATATCTGAAATCACCAAGTGGGTGACCCAGGCGACCCTCTTCGACTTCGGCCGCGCCGCATACGCACAGCTCGAACTCGAACTGGCGGAACCGCCGACCAGGGCGGATCTCATCGAACTGGTCGTCAGCGAATGCGCCAGGGACGGGATGCCCGCCTACGACGGCGGCTTCAGGACCTTCAAGGTGGACACTTTCCAGCTGATACCAGGCGAATGCAGATACCGCTTCCATATCCCGAAGCACTGCGCCTCATACGGAACCGACATGCCGCACCTGGAGGCGCCGGCCGCATGCGGCGGCGAAATCACGGTCTTCCGCTACGCCCTGGTCAACCACTACTACGGAAAGGTCACGCTTCGACGCATTGAATTCTACGACGACGCGCCGGGGGACGCGAGCCACTTCGAGTCCTCCTGCGCAAACCTGGACGCGGTCTGGGAACTCTGCAAGCATACGATGATGGCGACCTCGATCTTCCCGTGCTACATCGACGGCGAACGGGAAAGAATGCCATACGAGGGAGACGCGTACATCACACAGCTCTCACACTTCTGCTGCACGGGAAATTACTCCACGGCACGACGCACAATCGACCACTTCATGGTCAATGGAGACAAGACATGGCCCACGGAGTGGCTCCTCTGCACGCCAATGATCGTGCGGGACTATCTCCTCTACTCGGGAGACAGGTCGCAACTGCCAAAGTGGCTCCCATGCCTTCCCGAAAAGCTCCTCCCGCAATTCCGGCGGGAGGACGGACTGCTGGCGCCAACGGGCTTCGTGAAGGATATCGTGGACTGGCCACAGGGGGAACGCGACAACTATGACTTCGGAAGCGCCAATTTCGTGCCGAATGCGTATCTCGTGGGCGCATTGGAGGCAATGGAGGAGCTGACAGGTGACGGCGCATACGGCGAAGATGCTGACAGGTTACGTAACATCCTGTGCGCCAAGATGTTGCATAATGGATGCCTCGTTGACAGCCCCGGCTCTCACCATACAAGCGAACACACGGCGTTCTTCGCGCTACGCTTCGGAATCGCCGAGGGCGCCGCAGTCGCCGCCATGAAGGCGATTCTCCGGGAACGGGGGATGGCATGCAGTGTCTATGGAGCCCAGTTCCTGCTGGAGGCGGCCTTTTTGAATGGGCTTGACGATTTGGGCATGGAGCTTCTGACCGGCGAGGGGCTCCGCTCCTGGATGAACATGCTCCGCAAGGGCGCGACCATCACCATGGAGGCGTGGGACAACTCTCTCAAGGAGAACCAGGACTGGTCGCACCCCTGGGGCGCGGCGCCTGGCAACATCATTCCGCGATTCGTCGCGGGAGTCCGGCCGCTTTCCCCCGGCTTCGCGACCTTCGAGGCGAAGCCCTCGCCAGCCGCCCCGGAGGAATTCCTCCTGCGCCATCCCACCCCATTTGGCGCAATCGAGGTGCGCAAGTCCGGCGGCGAAGTCGAGGTCTCCCTCAGGGATGCGGATGCCCGCCTCGTCCAAACCTCCCCCGGGGAATATCGAGTCGAATCATAGCGGCCTTCTGCTTCTTTCCACCCAAACCCGACAGGCAAACCAATGGATTACACGCTGATTTCATATTTTCTGCGCCTCATTCTGGCCTGTGTTCTTGGCGGGATGATTGGGCTTGAGAGAGACCTCCACGGGCGCAACGCGGGCATCCGCACGAACATGCTCGTCTGTGTGGGGTCGGCCCTCTTCACGATTGTCTCGATTTCAGTCCGGGGCGCGGACCCCTCGCGAATCGCCGCCCAGATTGTCTGCGGCATCGGTTTTCTTGGCGCGGGGGCGATTTTGAAGGACGGGTTCAACATCCGCGGCCTGACGACTGCCGCATACATGTGGTTTATCGCGGCGGTGGGGATTTCCTGCGGCCTGGGGCAATGGGTGCTTTCCAGCGTCGGCGCCATCGGCGTCCTGGGATTGACCATTTCCGTCAAGTGCATGGAGAGGATGCTGCCGCGGCGTCTTAGCATGCACATCAAGATGGAGTGCGCCTCCGAGGAGGTATTCCATACGGTCCAGCAGTATCTGAAGGACTTCATAAAGTCTCCTAAGCTCTACTCGCTGGACGTCAAGTACAATGTGGCGACCGGGAACTACACGCTTGCCTTCTGGCTGGACATGGACTACAAGTCAAGCCAGGTGGAACTCTGCAACCAGATCCTCTCGCAGATGAAGGGGATTTCGCCTGATTTGAAGAACATCCAGATTACCTGCGCACGCTAGCGCATACTGCCGATGACACCTGCGATTCTTGCATTGAGCTGCATTCTGTGCGCCGTCGCCGGACTTGCCCTGGGATTCCTCCTTGGACGGGCCGGGATGGTGCCACGGGCCGACCGCGAGGAACTTGAAACGCTGGAACGGGAGGCCGTCGAAAGATACAGGTGCTTTGAACAGAGCGCGACGGAGACCCTGCGCGAAGTCTTCAGGGGGGTGTCCGCCACCCAGCTCCAGGCCCAGGGAAGCGCGTTGCGGAGCGAACAGGGCGAGTCCCTTGACAGGATTCTGAGACCCTACCGGGAGTCGCTTGCGGAGTTTACGAGGAAGGTAGAGGAGTTCCAGAAGAACAATACCGCAAATAGCGGCGAGCTCAAGGGACAGCTGGACCAGCTCCGGAAGAGCGCTGAGTCAATCGGTGCGGACGCCTCCAGGCTGAAGAATGTGCTCACAATCAGTTCGAAGACCCTGGGAAATCTCAGCGAGTCGCTGTTGCAGCGGGCGTTGCGGGACTCGGGGCTCGCGGAAAATGTCGAGTACTTCCTGCAAAAGGCTCTTGACGGAACGGAGACGGGGGAGAAGGAGGGGGACGGCAGGCTCATCCCGGACTGCGTCCTGATCCTGCCGGGAAGCGACACACGTCTCGTCATCGACAGCAAGGCGAATCTCAAGTATTTCTACGAATATGCACAGCTGCGGGAGACGGATCCCGAAGAGGCGCCAAAGCTGCTTGCCGCACACCTCAAGTCGATGAAAGGCCAAATCGACTCCCTCGCAAGGAAAAACTACCCCGCTGCATTGAGAAAGGCCCAGGGATGCACGGTGCTGGACGAAGTCCTGATGTTCGTCCCGTCGGACGCAGTCCTCTTCGAATCCGTCCACGCAGACCCAAATCTTGTCTCATACGCAGCGGACAAGAACATCCTGCTCATCGGGCCAATGAATCTCGCAGTCTGCATCAAGACAATCCAGCTTGCCTGGGGAAGCGTGAAGCTCAGGCAGGATGTCCAGCTGCTGCTGGAAGCCTCCGACAAGCTCCTGGAGAATGTCGACAGGTACAAGAAGGCGATGGATGATGCGGAAAGGGCCATCAGAAATGCGCAGGAGAGCCTGAAGACGGCCCGGAATCGGATTCTGCCAACCTCGACGGGCAAGAAGGCCACCTCGGTCCTGGATGCCGCACGCTCAATACACCGGCTCGCCATGGAAAGCGGAAGGGAATCCCAGGATGCAGAGGAATGAGTATGTTTTATAACATCCTCATTTTCAGCATGTTACATAAACAGCTCCGGCAAGCGGAGTAATGCGCGTGGCGGCGCGATGGCGTGTATCCCCTTCCCTTGAAATAATCCGTGTCCAGCGCAAGAAACGGGGGAATTCCCCGTTATGGCAATAGGTCGATAATCTATCTGCGCCGAAGCAATTAGATTATGGCCAGTTTTCATTCCACGTATAATTGTCTTCCTGGAAATATCAGAAAAGGAGCAAAAAAGATGAATGGCAACCTTGGGAAAGTAATTGGTTCCATAGCGTTGATTATCCTTGCCGCCGTGTTGATTGTCTGGCAGGTCAGTGGCGGCAAGAAGTCCGCCCCTGAGATGTCGGCGGAGCAGAAGAGCAAGATTGCAGCGGAGGACCAGGCTGCCCTCGATGTCCTTACGGACGCCTTCACGGCAGCGGAGAAGGGGGGCTGGAATGCGACTGGAAAGTACTGGGCTCCGAAGGCATTCAACAGCAAGACTAAGAAGGCGCTTGCCGACGCCCTCGGAAGCAATCCGTCTGTCTCGATGCTCGACAAGGTCAGTGTCGGGCGTGACGGGGACTATCCGGAATGCAAGTCGGCAGTAATCACCATTGACAAGCAGTCATACTATTTCAGGCTCGCCCCCGAGGGCAAGGGAAAGACAGGCAAGTACAAGATTGCCGAATTCGGCCTCTGGTAACTCCCGGGAGGCGCGGATCGGGGCTTTACTTCCTCTGAGAACATGCAGGACCAGGCTAGTCATCCAGAACAGTTCGCCTTCCGCGGCAACAGGATACGCTTCAAGGGGGCGCCCCTCCTCATGGGAATCGTCAACTTGACGCCCGACTCCTTTTCGGACGGCGGCATGTACAATGACGTGGATGCGGCCGCCGCGCAGGCGGTGCGTCTTGCCGGGGAGGGCGCCGAAATAATCGACGTCGGCGGGGAGTCGACCCGCCCAGGCCATGTGCCGGTCTCTGTCGATGAGGAACTCTCGCGCGTGATTCCAGCCATCCACGCAATACGGAAGCTCCTGGATGTTCCCGTTTCCGTCGACACATCCAAGCCGGAGGTGGCAAGGGCCGCCATCGAGGCCGGGGCGGAGATCGTCAATGACGTGACCGCGTGCCGCGACCCGCGAATGTACGACGTCCTCCGCGAGTTCCGCCCGGGATGCGTGCTGATGGACGACAGGATACTCCCCGGAGACGCATCCGCACGGCTGGTTGTCAGGGAGTATCTTGTCGCAAGGCGGGACGAGATTGCGGCGGCGACTGGGCTTGCCCATGACTCCTTCCTTCTCGATCCGGGCGTCGGATTCGGAAAGACGCTGGAGCAGAATCTCGACTGCATCCGATATGCAGGGGAGTTCGCCGACGGTGAAAGCGGCGTGCTACTGGGAGTCTCCAGAAAGTCGTTCATCGGAAAGATTTGCGGCGAGGCCGACCCGATGAAACGCCTTCCCGGAACGCTTGCGGCGGCGTTGCTTGCCTCCGGCGTCCACTTTCTGCGTGTCCACGATGTGGGCGCGCACAGGCAGGCCCTTATGGTTGCGGAAGAGATACTCAGGAGGTAGTCGGAGTGCTTGAAGTCCTGGCATACGTCTTTGAGGTGCTCGTCCTGACGGCGGCCTACTGGGTGATTTTGCGCGTATTCCGCCACACGCGGGGCATCTTCACGATGTTCTCGCTCATTGCCTTCTGCGGAGCAATCAGCCTGTTGACCACCAGGGTCGACTCGCCGGTCTTCTCATTCTTCGCGAATGGGTTCCTCAGGTCGCTGCCGCTTATCATCCTCATCATATTCCAGGAGGAGATCAGGAGGTTTCTGGCGCATCCCGCGATTTGGTTCAGGCGAATCATGGTGGGGTTGAAGGCGCGCCGCGACGCGTCAAAGCTGCGGGCGCTCACCCAGAGCGGCGTCGACGAGCTTATGAAGGCGGTCTGCTGCCTCACTGCGCATCCACTCTGGAGAAGCTACGCACGGGACTTCTACCACATCGACCTGGACGAGGAGAGGCTCTCCTCGCTGAACACGGGCGCCCTGATTGCCATCGAGGGAGTCACGGGGCTGGCTGAATACCGCGAGGCGGGCGTCGCACTCGACTGCCGGATGAACTACCGCCTCCTGCGCACAATCTTCTATACGGGCACCCCGCTCCACGACGGCGGAGTCATCCTCAAGATGACCAGGGCGGGATTGCATATCACTGCCGCAGGATGCAGGTTCCCCCCGGCATTCTCCCCGTCAGGACCAATCCATACACGGCAGAATGCCGTCAGGGGACTGGCGGAACGGACGGACGCCTTCGTCATGATGGTCTCGGAGGAGACAGGAAGCATCCTGATACCCAACGACGAGGACCGGACGAGGATCCACCGTGTCTCGTCCCCCCAGGAGCTCAGGGAGGAACTGGAGAGGTTCTTCACCGCGTCAAACGAGAACAACCGGGAACTCTGCGAAAAGGCGGACGCGCCCGTGGTGGAGGAGCCGCCGTCGCCGGTTGTCGAGGAAGTCACGGAGGAGGTGGAATAGCATGGTTTCCAGCGGAAAGCATCCACTCCCCCAGAAGCCGCGGCACTCGCTGTGGCGCCGCTTCTCGAGGCGCATCGAGGCGATGGATTTCTGGCGCGTCCTGATATCCTTCATCCTGGCCGTCATCACGTGCCTGATCATCCGGGGGCAGCGCAATGCCAACAGCGGGTATGCGTCCTGGAGGACTATCAAGGACGTGCCCGTCCACTTCATCGCCCAGGGGGACTCCGACATTGCGGTCCGGACTGGCCAGGATCTGCGCGTCGACCTGGATGTCTCCGTGGTCTTCATTTCACAGGGGACTTTGATTACGGTCGACGATTTTGCCATCGAGGGAAGCCTTGACCGCCTGGCGGCCGCCGCGGCGGGGAAGGTGGCGTCGACGGTGGAGTACACTGTCCAGAACTCCGATGTGGTCAAAAAGCCCGCCGGCGTCGAAATCCGCCGCATCCGCAACAAGCGCCTGGATGTGGCGTTCGACCGCATTGTCAGCCGGGAGGTGCCGGTACGCCTGAATGTCGACACCAGCCAGCAGCAGCCGGGGTGGATCTACAAGTGCGAGCCCATCAAGCCCGTCGTGCTGGTGCGGGGGCTTGCCCCGGTGGTGAACTCAATCACATGGGTTGAGAGCGAGCCAATCGTCGTCAAGGACACCCAGTCGTACACGGGGCGGGTGGAGCTGAGGCCGCCAGGCAACTCGGGTTCCGTCTCACTGGACAGGTACTGGGAGGATTACAGGGTGACCGTGCGCAAGGACTCCAACGAGGAGATGCGGCGCTCCTACAACAATCTCCCTGTCTTCTTCATAACCAGTTTCGACAGCAATCTGCGCCCCATGCTGCCTGGAGGCAGGACGCCCCTTGTGAATATCCGCCTCCGTGGCGCGGCGAAGGTCCTTGACGAGCTGAAGCCCGAGCAGCTGCGGGTCGTCTGCGACTTGACTCCCTTTACGCTGGAGGGCGGCCAGAAGGTCAAGATCGAGGTCTCCGGATATCCAGACGGCGTCGTTGTCGAGGAGGTCAGCCCCCGGGAACTGACGGTCGAGTTGAAGTTCGCGGCAGCCGTGCCGCCGAAGGAGCCGGAGAAGAAGACTCCTGAGTCCCCGGAAAAGCCTGTGACTTCGGGGGACGGGAAGCCCGGCCCCGCGCCCGCCGAGTAGCCCCCGCCGTCTTCCTTGACGGAACGCACTACGCCCCGCCCACGATGGATTTCCGAGATTATGAAGATGTGGCACGGTCGCCGTTGATAGCGGTGGTCGGCCCGACTGCGACGGGCAAGACCGCGATGGCGGTTGAGCTAGCGCGGAGGTTCAACGGCGAAATCGTCAGCATGGATTCCCGACAGGTCTATCGCGGAATGGATATTGGGACAGGCAAGGACCTGGCGGAGTACCGCGAAGGCGGCAACCCGGTTCCCGTCCATCTCGTGGATGTGGTTGAGCCAGGGGAGCCATACGACCTCTGCAAGTATCTCGCGGATGCACGGCGCGCGCTGGTGGATATCCATCGCCGAAGACGCCTTCCAATTCTCTGCGGAGGCACGCCGCTCTATCTGGCGGCGTTGCTTGACGGCTACGCCCTCGAGGGCTCTCCGCCTGACGAGGCGCTCAGGCGGGAACTGGAGGGGAAGCCGCCCCGGGAATTGCTGCAAATCCTCCAAAGGGAGGCTTCCCCGGAATTGCTGGCGCGGACGGACCTCTCGCAGACCAGGCGAATCATCCGGGGCATCGAAATCGCACGGTCGGGAAATGCGCCGCCACCGCCGCCGCCACTGAGCAACGCAATCCTGCTGGCGCCAAAGTTTACAAGGGAGGAGGTCCGGGAACGCATCCGGATCCGGCTGGATGCACGGCTCGGGGAGGGGCTCGTCGAAGAGGTCCAGGGACTTCTCGACAGGGGACTGCCCCCGGAAAGGCTGGAGTGGTTCGGACTGGAATACCGGTATGTCGGAAGGTTCCTGGCAGGACTCCTCACATACGAGGAAATGCACGACCAGCTCCTGCAGCAAATCAGACGCTTCGCAAAGCGCCAGGATACATGGTTCCGCAAGCTGGAACGGGAAGGACACTACATCCACTGGATTGCAAGATGAACTCCGCCCGCACGGCATGGTGGCCACAGAGCGCAAAAGAGGGGTTACATTTAACAAATGTCAGGAATATTCCATAAATGTCCACTCTTTTCACCTTTTAATTAGGAGTCATTGAGATGTCCTGCAACGCACTGAACCAGGGGATGATACCGAAGCTCTCGCGTGTCCGCGTCATTCCCGTGCTGTCATTCTCGTCGGCGGAGGAGGGTCTGCGCCTTGGCGAGATTCTCTGCCGTTGCGGTCTTCCTGCCGCCGAGGTTACCTTCCGCACCACTTCCGCGGAGGCCGCAATCCGCGCAATGCGCAAGGAGTTCCCGTCCCTCTGCCTTGGCGCCGGCACGGTCCTGAGCGTCGAACAGCTGGAACGGGCGATTGACGCCGGCGCGGAGTTCGGCGTTGCGCCTGGACTGAATCCGGAGATTGTTAAGGCGGCGCAGGCGCGGGGCTTCGCATTTGCGCCAGGCATCTGCACCCCAAGCGAAATCGAGGCCGCATACGCACTTGGATGCGTCATGATGAAGTTCTTCCCGGCGGAAGCCTCAGGCGGCATCCCCATGGTCAAGGCTATTTCGGCGCCATATAAGCACCTGGGCGTCAAGTTCATGCCGACAGGCGGCGTGACCGAGAGCAATGCCGCATCATATCTTGCTCTGCCAGAGATAGTTGCAGTTGGAGGCACGTGGCTTGCGAAGAGCGCGGACATGGCGGCGGGCAACTGGACCGCCATCGAGGAGAATGTCAAGCGCGCGGCGGAGCTTGTCGCCGGTCTTGAAAAGTAGCCTTTTGTTGATCAGCCACCCCATCAGTCCAAGGAGTCATCCATGTCGCTTCCCATCTACAAGCGCCCCGACGAGTGCAGATTTGACGCATTGAGCCTGGGCGAGGTCATGCTTCGACTTGATCCAGGCGATGGCCGCATCCACACGGCGCGGGCCTTCACTGCGTGGGAGGGTGGCGGCGAATACAATGTGGCCCGCGGGCTGCGCCGCTGCTTCGGCCTGAGGACGTCGGTTGTCACCGCGTTTGCGGATAATCCGGTGGGTCGCCTTGTGGAGGACTTCATCCTCCAGGGTGGCGTCGACACGTCCCTTGTCAAGTGGGTCCCCTACGACGGGCTCGGGCGCAGCGTCCGCAATGGCATCAATTTCACCGAGCGCGGCTTTGGCATCCGCGGCGCAAAGGGGTGCTCCGACCGCGGCAATACGGCGGTCTCGCAGTTGAAGGCCGGCGATGTGGACTGGGACCATATCTTCGGGACTCTCGGAGTGAGGCATTTCCACACGGGCGGCATCTTCGCCGCGCTTTCGGATACGACCCCGGGGGTCGTTGTGGAAGCCCTCAAGGCCGCCAAGAGGCACGGGACGGTCACCAGCTACGATTTGAACTACAGGCCCTCCCTGTGGAGGTCGATAGGCGGCCAGGCACGCGCCTGCGAGGTGAACCGTGAAATCGCGCAGTATGTGGATGTCATGATTGGCAACGAGGAGGATTTCACCGCCGCCCTGGGATTCCAGGTGGAGGGAACCGACTCGTCCCTTAAGTCACTGCCTGTCGACTCCTTCAAGAAGATGATTTCGCAGGTTGTCGAGAAGTACCCGAACTTCAAGGTGGTGGCCACGACTCTGCGCACGGTCAGGACCGCGACTGTCAACGACTGGGGGGCCATCGCCTGGAGCGACGGCAAGTTCGCACAGGCAATCCAGCGCGACGGCCTGGAAATCTACGACCGTGTCGGCGGCGGAGACAGCTTTGCGTCGGGACTCGTCTACGGTCTCATGGCCTACAACGACCTGGATGCGGCCGTCAACTGCGGCGCAGCCCACGGCGCGCTTGCAATGACCACCCCCGGGGACACCTCGATGGCGACCCTCCAGGAGGTCGAAAAGCTGATGCAGGGCGGTTCCAGCCGCGTGGACAGGTAGCGGAAGCGGCGACACGCCTCCGCAATGCAACCATCAACCACTAAATGACTTCTCAAAGCACTATGTTCATGGAACCCACATTCCGCTGGTATGGACCAGAGGATCCCGTGCCGCTTAAGTTCATCCCCCAGACCGGCGCCACAGGAATCGTGACGTCGCTTCACTACATTCCGTACGGAGTGGTGTGGACCCAGGACGCCATCCTCGAAAGGCGCAAGATGATTGAGGAGGCGGGCATGACCTGGAGCGTCGTCGAGAGCCTCCCTGTCCACGAGGAGATCAAGACCGGGGGGAAGTCCAGGAAGCGCCTCATCGAACTCTACAAGCTCTCCATCCGGAATCTCGGAAAGGTGGGGCCGAAGATCATCACGTATAATTTCATGCCCGTGCTCGACTGGGTGAGGACAGACCTCCACCACAGGCTGCCTGACGGCTCCACGACGCTCTTCTTCGACCAGGTGAAGTTCGCAATCTTCGAGCTCTTTATCCTCTGCCGAAAGGGAGCCGAAAAGGACTATACGGCGGATGTCATCGCAAAGGCGGAGGAAAAGTACCGCCAGATGACGGAGCACGAAAGATTTGTCCTCAGACGCTCGATTATCGACAATTTCCCGGGATTCAAGGGTGTCACTCTCGACGATATCCGCGATATGCTGGCCAAGTACGAGGGATTCACAAGGGAACGGCTCAGCGAAAATCTCCACTTCTTCCTTAACGAGGTCGCGCCAGTCGCAGAGGAGTGCGGATGCAAGCTCGTCATACATCCCGACGACCCGCCACGCTCCATCCTCGGACTCCCAAGAATCTTCAGCACTATCGATGATATCGACGCACTACTGAAGATGTGCGACGTCCCTGCGAATGGAGTCTGCTTCTGCGCAGGAAGCTTCAGCGCACGGCCGGACAACGATGTTGTCAAGATGTTCAAGTCATGCGCGCCGCGGGTGGGTTTCATGCATCTCAGAAGCACACAGGTGGAAAACGGAAACTTCTACGAGGCAGACCATCTCGCCGGACGGGCGGATATGTACGAACTGGTTAAGGCCGTCTGCGAAGAGCAAATCCGCAGGCGCAACGAGGGGCGCGCCGACTGGAGAATCCCAATCCGGCCAGACCATGGCGCGGATATCATGGACGATTTGCTCAAGCAGGCAAATCCCAATCCAGGATACGGCGCCCTTGGGAGAATGAGGGGGCTGGCGGAAATCAGGGGACTCGAAATGGGAATCATGAAGTCCCTCTATCCCCAGGAACTCGTCCCGCGCACTTGAAATCCGGTGCCGTAAGGCTATCTTATGGCGTTTTACAAAAAAATGGGGCTTTAGCTCAGTTGGCTAGAGCGATACGTTCGCAACGTATAGGCCAGGGGTTCGAATCCCCTAAGCTCCACCAGACTTCGAGAGGCTCGCCAGATTGCTGGCGGGCCTCTTCTACGTCTGGGCAAGCCATAGCGTAGGCCAGACGTAGAAGGGCGAAGAGCCCTCGAAGGCTGTCCCACCGGAATGAAATGGAGGCGGACTTTGTATGTCTTTTCATTATGTTTACATTCTTATAGATGAACAAACAGAGACCCATCCCCTCTCTCCCTTCTCCTCATTCGTGCCCATTCGTGTGCATTCGTGGTTCTGAATTATCCAGACATCGTCATTTCGTTTTTTTCGTGTATTTCGTGTATTTCGTGGTTTAAATCCCCTCTTCCCCTCTTCGCCCATTCGTGTGCATTCGTGGTTCTGATTATTCCAGGCATCGTCATTTCGTGGCTTTTTTCGTGTGCTAGCCTTTGGAAGCCAACGTTAGGTTTTACATTATGTGAAATGCCATTTCCATCGGGGATATTTCAATGCCCTTCATTTTTCGTTACAAGGAGTTCATCATAGGGTTCTGGTACAGCTTCGAGGAGCGTCGCCGACATGACATGTCCACGCGGTGAGCGGCAAAGCCAACATCAAGATCTGGCTTGAACCCGAGGTTGAGATCGCAGTGGTGAAGGGGTATGTGAATCCAGCCATTGTCAACGAGATTCTAACGGAGGTAAAACGGAATGAACAGCTATGCAAAGATGCTTGGGATGCCTACCTCGGCTGACACCACCTGCTTCGTCGGTTCTTTTTCCGACGGAATCGCCGTGGTGGTCAACGGCACGGAGCATTTCCTGCGGTTTACGGATTTTCCATGGTTCGAGTTCTGCAGCGTCGCCGAGCTTCGCGATGTCACGTCCGACCGCTGGGGCGTGTATTGGAAATCGGTTGACATCGACCTGTCCATCGATTCCATCGAGCATCCGGAACGGTTTCCGGAAAAGATTTCGGTCGATGCCTGGCTGAGGGCGCGGCAGCGCAATGCCGCGCGGATGCTTGGCGGAATCAAGTCGGCCAGGAAGGCTGTGTCCAGCCGCGAAAATGGATGCAAGGGCGGGCGCCCAAGGAAGGCCGCCGAGAACGCATTGGCTTGACATAGGGCATAATCCCGCCCCGGAGGGTGCACTCACTCTTCTTTGCCAATACTACAGAGGACGATGCGGCGCGGCAGGGGGAAAGGCCGAGCCCTGCACCTGGCTGAAACAGGAAACCTTAATCAGCAGACACCATATATGGATAAATTAATAGAAGTCTTTTCCGAGATTCGGGAATGTGATTATAAGGGCGAACACTATTCTGTAAGGGATAATGGAGCCGTCATGCGACATCCTCAAGTGAATAGAAAACCCCGGCCTAAGGACAACATCTGGACATTTGGCACACGAGACAGCAAGACTGCCTATATGTTGTTTGGAACTCATAGAATCCATATCATTGTTGCCAATGCATTTCTTGGCGAACGTGATTCCAGGATCTATGTCGTTGATCATATCGACACAAACCGCTGTAACAATCGTGTTGAGAATTTACGTTGGTTCACACGTCTTGAGAATGCCCTGAATAATCCAATAACACGTAAACGGATTGAAATGCTATGCGGGGGAGACATTCAGAAATTCATCGATGATCCCTCTTGTCTGAGAACGGATAATCCTAAGGCACAAGATTTGTCATGGATGCGAACGGTTTCTTCTCAAGAAGCGAAAACGGCAATGGAGAATCTGACTCGTTGGGTACATACAATGACAACGCCTTCCACTGGCAATACTGATACGCGGATAAGAGATAAGGAGTGGATGTTCCGGAGGAATATAGATAATCAATATAGAGATTTATATGCAAAAAAGGGAGAATTGGCAAATGGAACAGTTGATAAAACGAAGATCATTCGCGATGACAGCCCTATGAAGCGTAATTATGACGCAAAAGGAACATTAGTGGAGTATCTGCTACTCTCCTCGGAGGATCATATTGATCTCGAAGCATACTTTGCCAAATTAGTCCCGGGTGCAGTTTTTTCGAAAACTCCGCGGGGCTATAGCAATGTTATCAATGCAATGTTAGCTAAAGATAAGTCTTCAATTGGTGTTGCTGTGACTATGCCAAGTGATATGAAACCATTTGCAGCCTATAAAATTTTTTGTGTTGACGGTGAGATTGTTCATGAGTTTTTGCATACTTGTTTTGAAAAAAACGGGGCATTACAAAGAATGACTGAAGCGGTTGGCGAAAAATGGACAGGCCCAGACAGTATTGATAACTATTGTTAATCACACCATTATGGGGGTGGTGATGTAATCACGATTTCAACTCTACCTACAGTGGCGATGGCACTATTTCCTGTTTTTCGCAATGAGGCCCCCAAGAACAACATACGCTTATTTTCGGGGTATGGATTACGTCATTCAGCCTATGACTTGAATGGAAGCCTGATAATAGGTTCTCCGTTTCGGTTTTATTCAGCCGCAACGGTGATGTTTGGGAAGAAGACGCCCGTCTGCTCCAAACAAGAGACATAAAACTTGACATTGCTCAAGAAAAATGTCATTCTTGTGCTGATGACCAATAAAAAAAGGGGCGGACCCGTTTCCGGATCCGCCGCTAGGGAACCAGGGGGATTCCCCTCGCCGCTGTGCGCCTCGACGCGTCCCGCACGGCAGAATCGCCGTGCGAGGCGCGCTCAAGCGCGCCAGCCACGCACTTCTCCCTCCTTTCTTCTCCATTATCCCTACTAAACGCGGTGGGCTTCCGTTGGGCGTGGCAGATGCCGCGAAGGCAGGGGACAGGGAGAGATTCACACACAGGGATCGCACGGCAGAATTGCCGTGCGCGGCGCGCTCAAGCGCGCCAGCCACGCACTTCTCCCTCCTTTCTCCTCCCTATTCCCTACCTCCCCCATTTCAGCTGAACCTTTCGTTCCAGTGCAGGAGTCCCTTGATTTTTTCGCGTAGCCATTCCACGACAGCATAGAGTGCTGGTGTGAAGACGATACCGACGATAGTCGCGAAGAGCATTCCGGAGAATGTTGTGATTCCGATGGCCTGTCTGCTTCCCGCTCCTGCTCCTGATGCGAAGACCAGTGGCATGACACCGAAGATGAAGCTCCATGCGGTCATGAGGACTGCGCGGTATCTCATTCCCGCGCCGTTGACTGCCGCGTCGAAGATACTCTTTCCGGCCTCTCGTTCCTGCTTTGAGAACTCCACCATCAGAATAGCGTTCTTTGCGGTCAGTCCGATCATCATGACCATTCCCAGCTGTGCGTAGATGCTAAGCGTCGAGTACTCTGCCAGTCCCATTGCCTTTCCCAGTGCGGATCCGCAGAACCAGAGTCCGATGAGAGCTCCGGTGACCGAGGTGGCCACCGTCAGCATGACTGAAATCGGGATAGACCAGCTTTCATACTGTGCCACGAGGAAGATATAGGCGAAAGTCAGAGCCATTGCCATCAGGAACCAGAGTCTTCCTTCGTTCTGCTTTTCCTGGTAGCTCAGTCCAGTCCATTCGATCTTGTACCCTTCGGGGAGGGGATATGATTCCACGATCTTGATGACCTCGCTGGAGTTCACGCCTCCGGCGCCGCCCACATTGATTTCCGCGCAGGCGTTCTTGTTGAAACGGGTGACCTGGTTTGCGCCGACAGTGTATCTCACAGTGGCGATGGACGACAGGGGCACCATCTCCCCCACCGTATTGCAGACCTGGAGCGACCGGATGTTCTCAAGGGACTTGCGGTAGTCGGCCGGCGACTGGATCTTCACCTCGTAGTTGCTGCCGTTGAGAGTCAGGTCGTTGACATAGATTGACGCGAAGTTGCCCTGGAGGGCGTTGAAGATGGTCTTGGCGGAGAGCCCCAGCGACTCCGCCTTCTTCCTGTCGATGTCCAGCTGCAGCTGTGGCGTCTCCGCATTGAACGAAGAGAGTGCATACCCGATTCTTGGATCCTGCATCAGCTTCATGCTGAGTTCCTTTGCCGCGTCGGAGAGCTTCGTCATGTCGGTTCCGGCCGCATAGCTGCACAACTGGAATGTTGCGCCGCCTGTGGCGCCGAGCCCCTGGATGGCGGGTGGGACGAAACAGCTGACCCGCGCTTCGGCGATGTGCGCGGTCCGCTTCTGGATTTCCGAAACCACCGCCTGCAGCTGGGTCTCGCGGGTCTTGCGCTTGTCCCAGTGCTCCAGCTTGATGATGCCCATGGCGACATTTTCGCCGCTGGCGCTGATCATGGAGCGTCCTGTGACGAAGGTGGTGTGCTCGATGCCGGGGGTGCCTTCGACCGAGCGTCTGAACTCGTCCACGGCGGCATTTGTCCTGGCCTGTGTCGCGCCGAGTGGCAGTTCGATATTGCAGAGGATAGTCCCCTTGTCTTCGGAGGGCAGGAACGAGCTTCTCGTATGTCCGAAGAGGAAATATGCGAAAGCCAGCATTGCCGCGAAGAGGACGACAGTCAGGACGCCTCGTCTTGCGAGGAGCTTGACGAACCTGATATAGATGCCTCGGCTAGTGTCAAGCGTCCAGTTGAATGGCTTGAAATACCATGCGGGCTGCTTGCGTGGCGGCTTGAGCAGATATGCGCAGATCACGGGGGAGAGCGTCATGGCCACCAGGGTTGACAGGCACAGGGAGATGCACATCGTCATCGCGAACTGGATGTAGATGTTTCCCACCATGCCTCCGTAGAATGCCAGCGGGACGTAGCACGCGACGGTGACCAGGGTGGTGGCGATGATGGCTCCGGTGATCTGGTCCATTGTCTTGAGGGCGGCCTTCTTTGCGGACAGTCCCTCCCGCTCCATCAGCGAATGGCAGTTCTCCACCACGACGATGGCGTCGTCGCACAGTGAACCGATGACCAGGATAAGTCCGAACATTGTGAGCACGTTCATGCTGTAGTCGAATGCCAGCATGAACGGGAATGTCCCCAGCAGGGAGATTGGGATTGCGATTGACGGGACGAGTGTCGCCCGCCAGTCCTGCAGGAACGCCCAGGTGATGAGGACGACCAGTGCCAGCGCCATGATGATTGTGATGATGATCTCCTTCATGGAGATGCTGATGAATTCGGTGGGGTCGAAGGCGGTCATGTATGTGACTCCTTCGGGCAGGAGCTTCTTCCAGTTCTCCAGTTCCGCCTTCACGTGCTTGACGGTGCTGAGGGCGTTGGAGTCGGGATTACGGAAGACCGCCAGGGGGACGACCTCCTTTCCGTCGAATACCGCCCGGGTGGAGTAGCTGGTGCGCCCCAGCTCAACCTCGGCTATGTCACGCATGCAGACAAGGCTGCCGTCCTCGCCGCGGCGGAGGACTATCTCCTCGAACTCCTCCTTGGTGGCAAGGCGTCCGGTGACATTCAGCTTGTAGTTGACATACGGGTTGCTCTTTTCGGTGCCGATGTACCCGGCGGCGGCCTGGAGGTTCTGGGCGCCGATGGCGCTGATGACATCCGCCACGGTGATGTTGAGGCCGGCCATCCTGGTGGGGTTGAGCCAGATTCGCATGGAGTATTCCCCGTCGGAGAAGACTTCCGCGGAGGAGACGCCGTCAATGCGGGCGACGGCGTCCTTGATGTTGTTGCTGATGTAGTTGTCAAGCTCCGGGACGGTCATGGAGGTGCCGTCGGTCAGGAAGACGAACATTGCCAGGAAGTCGTTGCCGCGCTCCATGACATTGACGCCTGTCTTGGTGACCTCGGAGGGAAGCTTGGACTCCGCGCGCTTGACGGCGTTCTGGAGATTGACCATGGCGATGTCGGTGTCGGTGCCGCTTTTGAAGGTGACCACGCAGGAGTAGCCGCCGTCGTTGCTGCAGGTGGACGAGAAGTACAGGAGGTCGTCCACGCCGTTGATCTGGTCTTCGATGGGGGTTGCGACGGTCTGCATGACCACATCCGCGCTGGCGCCGGTGTAGCTGCAGAAGATATATAGCTGCGGCGGCGCAATCTCTGGATACTCGGCCACGGGAAGCCTGACCATGGAGACGATGCCTGTCAGCACCAGCACCAGGCTGATGACGATTGCGAAGCGGGGCCGCTCAATGAAGAATTTTGAAAACATGGATTGTCCTTATAGGCGGCGGCAGGGATGCGCCGTGTTCATGAGGGTTGCTTGTCTTCCGACAAGGAAAGGGTGTGTGGTGGATGGAGAGGCGCCCGGCCACGGGGCGCGTCGCTACTTCCCGCGCACGCCGCTGTCCTGGACTGTCGTGCCGGAGATGACCTTATGGGTGCCGTCGGAGACGATTCTGTCGCCGATGTTCAATCCGTCGAGGACGACATGGCTTTCGCCGTCGGTGCCTCCGAGGAGGATGTGGCGTTTGACGGCCTTGTCCGACTGGTCAAGGAGCCACACGTATGCGCCGTCGGCGTCGAAGAGAAGCGCCGTCACCGGGATGACGGGGCGTTTGTCGCCGGTGAGTCTCGAGAAGTGGACGGTCACGGTGGTGTTTGGGATGAGCTTGAGGTCGGGGTTGTCGAATATGACGAAGAGCTGTACCGTGTCGGTGTTGGGGTTGGCCTTGTAGTCCACCAGTTCCATCTTGCCGACGGCTGGATACGCGCGTCCGTCCGCCAGGGTGAGTGTGCACTGCCAGTTCTTACGGAAGTCGTCGAGGTTGCCGCCGAAGGAGAGGAAGTCGGCGGAGCTGACGGAGAATCTGACGCGGACGGGGTTGACCTGGAAGACGGTGACAAGGGTGCCGGAGGATGGGGTGACGTAGTTGCCGCGGGTGATGTTCGTGACGCCCACCAGGCCGGAGATGGGGGAGGTGATGACGCAGTTGTCAAGGTCTTCACGGGCGGAGACGAGGGCGGCCTCCGCGCCGGCAAGCTGGGCTTCGAGGGCCGCCGTGTCGCTTGTGACTTGCTCCAGGTTGTCCTGGGTGGTGACTTCACGCTCGAAGAGCTTGCGGGTGCGCTCCAGGTTGCTGCGGCCGTATTCCAGCTTCGCCTGGCACTCGGCCACCTTGGCTTCGCAGTTCTTGACGGCCGAACGGTATTTGACGTCGTCTATGCGGTAAAGGACCTGCCCCTCGGAGATGGCGTCGCCATCGCTGAAGGAGACTTCCTTCAGTTCGCCGGATACCTGGGGGACGATGTTGACAAGTTCCTTGGACAGGACCTTGCCCACATAGTCGCGGGTGGTGAGGTCTTCGCCTTCCACGACTGTGTAGACTGGCACGGAGGCGGTCAGGGAGGCTCCTCCGCCGCCGGGCATCTGGGCGGACAGGCTGCCGGGCAGGAGCAACGCCACGCCGAATGCACCCGCAAATAGCAGGAATGAGGCGATGGAACGGGAGCAGAGGCTGTGGCGGTGGTGTAGTGAAGAGATGGTCATTTTTATTGTCTGTGGATTTTATTTCCGTGTGGAATTAATAAGGGAACCGGCGTTAAAACGGAGCAAGTCGCGCTTTATTGCACGGGAAAATGGTTTTCCGGGGAAAAACTATGACAACGCCATTCGTGTCCATTCGTGTCCATTCGTGTCCATTCGTGGTTCAAAAAACATCTCAGACACGTCATTTCGTGCATTTCGTGTATTTCGTGTGTTTCGTGGTTCAGGACACTCCTCCTTGTGGAGCTCATGGCAGTGCCCAGGCGAGTTGCTCTTCCCAGATGCGGCGGTTGAGAGTCTCGGCGCACTTGAGAAACGTCTCCTTGTCCTTCTCGGAGACCTCCGGGAGGTACTTGTCGACCAGGTGCCGTGCCTGGATGCGATGGAATTCGGAGAAGTGCCGTCCCTTTTCGGAGAGGAAGACCTTGACTGCGCGCCGGTCGGAGGAATCCTGCACCCTGTCCACGATTCCGATATGCACCAGCCGGTCCACCAGCTTGGAGGTGGCTCCCTGTGAAAGCTGGAGGAGCCGGGCGAGTTCCTTGATAGTGACGCCGTCCGGGGAGACATGTGCGACAATCATGGATGCGCGGACCTGGACAACCGTGGGGGATGCGCAGCCGATGGGGACGATTCCCTGTCGCTTGCAGAACTCCATCATGTTCATCGAAAGCTCCAGGAGGGCTCCCAGGCACTCGTTTGTCTCTGACTCGTTCATGGATAAATCTCCTATTTGTAAATAGATTCCGAAAGACGCATAATATAGCGTCCTGGAGGCGGACCCGCCCCCCTGGAAGCACTGCGTGCGCAGTTTTTGATATTATCTTTGACAAAAAGCCAGCCTCCACCATTTTCGCCTTCATCCTGCCCCTCGGAGGTTCAGGCATTTCGTGGTTTAAACCGCCTCCTCTCCTCTCCTTTCCCTCCTTCCCATTCGTGTCCATTCGTGTCCATTCGTGGTTCTGATTTTTCCCTGCCCACGTCATTTCTTGTATTTTTCGTGTATTTCGTGCATTTCGTGGTTTAATCCCCTCCTCCCCTCTTCTCCTCCTTCGTCCCATTCGTGTCCATTCGTGGTTCTGATTTTTCCCTGCCCACGTCATTTCGTGCTTTTCGTGGTTTCATCCCCTCCCTTCGTGGCTCGGCAGTAACCTCCCTGAGAATACATCATCCACCTCTTCCCACATCCTTCCCCTATGCAGAACAGAATTGAAATCCGTCGTGGACTCCCTTCGGACTTTTCACGCATCACCGACCTGGTCGCCTGGAGCTTCCGCACCCACACCCCCGCCCACCTTCGCTTTGAAGACTTCGACCCCGCGACAGTCAATCCCTCCCCGGAGGCGATGGGCTACTGGCGGATTGCATTCCTCGACGGCGAGATGGCCGGCGGCCTGGTGCTCGTCCCGCGCCGTCTTCGTCTTGGGGGCGCCGAGTTTGAGTACGGATGCATCGGCCATGTCCACTGCTACCCCAAATACCGCCACGCGGGCATCTTCCAGTCCCTGATGAACCGTGCCATTGCCGACATGGACGCCGACGGCATTCCCCTCTCCTACCTGAGCGGAGACCGTCTTCGCTACGGCAACTATGGGTGGGAACATGGTGGAACATACCGGATGCTATGCCTGGAACCCGCGCTGATGCGCTTCTCAAAGTGGAATCCGGAGCCGAGCGTCCTGGATTTCAGGGAATACCTGGGTGACGAAAAGGATACCCTCCGCATCAAGGCCGCACGGGAATCCGCCGCCTCCGCGCCCCTCCACGACACCGCCGAGGAAGTCAGGCAACTCTTCATCAAGCCCGGACGTGTCACCTATCTCTACGACACAGACGGCTCCTTCGCATACGCGGTCCTCTCGAACCGCGACATCCTGGAGTACGGCGGGGATGTCGACGGGGTCGAGAAAATCGTCCGATGCGTCCTCCAGACAGGTCCCATAAACGCATATCTGCCCCCTCCGGAATGCAATGGCCCCCTGGAAAGGATGCTTGACCAATACGCACAGTACTTCAAGAACGACAAAACCCAGATGGTGCGCATCAATGACCTGGTGAAGACGCTCCAGGCATTTACGCCGTGGCTCGAGGAAAGGCTGCAGGGATGGGAGGGACGAATTGTCATCGCCGGAGAAGGCACGGAACATGCCGCCATCGCCGGAGACGGCAGCCATGTCAATGTCACAAGGACAGATGACGAGCCGGACCTGGCCGTGTCGCGCAGGAAGCTGGTGTCATTGCTCTTCGGGGCATGTCTGCCCGACGAGGTCGCACATGACCGCAATCAATTCTGGAGACGGGCGTTCCCGCTCCCGATTACCTGGCCCCCAATGGAGCATTGCTAGTAGTAGGGAGAAGGGAGAAGAGGGTAGAAGGTAGTGCGTGGCCACTATGCAGTGGGCTTCCGTTGAGCGCGGCACAATGATGCCGCGCAGGCAGGTGACAGAGAAAAAAACATATATGGATCGCACGGCAAAGTCGTCGTGCGAGGCGCGCTCAAGCGCGCCAGCCACGCACTTCTCCCTGCCCTCTCCTCCCTTATCTCTACTAAACGCAGTGGGCGTCCGTTGAGCGCGGCGCGATGATGCCGCGCAGCAGGTGACAGAGAGAAAAACATATATGGATCGCACGGCAAAGTCGCCGTGCGAGGCGCGCCCAAGCGCGCCAGCCACGCACTACCTTCTTCTCCCTACTTTGGACGCCCACTGCATAGTGTCCACGCACTACCTTCTTCTCCCTTTTCCCTTCTCCCTACTTTGGACGCCCACTGCATAGTGTCCACGCACTACCTTCTTCTCCCTCCTCCCTACTCCCTACTTTAAGGAATATATTAACCTTGGTTGGCCTCCTGTGGGTTCCCGTGTTTTCTTGTTTTGTTATAACATCTTCCATTTCAGGCACTTAGAATGTATTGGTATATAAAGTATCCCTTGATAGTGATTTTAGTCCTGTGTCTTTTGGGGATCACAGGCTTCATCTGGCGTTCCTGCGACCGCAGGATTCCCGAGAAAGAGACAGGCGGCCCTGGTGGCGGCGAGGAAGTCGTTGTTCCTGGCAAGCCGGTAGTCGTCCAGCCTCCTGTGGAGGTTCCTGGTGGAGATGGCGGGGTAGTTGCTCCTGTGGTTCCGTCGGTTTCCGCGGATGTCGAGAAGCGTTTTACCGTTGCCCTGAATCAATTGGAGCGCGGGAAATTGGAGGCGGCCCGTCAGATTGCGCGTCAGATATTGAGGATGGAGGGCGTAGTGGAGTACGATCCCACCTGGCGTCGTGCCGTCAAATTGATAGACGACATAGACAGGCGTCTCATGAACTCCTCCGCTCCGGCGGCGGAGAAGAAGTTCTACCGTGTAGTGAAGGGCGATTCCCTGGCGAAGATAGCGAGCCGGAACTACACGAGCATTGGCGCCCTCATCAGGTGCAACGAGAGCCTTCGGCGTGACGACGGGCGCGACCCGATCATCCGTCCCAGCCAGACCTTGAGCTACATCCAGGGCAACTGGTCCATCAAGGTATCGAAGCAGCAATACCTGTTGATTCTCTATTTGGACGGGGAGGTCTACCGTGTGTGGCAGGTAGGGATTGGCAAGGAGAACCGGACTCCTGCGGGGAACTTCCTGATTACCGAGAAGCTGGTCGATCCCGCCTGGACTCCCCCCGGGAAGTACATACCCTCCGGGGATCCTGAGAACGTCCTTGGCACGAGATGGCTGAAGCTGACGCCGACCAACGGCACCGACCCAAGCCTTGAGGGGTACGGGATTCACGGCACCACCGAGCCCGAGACCGTGGGCACGAGCTGCTCTGCGGGCTGTGTCCGTCTTCGCAACGAAGACGTGGAGGAGTTGTACGACTTCATCCCCGCCCCTGGCGGG
>URJM01000022.1 GCA_900548225.1 uncultured bacterium
TAACCACCCGCCCCACCCACCGTCCAGAGGACGTGCGCGCGTGCCTGCGCGCGCGAACCCCCTGACAGGTCACAACATTATTTCACCAAACTCATAACAATCTTAACAAGTTGTAGTTATGAAAGAATGCAGTGTTTTTTGCCTCAAAAACCGCAAAAATGCGTGAAGATGAGGCATCGGCCAATCCTGCGCCGTCACACTCAGAAAAATGCAGGGAGGTGCAATAGTCGTGCTGGTGACACCCTCCCCTTTGCCGCTCCTGGCGCCCTGGTCTTCCATTGGAGTCTGCAACCGCCAGGTTCTACTCCCCCCCCGCACTTCCTTCTCGCGCTTCTATTCAGCGACGAGCCACCTGCGGAGGAATTCCGTTGCGATTGGAACGGCGGTCTTGCCCCCTGACACTCCGCGTTCGACAAGGCAAGCCAGCGCATATTTAGGCTGGTCTGCGGGGACAAATGCGATAATCCAGGTATTCTTGTGGCGATTTTCGCCCGAGCCCACCTCTGCTGTGCCTGTCTTTGCCGCCACTGGAATGCCCGCCTTCTTCATTCCCGCCCCGCCGCCATCATCATCCTCGACGACTCCAATCATTGCCTGGTGAATCACTGCCCACTCCTCGGGAGTTGCGGAGAGGCGGCGTCTTATGACAGGTGCGGTTTCCTGGAGGATTTGTCCTGACGGGGTTTCGACCCGTTCCACAAGATACGGCCTGTAGAGTGCGCCTCCGTTTGCGATGGCGGCCGTATACATGGCGGCCTGAAGCGGCGTGACGGTTATTGCGCCCTGCCCGATTGACGTGTAGGCGGTGTCGATTGCAATCCAATTGCGTCGCCAGAGGCGTCGAGCCACCTCGCGGGAGGGGCATATTCCCGCGGCATCCGTCAACTCGAGCCCTGTTCTTTCTCCGAATCCCACATCCGCCATATACTCTGAAAGCAAGTCTATGCCGAGCTTCATTCCCAGGTTGATGAGGAAGGGATTGCATGACACTACGATCGACCGGTGCAGTCCCAGCAGCCCGTGTCCGTACCTTCTTGCGCACCTTATTGATGCATTTCCGATTTTGAAGCGTCCTGTGCAGTCGTACTCCTGTGCGGCCACATCCGGGATTTCCTGGAGTGCGGCCAGCGCGACGAGTGGCTTGACAATCGACCCCGGAGTATACGTCCCCTGCGTGGCGCGATTGAACATCGGGCGGTTCCTCTCGTCCTTCATCAGGCGCACCAGCTCGTCGTTTGAAAAACCCTCCAGATTGTAGGTCGGCGAGGATGCCATTGCCACCACGGCGCCTGAATCGACATTGACCACCACCATGGCTCCGACATGGCCGCGGAGCTCCTCCTCCGCAATGCGCTGGGCATTGATGTCGATTGTAAGATGGAGATTGTTTCCGTCCTCGGGATTCTGCGAAGAGCCGATTGTCTCCCGTGCATACCCGATTGGATCCACAAGCAGCAGTTCCGCCCCCGGCTTTCCCGACAACTCCTTGTCAAAGGCCTTCTCGAGCCCGCTGCGCCCACGCAATTCCGGGGTTGCATAGAGCCTTGGCAAATCCTCGAGGACATCATTGCCGTCCGGCTGGACACGCCCCGTATATCCCAGGACATGGCTCAGGATGCCGGGATAATGATATTTTCGCCGGGGGACTGGTTCGACTTCGACCCCTGGCTGAGCGGGGAGGAACTCCGCAAAGGCGGCCAGCTCCTCGGCAGTGAGGTCTTCGAAGACCGTGAGGGGCAGGACTGGCCGGATGCGGAGCTGGCGACGGACTGTCTCCTCGTCAAGTTGCGACGTGCGCCCAAGATATCCGGCGAGCATCCGCTCCGTCGTCAGGATATGCTCGATGGTTCGGATTTGGCGTCCAGGCTGCCGCATCTCCGAGACATAGAATACGAGGTCGTATGTATCGACATTGTCGACAAGTGTCTTCCCCGACACATCAAGTATGCTTCCCCGCACTGAATTGATTCGGACTGGCCGGATGCTTTGGCGCCGCGCCCGTGCCTGCAGGTCGTGCCCCGAGAGCACCTGCACCTGCCAGAGCCGCATGGCAAGCAGCAGGAATCCAACGAGTATCAGAACTGTGCAGAAGAGTGCTCTTCCGCGCATCACCTCCTGATCCACGGGACCTGGTGTCTGTCTATTGGCGCCCTCCTTTCTCACCGTCTGCGTTCCTTCGATATGGCTGGGCTGTCGCTATCCCGCCTGTGGCGTCTCCACGGTGATTCTTGGCATCAGTTGTTCCAGAATCCAGACTACCAGCGGCATAAGGATTAACGAGAGAACCAGCGTCGTGACCAGGCGCGAGAAGAACCACAGCACGCCAAGCGGGGCGCCGGCGCCGGCGAGTTTTGCCGCGGTCCGCGCGACCATGTCGGCCATCGCGACCAGGCATGCCCCGCCTGCAAGCGATGTCATCGACCCCAGGTCGCCGAAGCCCCTCCACCACGCCGACGCACAGAGCGCGAGGGATGTCCCAAAGGAGAATCCCGGGAAATCGTGCAGAAATGCCCCGTCCAGGGCAGCGGCGAAGACAATCATAACGGGGAATACGCGCTGTGGTCCGACCTTTGCGCCGAAGTAGAAGGCGCATATCGGCATCAGCGGCAAGGCGTATCCCGCATTTCCCGCGACGACCGTGGCCAGGGCTGCGATGAACCCCGAGAAGATTGTCATCACCCAGAGCATCAGAGAGAGTGCCAGCTGCAGTGCCGTGACTCGAAGCCCGCCACCTTTGTAACACCGAGTTCACGGAGCATCCTCCGCGCTTCGCCGAAGTGCCTGGCGACCTGCGACGGCTCATGTGCGTCCGCATTCACCAGAAGGCCGACCCCGGAAGCGACGGCGCGCATCAGAAGCCGTTTTGACGGATAGAACTCGCCGCACGCCTTGTCAGCGCCAGCCGTATTGATTTCGACGAGCATTCCCAGGGAGGCGCATTCGTCAAGAAGAGCCTCCATTGACTCGACGCAATCCTCTGGCGCCTGGAAGCCGAACTTCTTCGGAAGATCCAGGTGCGCCAGCCAGCTGCAGTCCAGGCGGCGTGCGCACTCCCCCACCAGCCTGACATAACTCCGCCAGACGCTGTCGCGTTCGGATTCGGAGAGATTCTCCCAGTAGACAGCCGAGCTGTCAACGGGGAAATTGCCCGCGAAATGGACTGCGCCAATCACATAGTCGAGCGGCATGCCGGAAAGGAGGCTGTTCACGCGGTCGACGCTCTCGGGGAAGTAGTCTACCTCAAGGCCGATTCGGACGCGGAAGCCCGGCGAATCCAGTTCGGCCTTGACAGCCTGCGCATCCGCCATGTAGCCGCTCAGCTCATTGACTCCCATCGACCACAGCCGCGCGTCCAGGTAGAACTCCCGCGGTCCCAGGACGAGATGGTCGCTTATGCCGAACTCCTCCACGCCGGCGGCGCGGGCGGCCTCGGCCATTTCCCGAATGGAGGCCTGCCCGTCGCTCCAGGAGCTGTGGTTGTGATAGGAAAACATATAAGGTCAGTGGGATGGTGCGTTGCCGCCCTGGGCGGCAATTGCGACAGTCTTTGCGCCGGCAAGTCGGCATTGGTCGAGGAGCCTAACGGAGAGCCCCGTGGGGCAATCCTGGTCGGCGTAGACAATGACGGGGCGGTCCCCCGACTGCAGGATTCCGGCGACCACCTCGCGCACCTTGGAAAGCGGGAGTTCCTCGCCGTTGTAGGTGATTCTGCCGTCCGCGTGGATTGAGAGTGCGATTGACATGGAGGAGGCCGCCGCCCCGCTTTCGGCCTGCGGGAGTGTGACATCGAAGGCGGTATTTCTGGTGAAGACGCTCGTCACCATGAAGAAAATGAGGAGCAGGAAGACCATGTCCACAAGTGGCGAAATATTGATTTGCGCACTTCCGTCCAGGTCGTCCGTTCCGAGCAGATGTTTTCTCTCCAGTCGTCCCATGGGTTAGTTGTCTACTCAGTCAGCTCCCGTTCGAGGCGGTCTGCCAGCCTTCTGCTTCGTCTGACGCACCATGCGTGGAAGATCAGCGCGGGGATAGCGAGCATCAGTCCTGCCTCGGTCGTAATCAGCGCTTCGGAGATGCCGCCTGAAAGCAGCCGCGCGTCTCCCGTCCCGAATCTCATGATGCTTTGGAATGTGCTGATCATTCCGGTGACAGTTCCCAGGAGCCCCAGCAGCGGGGCGGCGGAGGCCGAGACCGCCAGCAGCGACAGTCCCCTGCGGGAGCGCCGCAGAAGCCTTTGGGCGACTTCCACCTGTCGGCGCGGGCGTTCCTCCTCCGGAAATCCATCGAGCCTGTTGTGGAAGAGGCGCACCATGCGCGCCTCCCCGTGGGTGGCGTAGTACCAGCAACGCTCTACGAAGACGACCAGGCAAAGCCATGCCAGAATTCCGATTGGAATCATAACGGCGCCGCCCTGGCGGAAGTGTTCCCAGAGGGTCTGGCCTACGCGGGAGCGTTCACGGAATCCCTCGCCACCGAAGATATCCACGGGGACATACACGGGGTCCGGGGACCTCTCGAGGACAAGGCGCCGGATTGAAGCCGCCTCCTCCGGAGTGACGGCCGCAAGCGTCGGCAGGACGCCGCCCGGCAACTGGAAGACTGGTCCCGCGAATTCGTCGTTCGCGAAGAACTTCAGCGGACCGAAGGCACGGACAGTCCCCCCGATTACCCTGCCCTCCGGCGTCAGCGCACGGCAGTCGCAGGGTTCCGCCAGCCTTTGCGACTGGATTCTGGCATCCGCCGCGGCGACGGCCTCCTCTGGTGGAACCTCGAGGCAGTTGCGTTCCGCAAAGTCATTCAGCATCCTGCGGGACCTGTCGGTTTCGGAGATGATGGAATTCCTGCGGCTTCTGGCTTCCTGGAATTCCTCCTCAATTGACTCCTGCACACCATGGAGAGCCTGAATCCTGTCGTTGACTTCATGGATTCTGGCCTCCATTTGTTCTGCCAGGACACGTCTCTCACCGCGCAGTTTCTCTACCTCTTCCTGGAGCTCTTTGAGACGGGCGCCCTCCTTCTCGACCATCCGCCGGAGCTGGGTGCCATCGACCAGCTCCTGGGCACAGAACGACACGGCGAACAGGAACAGTGCGAATAGAGAAAGAATGCGTCTCATAGCGGCAGTCTCCAAACCTGGGGGATTTCACGGCCGCTCAGCGCGGAATAGACATCCTTCATCGGAGCGACAAGTTCGCTGCCGACCAGACGGTAGCTCCAGTCACCGGACTCACCGTCACGCCTGCCCACAGCCGCGATTCCCGTGGCCTCGTTGAAGACCCAGCGCGCCGAGACTCCCACCGAAATCACCTGGTATTCCCGTTCAACCCCATCCAGTTCCGACAGCAACAGCCTCTGGACGCCCATGCGGGCGGAGGCATCCAATTCGTCATTGCGGGACTTGAGAATTGCCTGGAGTTCCTCCATGCTGCCATGGCATAGCTGGTGGAGCTTCCCTGCAAGCACTTCATTTTCGGACTTCCATTCCGCAAGGAGCGAGCGCTCGCCCTCGAGCTGTGACGACAGAGCCTCCGCCTCCCCCTGGGAAGCCTGCAAGACACCCTCCAGGCGCGCCTTGTCGGCGGCCAGGCGCTCCACCTCCGTCTGCTTCATTGTCTCTGCGCGGAATATCTCGTTCTGGATGGCGATGTATTCGGCCTCCAGGGTTGCATACTCCTCGCGCGTCATCTGCTGGCAAAAGAGGGCAGATGTGAAGACGATCAGGAGCAGTGCTGTCAGATAAAACTTCATAGGCGTGTCGATTTCTCCCCCGTATCTGATTTTTGGAGGTGCATTCCCGAGTCAAGGTAGAGAATTGTCCCTGTCACGGAGGAGGTACTGGCAAGGAAGAGGACGGCCTGCGCAAGCTCCTCCACGGGGGTGCGGCGGCGTAGCGGGAGGCGTTCCACAAGCCGCGCCAGAGCATCCTCGGAGGCGCCTTCGACAGGAAGCACAAATCCCGGCGCGACCGCATTGACGCGGATGCCCAGGGGCGCCCAGTCGAGGGCGCAAAGGCGTGTCGCCTCTGCAAGGGACTTCTTGGCAAGAAGATACCCCGCGCATTCGACATCGTCCTTCGCAATCCTGCCATCAAGGAGATTGACAATCCAGCCTGGCTTGCCACGCCGCGCAAACTCGCGCATCACCTGAAAGGGCGCAAGGAAATTGACCTCCAAATCCTCGCGCAGTTCGCTGTCTGAAATCGCAAGAAGGGATTTTCGGCGGTATGTGGACGCATTGTTGACGATGCCGTCCAGCCGTCCAAAGACCTTTTCTGCCGAGCAGGCAAGCTGGCCGGCGCCTCCTTTTGCCAGGTCTGCCGCGAGGACGGCGGCGTATTCCGCGCCGCCCAGTTCATCCTGAAGCCCCCGGGCTTCGGCATGGGAACGGTTGCAGTGTATGACAACCCTGTAGCCGGACGCCGACAGCGCACGACATAGTGAGGCGCCGACGCGCCGCGCCCCGCCAGTCACCAGCGCGACTGGACGGTCTTCCAATGAACTGCCGGAATTCACTCCCATTGCCGTTTCCATCTATAAAACCCGCCTTGTCCCCAAAGGGCTGTTTCCGAACCACGAGAACACACGAGAGGAGACGGATTTCCATAGTCCGGCATTCTCTGAAAACCAGTGAAGCCGTTCCGTGAAAAGATGACATTCGTGCCTGCTGCCTGCATTCCTGGGGGATGCAGCGATAAAAAAAGACCGGAAGCCCTCAATGTCTTTGGGAGCCTCCGATCTTCGAGTTTCGGACTGGCCGCATCGGCGGGGAGGCGGAGGTCATTCCCCGCCCGGCACCGAAGCGGCGTTGTTGGAAGGACTACTTCTCGGGGATGATTACCGGGAGTTCGGTGGCTTCAGTCGCCTTGATCCAGTAGCCGTTGCCGACCTTCAGGACGTACTTGCCATTCTCCACTGCGAGCTGGTAGCCGCCGTCCGCGGGATTGAACTTGTAGAGCTCAAGGCCGCCGTCGTCCTTTTTCACGATCTTGTCATAGACCTTCGGGTACGCCTTCTTGTACATGCCCACGAAGTCGGAGATGTCATAGACAGGACCGATGATGTTCCAGCCCTTCTCAAGGCTGATGGAGTCGGCTTCGGCAGTGCCGTAGACATTCACGATGGCGGAGGTCTTGGCGTAGAGCCAGTATCCCCTCGTCGCAACCAGGTCCTTGGCGGCGACATATCTGCCGCCCTCGTACTGCCAGACCGAACCGCTGTAGAGCTTGCTGCCGTTGACGCTGAAGACATCGTCCACCGAGCCGTTGAGCGGCGTGAGCGAGAATGCCACCAGGTTCCAGCCGGGCTTCAGATACACCGTCTGCATCGAGTCGGGAGCGCCGATGGTGACGCGGAAGACCGCATACTTCTGCCCGTTCTCATCGAGCTGGAGCATGTTCAGCTGTTCGGCGGAGAGGACGATTTCCCCTGCCGTGCCAGGCGTCACGTTGGTGGTGGAGCCGAGCACGGGCTCGTAGTATCCATCGACGCGCTTGCGCATCTGCGTGATGCTCAGTCCGCTTGCGGTGGACGCGGGCAGCGCCGTCTCGCCCCAGCTCAGCGCGAATTCGCTGACCACGCTGGTTGCGGGATCGCCCATCTCGGCCACGATGAACCAGGTCGCCGTATTTCCGTATGGACGGATGTCGGTCGAGAGGAACGGGTACTCGTTGGTGAATCCGATGGAGTAGAGCATTCCCGTTGGCAGAGGCAGGCGCACATAGCCGCTTCCGCTTGGGGTGCTGAGGCTTGGGTATGCCTTGTCGTAGGTGGTGTCGTAGCCGAAGGTCGCGTACTGCTCCCAGCCGATGGTGACAACCTCGTCGCCGTTCTCGACAACCGTTCCGTTCTTGAAGGTCTTCCTGGTGGTGAAGTCCATCTTCCAGCTGGAAGCGCCAATCACGACAGGCGCTGAGATGGCGGGGGAGCCGTATCCGTAGACCGGGGAGTATGGATAGACCACGCAATACCAGATGTCGCCTTCGGCGGTCATGTCGGCCTCGATTGTGTTGCCGTCCTTGACAGCCTGGTTGATCAGGTAGCGCTGGGTCGCGTAGCTCTCGACGGAGGAGGCGCCGTTCATCGGGACGACAATGCCATTGCGATACCACAGGTAGTAGTAGTCGGTGACCTTGCTGTCGTCGGTGTCGTATGCGTATGCGTTCAGAGTCGCCACGAGCGGGTCGGATGCGCCTGGCGTGGCAGGTGCGATGGAGACCACAGGCTTGCCCTCGGCGGGGTTGTCCCAGACGATGCCTTCGCCATTCCATGCCTCGCGCTCCATGTAGAGGTGCATGTAGTAGTTCTTGCCGAGATCGTTGGCGGACCGGAATTCGGAGAAGACCTGGATGTAGTAGATGCCAGGATCAAGCGGCTTGTTGACGAAGCGCGCCTGGTATGTCGTGTCACCGGTGTTGTCCGGAGCCGTGAAGTCGCGGTAGCTCTCGATGTGGGAGAGCTTCTTTCCGTTGGCGCTGAGCTTGTAGAGCTCCATTGCAGTGTTGGGATGCGGCGCGCCCTCCTTTCTGAAGCCGTGCCCGAACATCGTACCGAGGTTCGTCTCGAAGGAGACCAGCATCCTGCGGCTGTCGGCTCCCGCGGGGACGATGAACCACACCCAGTCCTGATCCTCCTGGCTCTTGAAGCTATGGGTCTGAATGTTCGGGTCGGAGGTGGACTGCCATGTGGTCTTTGCGTAGATCGGGCGCGCGTGCTCCCAATCGTCGTTGACCTCGTAGTTGTTGGTGGAGTAGTCGCTCTGGATGATGATCGCCTTGGAGGCGACGCTGCGGGACTTCTCGCCGTAGATGTTCATCGCGTAGACGACGCAGTAGAGCTGGTCGGCCGGGTCGAGGACGTAGGTCGAGAATCCTGCCTCGGTGGTGCCCATGTCGTTGGAGATGTCGGCGACGGCGGGCTGCCAGTAGGGCAGATTCTGGCCTGTGGCGATGACATAGCTCGCGGAGGTATTCGCCTTGTAGTACCACTGGTAGTAGTAGTTGAAGGGATACTTGCACTTTGAGCCGGACGCCTTGGCGATCAGCACCGAGCTGGGATCGGGGTCAATCGGGGAGATGACCACCCTCTCAGGCCTCGTCGGGGTGTCGTAGTGCTTCTTGCCGCTGTCGGGCAGCTCTTCGTCAAAGCCTGTGCCGATCTGGAGGAAGATCCAGTCGGAGAGGATTTCCTCGCCGGCAGGGGTCTTGGCGGGCGGGATGGCCTTGGAGCGGGCGCTCGAGCCCTCGCGCTCAAACCAGATCTTGAAGGACCAGACATCGCCCTTCACGACCTTTGAGATGTCGTTCATCACGATTGTCGCCTGGGCATTCGCTGCAATCTCCTGGCTGGAGCTCTTGGCAAGAACCATGTTCCTGTACCAGGCGACATGGGCGATTCCGCCAAAGTCATTCATGTTCTTCACGACGACATTGATTGCCTCGCCTTCGGGCAGGCCGGTCTCGTCCTTCGTCGGGGAGACGAGCAGGAGAGCATTCGGGATACTGGTGGAAGAATCGGCAAGAGCCATCTCGATGACCTTGGAGACGCTCAGGACGCTGGTGACGCCGTCGGAGTTGACGGCCGCGACAACCAGCTGCACGTGGTCGCCGACAACCAGATCCGTCTTTTCAAGCATCAGCTCGGTGCCTGTGCCAAGAACCTCGCTGACGCTCAGCGGATTGCCGGTAGCGACATTGTAGAGGCTGTCGGAGGAGTAGATGAGGTCATCGACCGCGTATCCGGCGGCGGTGGACTTGACCCAGAAGTACTTGTAGGTCAGGGTGTCGGTGGCCGCAGAGGCGGGGTAGGAGAGGATGACCGCCTGCAGGATGTCGCTGGAGAGGCCGCTGCCGGCGGGGGCCAGGTAGGCGAATCCGGGATCATGGTCGCCCTCTTCAGTTCCGTTGCTGTAGGCGTAGATGCCGACCTCGAAGGAGTTGGAGTGGTCGGGATCCTCGACGACAGTTGCGCTGCCGCAGAGAACAGCCACGTTCCTCCAGTTGTTGCGCCAGTCGAAGGCGTTGACGGCCATGCTGTCTGCGCAGTAGAGGTAGGTGGGATAGAGGCTGTTGTTGGCGCGGATCTCCGCGTCAGTGTGGCCGGCAATCGCCGCGCGCTTCGGGAGATTCGCGTCATCGAAGCGGTAGTATGCGACAAGTCCCTCCTCCGTGCCCGCCAGGGAGGCATCCATGTTGTTCTGGATTTCGGCCGCAGTGCGGACCTTCTTCCAGATGCGGAGTTCGTCAATGCCGCCGTCGAATTTCACGCCGGCCCTGGTGTAGGTGAGGGCAGGACCGGTGGTGATGGGCGTGGATGCGGCCATGCCGTTGGCGACCTGGACCCCGTCCACGAAGAGCATGACGATGTTGGTGGATTCGTCGAAGGATGCGGCGATGTGCGTCCAGGTTTCGGCGTCGATTGCGTTGGGCGCGGTCAGCGTGCGGCTGGCCGTGCTTCCGTCCTTGTCTGAGAACGAGATGTACGGTCTGCCGTCGCCGTTGAGTCCGAGCTGGAAGTTCAGCAGCGGCCTTGTCTCGTCGACGGTTCCCACGACTCTCTGGAGGATGATTCCGCCGGCGGTCGGGTTGTTCGCGTAGACCATTGCCTCGAGCGTGAATGTCGAGAGTGCGAAGCGGCTCTGGAGAGGCAGCTGGAGATAGCAGTCGTCAGTGCCGTCGGTCTGCAGGAAGAGGTAGTTGACCGGGCTGTTCCAGTCTGTCGGGCTCGACGCGCTGGCCAGCTCGGCGGAGTCGGTGACTCCGTCGTTGTCGGTGTCCATGCTGAGCGGATCGGTGAAATAGGTGGCAATCTCGATGAGGTTGATGACTCCGTCGTTGTCGAAGTCCTCCTTGCCATCCTCGATGCCGTTGTTGTCGGAGTCCTTGCTGCAGGGATTTGTGGCGAGCAGGTACTCGCTGTAGAGGTCAAGCCCGTCGCCGTCGGCGTCGACAAGTGCGCCATACTGGTACGCATACTTGTCAAGGGTCGTGCCGACGATGCCGTAATTGAGGATGTATCCGTTCTCATCAGCTCCCCTATTGCCGAAGGACGGCAGCATCGAACTGAGCTCGTAGTCCTGGGTGGTTGCCCTGTAGTACCAGACCGAGCGAGGATCATAGCGGTAGTAATGTCCATTGACAATCACGGGCTTGGAGTCCACAATCATCTCGACATCGACCGAACCATGGTAGAGGGTTCTCTTGTAGTCCTTTTCGTTGATCTTGTAATCAATGGTATTGAAGCCATTGCGCTTCCACACGATCACGATCTGGTTGCGGCCGAACTTGAGATGCTCGGCGATGTTGTAACCGCTTGCAAGCTCCTCATCGGTCAGCGTATGCTGGTTGATGATGACCGCATCCACGGTGGCGCCAAGGTAGGTCCTGGTCGAGATGGTGGCGGTGATGGGCTTGTTCGTCAGGTTGATGTACTTGTGCATGGTCAAATAGGCCATGTCAACGCCAAGCTGATGGTTGTCGGTGATGTAGCCGCCGTCAGGATTGTTGCCGCCTACCTGCCCCATGCCAGACATGTCCCTTGTGGTGACCGAAGCAATCTTCCCGTTCCTCCAAGTCGTGACATAGTCAAGCGAACCTCCAAGGCTGGAGTACGCAACACCATACTGGTAGCCATAGAGGCCGACGATGTTGCCTTCCTTATTCCAGACAAGGTTGTCCTTCCACGTGGTCGTGTCATCGTGGTAGAACTTCATGTGGCCTGGGACGTTCAGCCAGCCGACAGACGGGGCGTTGTCGGGATTGCGGAAGGTGTTAAGACCCCAGTTGCTCATCCACCACTCGGGAATTCCGTCGCCATCCACATCGTCCACCCCAAAGATCTTCTTCGCGCCCTGGTCAGCCTCGATGATTGCGGCGGCGGGCACGGCGAAGTCATAGTCCTTCTCCTGGAAGTGTGCGAAGTCCTCGACGCTCTTGCCGCCATCGTCGAAGCGATAGTTGGCGCGGAGGGGGTACTCGCGCTCCATATAGCGCTCATCATACTCGATCCCTTCGCTGTTCACGAGGCGCTCGTAGTTGATGATGGAGTTGAGCGGGGACGGGATGACGTTCTCGGCCCAGTATTCCAGCTGCTCGGCGGGGCGGGTTTCGCTCCAGAAGCGGAACTCGTCAATGGTCATGCCGTCAATCTTGCCAATTCTGGCATATTCGCTCTTTTCGCCGAAATCAACGTCGTACTTTACAGGGAACGAGGCGATAACCGCAAGCTTGTCACGATAGAGAGTGAGGGTTCTTGCAGCGGAATCCCAGTTCAGCGCCAGGTGGGTCCATGCATTTGCCTCGAGAGCGGGTGTTGCGCCCTCTCCACCGACGTATGCGACCACCTCGCCGTATGTGTTGAAGATTTCACCCTTGGGCACGCCATTTACGAAGAGGAGTCTCCAGCCCCATCCTGTGTCGGATGCCCTGGTCTCGAAGAGGACTCCATTGTCGCTGCCGGTTCCCTTGACCCAGAGTTCCAGCGTGAAATCGCCCTCGTAGGTGTCATTGTATCCGCCCTTGACATTGGTTCCGACTGCGAAGCGGTCGGGATGTGGGAGCTCGATGTCCCCGTCCAGTCCAGAGAGATCAAGGGAGCGGCTGGGGGCATTTCCTGTGTAGTAGAGTTTCCAGTCGGTGTCCTTGATCTCATTCCAGGTGACGCCTGTCAGCGGTGTGTTGTCGGCCTTCCTGAGGACGACGGACATCGGGTGCAGGGGGCTGGAGCCGAGTGCGACCTCGACCTTGTCGGAGATTCCGTCGTCATCCGTATCGATGTTGAGCGGGTCGGTGCCGTAGTTCATCTCCTCGCGGTTGGTGAGGCCGTCGCCGTCGGAGTCCACATCCCCGTCCAGGGTCTTGCCGTCTCCCGCCAGGGAGTGCGGATCCTTTGGATTTGCGCCCTCGCTGCGGAGCAGGTATTCGTAGTAGTCGGAGAGTCCGTCGTCATCGAAGTCGGTGGTCTTGTCGGCAGTCGTCAAGTCTCCGAAGTAGGTGTATTCCCACCAGTCTGCGATGCCGTCGCCGTCGGAGTCACCGTCCTGGTACTCCTCGGAGTCGGTGATGGAGAGGAGCGCACCCTCGGCGAGAATGGCGGAGATTCCCTCGCCTTTGAGTTCGGCGTCACGTGCCTCCTTCGCCTTGCGCAGATTGGAGGAGGCGGTGTTGACGGCCTCCTGGGCGGCCTCGTACTCCTTCTTCACGTCCTCTGAGGGGCTTGTGCTGGCGTTGTATGCATCGGATGCGGCCTGGAATCTCGCCAATGCCTTGTCGTAGACAGCCTGCAAAACACTGACAAGGGCTGCCAGATCGGCGCGGGTCTTGTAGGTGACGCAGGGAACGCGCTCCCCATCGGCGGTTCTGTAGTTGAACTGGAAGTAGGCGGCCAGGTCGGCTGTGTTTTCCGAGAGGAAGATGTCGCGGCTGAGGCGGAAGTCGGAGACGCCCACCACCTTGTTCCAGATGCGGAGCTCGTCGAACTCGAAGGAGAGTCGGGTCGCAGAGGACGGCAGGTCACCGATGACAAGGTCGCCCTTCTGGCTTGTCCTGCGGACGACGCCCTTGAACTCGGCTCCGCCGTTGCTGTACTCGACTCCGTCGGCGTATGCAATGATCGTGACCGTATAGAGGTTGCTTGCGGTCTGGTTGACGGAGAACGCGACGTGAGTCCAGGTCTCCTTGCTTGCGGTGAAGTCGTCCAGCATGACCTTCCTGGTTCTGCCCATGATGAGGTCGTCGCAGATTGTGAGGGCGATCCTGCCATCCACGAGTTCCACCTTGAAGTCGCCCTTTGCGCCACTGGCGTCGGCGGTCTTCTGGAGAAGCGTTCCATTAAGTTCCGAGTCAGAGGCCAGGCGGAACCAGAACTCGCCGGACCAGGCCTGCTGGCTGCTGACCAGATCGTTGAACGCCTTCACGTATGCGTATGGAGCGGTGCGGGCGGGGATGGTCTCGATATTGGTGGTAATCAGCTGCTTGTCGTAGTCGAAGGCAGGGACCTTGACGTCGTGACCCTGAAGGATCAGGTCGACGGCGCGGTTGTACCAGGGGCTTGTCGCACCGAGGGGATCCGTGCCGGCCATGTGCTCCTCCCAGTCATTGATGCCGTCGCCGTCGGTGTCTGCCTTGGTGGGGTCGGTATTGGTGACCGTGTTCTCGATCACGTTGTCGAGCCCATCGCCGTCATAGTCCACATAGCCGTCAGTCGCGGTCAGGACGGAGGTGTCCTCGAGCATGGCGGTCACGTCAGTCGTGGTGCCATGGAGGACGACCGTGTTGGCATCGGTCTGGGTGACGCGGACATACTTTCCGTTGACTTCTGTCCAGTACGAGCGCGGGATGGAAACCTGCGCAGTGGGATTGTATCCCATGAGGTATTCCTGGAGATCGGTCACGCCGTCGCCGTCGTAGTCGGTGGTCGCGCTGGCGGTTGTCAGGTCACCGAAGTACTTGATTTCCCACCAGTCCGGTATGCCGTCGCCGTCGGAATCGATGTCGGCATTTGCGGCTTCGATGTCCAGGACGGTGATTGCCTCGTTGACAAGGGAGCCCTTGCTGCCCAGTTCAACGCCCTTGCTCCAGAAGGTGAGTTTCTTCTCCTGGTTGAGGTCGGCGAAGAAGAGGAGTTCCGCGGATGCATCGCCGGTGATGGCGTTGTCGCCAAAACGGGTCTCGCTGACGAGGGGGAGCTCTGTCTCGGAGTCGTAGTACCAGATGGAGACCTGGTCCATGACCATCGAGAGGCGGGAGGACGCAGTCTTGTCGTCACCCATGACGATTGGGCCGGGGAGGCTGCTGGTATAGGGCTTCTCGGGGTCCGCGGCGGGGCGGAGGAGTCCGACGAGACGGGCCATCTTTTCCTGGACCATGGCGGTCTCGTTCTCCTTCTGGGAGGCGAAGGTAATGGTGTAGGAGTAGTTGGAACCGGATGCGGAGAGCTGGTTGACTGCGACCGCCACGTGGGTCCATCCGTCGCCAGGAGCGAAGGACGCCTTGGAGAAGACTCTGCTCTCGACCTTGTTGCCCTGGGTGGACTGGTCGGTCCCTACCGTATTGTAGGTGAAGGTCAGCTTGCCGTTGTCAAGCCAGAGTCTCCAATCCTGGAAGAACTTGTATCCGTCCGCCTGCTCGGCCTGCTTCTGGAGGAGCGTGCCCGTGAGCCCCGAGTCGTCCGCCAGCTTGAACCAGAGATCGATTGCAAAGTGCTGGGGATCCTCGATGCCGGAGAAGTTGCGGATGGTACGGGAGAAGTCCTGGCCGCTCTGGACGAAGCCGTTGTCCTCGGTGCGCCTGCGCATCTCCGCCGCGGTGACATTCTCGGTGAAGACGGGCTCCGCCGCGCCGTTGACGATTGCGCTCCTGGTGTACTGGTACTCGTCATCCGAAATCTTCACATACGACTCTGTGATTTCCTCGTTGTAGAAGATTGCGTATGGGGCGGTGCGGGCCGCCTGGGTGTATGTGAAGTCGAGCTTGCCGGTCTTCGGGTTCATGATTGTGACGTCATGTGAACCGAGAACCAGGTCGAGAACCCGCATGCCTGTGGCGGCGGGGCTGTTCGGGTCAAGTGGATCGGTGTAGGTGACGAAGATTTCGATGTTGTCGTCCAGCCCGTCGCCGTCGGTGTCCTTCAGCAGCGGGTTGGTGCCGTATATGTATGCCTCGTCATAGTTGGAGATGCCGTCCCCGTCGAAGTCGATTTGTCCGTCGGTCAGCAGTGCCACGTTGGCGGCGTCCTTGACTGCCGCGGCGGCCGAGCCGTCTGCCAGGATGAAGCCGCCCTCGGCCGTGGTCTGGATGACTGCGACGTATTCGCCGCTCTCAAGGTATGCGTAGAATGTGCGGGGGACGGAGACCTTCGCGGTGGGGTTGTACCCCATGAGGTACTCGTAGAGGTCGATCACGCCGTCGCCGTCGGAGTCGATTGTGCCGTCGGTGGAGGTGAGGTCGCCGAAGTACTTGAGCTCCCAGGAGTCGGGCAGTCCGTCGCCGTCGGAGTCGATCAGGCCGCTCTCGGAGGGATTCCTGGCGATGTCAAGGGCAATGTCGGTATCGTCCACGATGCCGTCGGAGTCATTGTCGATACCGTCCCAGTAGTTCTCCTCGGGGGCGGCAAAGGACTTGGCAAGGACATGCTTGGTGACGGCCAGGTCGCCGCCGACAGGAATGGTGGAGAGGCGCTCGCTGACGCCGGCTCGGATGTAGAGGGCGTCTTCGCTGTAGGTGGTGCTCCAGGCGCCGTTCACAAAAAAGAGGTCGTCGCCCTGGAGGATGCTGGTCTCAAGGCGGCGGGAATTCGGATTGCGGACGATTGCGTAGTCGTAGATGTTGTCGAAGGTGTTGTTGACGGTGTCGTTGATGATTCCGTCGCCGTCGCCGTCGCCGTATGCCAGGTTGTCAGGCATTGCGCAGGACTGTGCGGTAACCCAGTCGGCATGTCCGTCGCCGTTGGCGTCCACGAAATTTGGCATGTGGAGACGATACTTGAACGCCTCGGTGACCTCGGGCTGCGTGTCGTCATTATAGAGTGCTGCAAGTGCCTTGAAATCAGGGAGATGTGCAAAATCCTCGACAGTCTTGCCGCCATCGTCGAAGCGATAGTAGAGTCCCAGGTCCGGGTCTTCTGCCTTTGTGCACATGATTGCCGTGTTCTTGATGCGCTGTCCTTCGGTGCGCACGCTGGTGAAGTAGCGGAATTCGTCCAGGAATGCATGTTTGAACCCCTTTCCGATGACCACAGTTCCATCTGCTGTTCCCGGGTCGACGTCATACCACCAGCTGCCTGCCCTTCCAGCCTCGGTCATGTCATTCACATAGATGCTGTAATTGCCGTTGCCGTCGGTTGAGAGGAGGACATGTGTCCAGTCGGCGACAGTGGGGGCGATTTTCGGCTCCACTGGAATCAGCGTCGAATCCACGAATGTGCGTGTGCCGTTCTGCCAGACTTCGACGGATACGCAGGTGGGATCCGCTTCGCTGGGCGCAAGCGCGATTTCCAGTTCTCCGTCATTGTAGTTGTAGACCGTGCCGTAGCCGTTTGCGCCGAAGACCGCAGCAGCCGTGCCGTCGGGAGAAAAGGGAAGAATCCAGAACTCCACCGTGGACGGATTGTTGTTGCGGACGATTCCCTCTGTGACTGGGACCTGGGCGCCTGTCTCCTCAAGGTAGGAGAGGACGAGTGCGCGTGGAGCGTACTTCGACGACTCCATCGGGTAGAATTCATCGGTGGACTGCTCCTGTTCGACAAGATCTGGCACTCCATCGTCATCCCAGTCGGTGATAGGTGCCGCCTTCGCTGTCGCGGGCAGCAGAATCAATCCGAGCAGGACCCAAAGAAGGGAGAGGGAGATCCGCTTCGTGGTGCGATTCATAAGCAACTGCTCCTTAATCATGAGTTTAGTGGTGATTATTATTGATTATATGCGAATTCAAAATCTTTTGGCGAGTGAGAGCTCAAGCACACTCCGTGCCATCCTGGCGGGGCGGCGAGCGTCAATCACAGGCAAGCTGAGGGCGGCCATGTGGCCGCACTTCCCAAATGTGAGAAATTCACACTCGTTTTGCGAGGAAACTGGAATTATATGCCCTGTATTATGATTTTCCTGTCAGATGGGAAGATTTCTTATGGGAAAGTGAAAAAAACCCCACGTCCCCCCGTCTGGGATTCAGACAGGAGGACGGGGCGTGCCGCATTATTCGGCGGTTTTCCAGATGGTGGTTTCGGTCTCGGAGTAGAACCAGTATCCGGTTCCCTTCCTGATGTCGGAGTCTTCGTTGATCCAGCGGTATCCATCCGCCGTCCAGACCCAGACCTGCGGGCTGTTCGGGAGAGTCATGTTGCTGGCGGCGGTGGTTGCCAGTGGCGTCACCAGATTCCATCCCGCGATGAGCTGGACCCCTTTGGCGGCCGGGGCGGTTCCCTTCACCTCGACGGTCGCGGGAGCGGTGCGGTGGACCCAAAGGCACTCGCCGGCGGCCAGCGAACTTCCGGTGAATTCGGTGAATGCGAATGCATCCGCATCGTAGCCTCGAAGGACGCCATCCTCACCCTTGAGGGTATTGATGGCAACCGCATCCAGGTCGAAAGGCGCGCCAACCAGATTCCAGCCCTCGTTCAGGGCGTAGCTGTGGCTGAGAAGCGATGCGGCGGGCTGGACCGTGACGGCGAAGGACTTGGAGTTGCCAGAGAGAACCTGGCTGCCCTGCTTCTCCATTGTCCTGGCGGCGCCGTCCACCTCGATCGTGAAGATGTAGGCGTCAAGTCCCGTCAAATCCCAGGTCAGCTCGAGTTCCTTCTGGTCGCTGTCGGTCTTGGCATACTCGCAATGCCATGTGACAGGGGAGTCGGTGAGTGCGCGGACGTCCTTCGTCAGCCTGTCGCTTCCGTTCTTCACGTAGAGTGCATACGGGAAATCGCCGGGCATTGCCTTGATGTCGCCGTCTGCGGCACTGAATGCATCGGAGGCTCCCTCCTTCTCGCCAATCGTCAGCACCACGTCCGAGGGGGCGCGAGTGTCACGATAGGTGCCGTGGAAATCCAGGAGGAATCCATTCTCCGTGGGCTCCGTGGTGATGTTCAGCGTCAGGTTCGTGATGTTTCCGACCGCATTGTCGGGTATCGGTGGATTTCCGTAGGAGATCTTGCCAGGTGTCGTGCTCTGGGGATTCGAGATGAAGATAGTCGCCTCGCCGGCAGCCAGCGCCTTGACGGTGAAGGTTCCGATGGTGACCGGGAGAACCAGCTCCCCAGGCTTGAGAGTGCTGGCGAAGAACTTCGTGATCTTCCCGGCCCCGTTGTCGAGGGTGCCCGTGCTCAGCATTTCGAAGGACGCCTTGTTGATGGCGGCGTCCAGGTCGAGTGACCCGTCTTCCTTGAGCGGGCCGACCACCTGGAGTTTGCTCGGATCCCAGGCGATGTCGGCCTGGGCTCCGTTGATGCCGCCATCCTTGCTGAAGTTCACGACGAAGGAGACCTCGGTCTCCTCTCCCACTCCGAGAGTTGCCTTGTCCGACGACAGGATGAAGTCGAAGACGGGCAGATCCTCGCGGGTATCGCCGCGGGTGTCGCCGCTCTCGTAGTAGTAGAGGAAGAGGAGGGCGTCAGCCCCGTCGATCACGCCGTCGCCATTGAAGTCGCATGCGCCCCAGCCCTCGCTGCCATCGTTTTCTGTCTGGAAGTAGTAGAGGAAGAGGAGGGCATCCGATCCATCGATTGCGCCGTCGCCGTTGATGTCGGCGCGCATGGTGTCGCCGTCATAGACCAGCATCGTGAGGGTGCCAGTGGTGATTGGCACTGTGAAGCCCTCCACGGTGAGTGCGGTGACAGTGAGTTCGATGGTCTTGGGAGCTGCGTTGAGAGCGCCGTCGCGATAGGTCGTGAAGGTTTCGGTGCCGGAGACATCGTCCTTGACAATCACGAAGGAGTTGGCGTAGGTGTAGTCGGTGCCTGCGACCGCCGTGCCGCCGACTGCCAGCGTGAACTTCACGTCAGCGGCTGCGGCATTGCCGGCGCCCAGGGTCGCCCTGACGAAGAACTGCTCGCCCTCGGTGACATTGCCGATTTCATCTCCGTCGGCATTCACGAGAGTGAAGGCCAGCTCTTCGACTGCGAGGTCAACGACCTTCAGGACAGCCTCTGCTCCAGTGGCGGGCGCGGTGACTGCGCTGTCGCCGGTGGCAGTGGAGGTGACTGTGAAGGTAATGTCGTAGTCGCCGGTGAGCTTGTTGTCGTTGGCGACGGTGACCTCCTTGGTTCCGGTGGTATCGCCGGCGGCGATGACAATCGTCTGGTCGGCGACCAGCGGATCGTCCGCGCTGACGACGACTGTGAGGTCGGTCGCGATTGCGCCCGAGATGGTCGCGGTGAGCGTGGTAGCGCCTCCCTCGTCAATGGTGGCGGGAGCCAGCGAGATTGTCAGGGTTGCGACATCCTCGGTGACCTCAAGCCTGGCGGATCCGTATGCGACCGCCGGGTCGTCGTTGGCGATGGGCAGGACGCCCTCGATGCCGATTGTCTGTTCGCCAGGAGCCACCGCGAAGTCGGTGTCGGCTCCATCGCCGGTTCCGATGGCCTTGAACTTCAGGATTGCAAGGTCGAAGGAGCCGGAGACTGCATTGGCGGGATCGAGGACTGCGCCGCCCAGGTGGATTTCGCCGTCGGCCTTCTTCTCGACGAAGGCGACAGTCTTGCCTGTGGCCTCGGTGTCAATGGCGTTGAAGGGCGCCTGGACAATGTCGGTGGCGACGAGCGTGTCGTCCGCCAGGGCGAACTTCGCCGGGTCGTAGGTGACCTTCACGTCAGCGCCGGTGATTGCGCGGAGCGCATCCACCTCGACTGCCACATAGAAGGCGTCCAGGACCTCGACTGTCGTGACAGGGGTGGTCAGGTCGAAGTCGGAGTAGAGTCCGATTCCGAAGGAGACCAGCTTGCCATCGGCGGCTGCGGGCGAATAGACGAGTGTAGTCGCCGTCGCGCTTGCGACGTTGGAGTGGCCAAAGTCGGGCTCGTGGACTCTGCCGGCCATCAGCTGCAGGGAGACCACCTCGGTCTCGCCGGCGGCGATGGAGGCCGCGGGTTCGACGGTGACCGTGAAGGTCGACTCGTTGACGGATGCAACCGCAGTGACGGTACCGTTGAGGACAGTGAAGTCATCCGCGACAGGAGCCGCTGCGACTTCCACTGCGTTGCCGTTGTCATCGACGAATGCCAGCGTGAAGGTGATGTCTCCGTCGTCGATGGATGCGGTTGCGGCATCGGCGGTGAGATTCGCCAGGAGTCGGCTGTCGCCGTGGGACGAAGTGACGATGATGGATGCGACTGCGGGAACCGCCTGGACGTTTCCTGCCGCGTCAATGGCGGCCACCTTGAGCGTATGGGCTCCGATCGGGATGTCATCGAGCGTAAGCAGTGCAGTTGCGGGGTCCACCACGACGGGGGCCGCTTCGTCCAGCGTCCACTGGAACTTGTCAACCGTGCCGCCGATGGCGGTGATGGTGAATGTCCTGGTGGTCGTGGTGTCTGTGGATGCGGCCGGGTCGATTCCGACTGCGATCACATCGAAGGCGAAGGTAGTGGAATTTGCGTCGTCGAATGGGATTTCATCGGTTGCGACCCATGCCTGGATGGTATGGGAGCCTGTCTCCAGGCCGGAGAGTTCGATGCCCGTGGCGATGTCGGCATCGGCGGAGAGTGCTCCTCCATCGAGGCTGTAGTGGTACTTGGACCAGCCTGTCGCGTCGAGGGTGAAGATCACTCCGTCGGTGAGGACGGTCGAGCCGCCATTGGTCACGGAGTCGCTGACGATTGCCAGTGCGGAGGCAGGTGCAGTGACAGTCCACTCGAAGACGGCCGGAGTTTTCTGGATTGCTCCGGAGGTGCTCATGGCGAAGAGCTTGAGCGTATGGCTGCCGGGCGCCACCGAGGTGAGTGCCAGGGTGGTGTCGGTCGTGGTGACCGCGGCTGCGCTGTCGAGTATGTACCTGTAGCTGACCGTATTGGCGTCTGGGACGAAGGTGAAGTCGATGGCGGTCTCCATGGTGGAGATGCCCGACGCGACTGTGGTTCCGCCGATTGCCGCCTCGATTGCGGCGATGGGCTCGACCGTGGTCTCACCCGTGCCGATTGTGAACGCCACCGTCGAGAGGATGTCTGAGATTCCGTCGGCGGAGTTCTTGGCACGGACCTGCAGGAAGTAGTCCTTGCCTGCGGCCAGGTTGAGGTTGCCGAATGCGAGTTTCTGCTCGGGGAGCGTTGGTTCCTCGGTGGCAATCCACTTGCTCCAGCTTGCCAGGCGGCTCTCTGTGGCTGTCGTGAGAGCGCCGTTGACCTTGCCGCCGAATGCAATCGGCGAGCCATTGACCTCGGCAATCGCGAAGGAGGTGCGGTTGCCGTCTGCGGAGCTGGCCAGGTCGCTGGACTCAACCCACGCACCGTCGAGGGTCGTGATGTCCAATGTCTCGGTGGGAATGATGCCACTGGTGCTGTTTCCGCCGGCGACGATGATTTCGCCGTTGATGCAGATTGCCGCGCCGCCGTCGTGGAGGTGGTTCAGCGAATTGGCCGCCTCATCCCAGATGACTGAGGTGTCGCCGGGTATCAGGTAGGAGACCTTCTTGCTGTCCCTGCCGCCAATCTCCCAGATGACGTCATTATCATCCATGACGTACATCGCGTTGAGAGCGGCGATGCCGGGCTTGGTGCCCGGAGTATCGCCCACGAGCATGTTGGACGCGTCAAGGGGGATGTCCTCGCTGCCGGGAATGCCGACAGTCCTGCCGGTAGTCTCGTCAATGCGGTTGCCGCCGACGATGGCGATGTGGTTCTCCTGTATGAAGGCGCTGGATGCTCCACGCTTGAAGATGAGCTTCATAGGTTCGACGGTGGTGGTGACCGACCCGTCCGCAGCAATGTCGATTCTCTCGATTGTGTCGAGATACTCGGTGGTGGTAGTCATTCTTCCATTGACTTCCTTGGTGACCTTGGAATAGCCGCCAAAGACATAGACCTTGTCTCCGGCACGGACTGCCGCCACCATCTGCTTGGGCTGCGAGAGTGCGCCGACAACGCGCCAGGTGCCATTCTCGTAGAGTTCGATTGCGTCGCTCTGCGCCTTTGCGCTGTTTGCGCCGCCGATGGAGAGTGCCTTGCCGTCGTCGAGGGCGACGACTGCATTGTCATAGACGCCAACGTTCAGTGCGCCTGTGATATTCCAGGTCGAGGTGGCGCCGTCGAAGATTTCGGTGGAGGAGAGCCCGTTGGGGTTGTTGTTGGCGAAGCCGCCGGCGACCAGGACTCTGCCGTCGGAGAGCTTTGCCCAGCCGAAGCGTTCGCGGGCGATGTTCATTTCGCCGGAGGTATTCCAGGGCTGTCCCTCGGAGCCGTCGGCGGGGATGATGCGCCACTGGTACTCCTTGACATCGAGCTTGGCCAGCAGAGCGTAGACCGTGGTCGGGTCGTTCCAGACGACGGGCTCGGCAAGTTCGGTGTAGGCGCCATCGGTCAGGATGACTGCGGCGGCCAGGTCGTCAAAGTTCTCCTGGATGGTGTAGACGTGGGTCGTGCCGTTGGCGATGACCACCTCGTTGCCGTCCTTGTCCACTGCGGAGAAGACGACCTTGCCCACAATCGTGTCGCCGGCCGCGAGCTTCGTGGTCTCGAGTTCGTCGGACCAGTCGAGAACCGCGGCGGCCTCCTCGGTCGCAGTCAGTCCGTTGCTCGCCTCGAAGGTGATCTTGCGGGTCACTCCGGTGGGAACGGCGGGTGTGAATGCATCCAGGAAGGACGGGTTGACAACCACTCTGCCGCTGGTGTATGCGCCGTCCAGCAGGAAGTAGTGGTGGGTCGAATCGTCGAAGATCGGCTTGTGGACGCTGGTGTCGCCGGTGCGCTCCATGGTGACGCCGCGGTTGGCTACACCCTGGTAGGCCTTTTCGGTGTCCATCGCGTAGAATCCTGCGGTGAGGACAACGTCGCCGCGGGTGCTGGCGAGAGTCGCCTGGAAGACGTATGCGATGGTCGCGTCGTCGTACCAGCCGTCGAGGGCGATGTTGTCGGCCGCGTCGTCATCGATTGTATTGATGTCGTCGAGGGTTCCCTCGTATGTGGCCAGTGCGTCGCCTGTGGGCTGGTGTGCGGCATCCATCTTGAAGATTTCAATCTTCCAGGAGGAGGCGCGGCTTGCCATGTAGTTCAGCTTGATCTGCGGCACCAGGGTGGGTTCCGCAGCGGTGGTCGTGAAGAAGACTCCGTCGGCGGGCGCCACCAGCTCTGGGGAGATGTAGATCGTCATGGGGACGCCGTCGTTGGCGGCGACGATGTTGCCGTCCACGTCCTTGATGCCGGTATTTACGGCGTTGACCTTGACGAGCCAGCCGTCTGGGGTGGTGAATCCGGAGATGTCGGTTTTCGTGGTGAAAGAGACCGACGCGCCGTCGAAGACCGCCGTGAATTCGGCTCCGTCAGTCAGTTCCACCGACTTGCCGCCGCCCACGAGTGTGATTCCGCTGATTGCGCCGTCGGAGACGAGCTCCTCGGAGAAGGTCAGCTTGATGACCGTGCCCGCGACCAGCGTGTAGCCGGGATTGTCGAAGCGGATGTTCTCGCCTTCCTGTTCAGCCAGCAGGAGGATGGGCACCATGGCATCCACGACCGTGAAGTCGTCGTTGACCTTGAGCACATTTCCTGCGGCGTCGGTGAGGGTCTGGACCTCGCCGAAGGCGAAGGACTCGGGAGTGACCTCGCCGGCGGGCGCGTCAACCTTGAAGACCAGATAGCTGTCGTTGAGCGCGTCGACGATGCCGACCGCGCTGGTTCCAGGAGTCTGGAGCGTCATGGGGGCGCCGTCCATTGTCCACTCGGTTGTGCCGAAGGTCGTGTCGAGGACTGGCTCGGTGAAGGTCAGCATCACGGAGTCGAGGACGCCGTCGCTGTCGGTGTCAAGGAGGGTCGCCGTGCGGATGAACGGGGAGACCTTGTCGTTGGCCTTGATGCCCTTGATTTCAGCGGGGTTGTTCGCCCAGTCGACCAGGGCGGTGCCGGTGGTGAAGGCTGCCGCGACGGAGACGGGGGCGGTGGAGTAGTCGGCCTCGGTCATGCCGTCCGCGGGCGCCAGCTTCAGTGACGCGGTGACGGAGTCGTCGGAGATGACGAAGTCGGTCACCTTGTATGCGTTGCCAGTGACGGTGTCGGTGATATTCCAGACCGAGAGGTCGCTCGATGTGAGCTTCTTCATGCCCTCGTCGAAGGTCATGGAGAGGGTGTCGGCGATGCGGGAGTCAACTGCGGTCGCGTCGACATTCTCCAGCACAGGCGGCTTGGAGTCGATGGCGATCGTGCCGGTGGTGACGTCTGCGATCTTGCGGACGGTCTTGTTCAGGGAGACGCCGTCGGAGGTGATGTAGGCGACGAACTTGTCGCCGCTGTTGACCTGCTGGGTGTTGTTTGCGGTCTGGCTCGGGATGACCACGATGAAGAAGTCGTGGACGTCATCGACCACTGCACTTGTGATTTCGTTATTGGCGCTGGGCGAGAGGGAGACCACCTGGGTGTTTCCATTCTGGCTCCAGGAGGGCTTGCCTGCGAGCGGGACGAAGGTGTCCACTTCTGGGTCGAAGACGCCGTTGCCGTCGGCGTCGCGCCAGAGTTGGACGCCGGAGCTCTTGTCATTGGAGAGAGGCAGGAAGTCGGTGGCAACCCAACCGTTGACATTGTTGAAGTTGACCGTCACCTTGCTCAGGATCACGTCGGAGGCCCCGCTGTTGGCGAAGTCAAGTCCGATGATTGCGGACATTGCGCTCTCGTAGGTGGCGTATGCGGGGTTGGCGGAGTCTGGGGTGTAGCGGCGGATGGTGCGGGCGGGAGTCACGAGGAACTGCCACGACATCTCCATATCCTTCCAGGTGTTGTCATCGGAGAGGATGAGCGCCTTGGTCTGTCCGTACGCGCCCTCGCTACCCTTGACCAGGTTCATCTTCAGGCGGTCGCCGGCCTGGAATGGACGCAGGGTCGCGCCGATGTTGGCGGCCACGTCATACTCCTCGGTGCCGTCGAATGCAGGATAGAGGACGACCAGGTCGGTGGCGGCCAGTGTCAGAGGCGCCATCATGCCGCCGGTGCCGCTGCGCAGGACGACAACGTCCTGCAGCGGATTGTAGTTGCGGTTGGCATCGTCGTCCGCATCGACGTAGTAGAGGTAGTTGCGTCCATTGACTGTGGCGTCTCCCTCTGCGGGGGAGAACTCCACCGGGTCGAGGGAATTCTCTTCGTTGAGGACGACCGTTGTTGCGCCGATGCCCTGTGTGAGTGTGGAGTCGGTGTCGATGACCGCATCCATCCATGGCAGCGTGTATGTCAGGTCTGTGTCGAAGAAGACGGGTTCGTCAGCATCCCAGATGCCGTTTTCGTTGGCGTCGTAGAATGCGAGGCGGTCTGCGGCGGTGAAGCTCTTGTCGGAGTCGGTCTGGTTGATGCGGTCGATTCCGAGGGTGAACTTGCCGTCTGCATTGACATCTGTGTAGAAGCAGGTGGTGGAGCCTGCGATGCTTGTCAGCTTGGTGCCCAGCGGAATGGTGTCGCCATTTGCGTCGACTGCATCGCCGAATGCGCTATACGCGAGTGCGTCTTCGCTGAAGAAGCGGACGGGGTCAAAGGTGACCGTGATTGAGTCGGCGCCGCTTCCGAGGGTGACAGTCGTCGCCTTGCGGAGGTCTGTGATGGTGACCTGATTTCCGTTCCAGCTGAGGACGTAGGCGCCGTTCAGGGTGCGGGAGAGGGTCACTGTCTGGTAGCCGGAGACATTGCTGCCCGCGCTCTGGATCAGGAGGCCGCCAGTCGAAGTGAAGGGCTCGACGCCCACCAGGTCGGCGTACTCGGCGTTGATCGTGGAGGAGAGAATGTCGGTCCTGATTGCGCTGGCGGCGGATCCCTTGCCCGTGGAGTAGATGATGTACTCGGGCTCCATCGCACCGTAGAAGCTGACGCCGAACAACAGGTCATCTGCCATGTTCAGGGCAATGAAGAGATCCTTCTTGTCGTCATTAACGGAAGGAACCGTGCAGCTTTCGTCAGCCAGAAGGAGTGTGATGTGGGTGACTCCGGATGCTTTGGTCTCCAATTTGATGGCGGAGTTGACGACAGTGTCGGTGGCAGGGTTGAAGACCCCGTCCCCATTGTCCCTATAGAGGATGACACCGCGTTCGCCCGCGGCCACATTGTTGTCCAGGCTCTTGAGCGCCGTGGCGGGGTCGAAGCCCTTGACATTGACGAGGTCGATGGAGACCTCTGTCACGTATGGGGTGTTTCCGGTGACGCTTCTCTGGATGAAGTGGCTGACGCTTGTGAGCGGGACGATGGAATCCGCGTCCACAGTCTGGCCGGAGGATGTCTCCTTGGCGAAGACCGTATTTGTGACCGTTGTGCAGGTATTGACTTTGCTGACAACCTGGGCGAAGCTGTAGACATCGCCTCTGGTGATCTGGTTCTTGAGCCCCCTGGACGTATCAGTGCCAAAGGAGATGCTCTTGTCCTTCCGCCTGTAGTTGAAGTAGTCGTACGTGGGTTCGGAGGGATCCAGGAAGCTTGCGCTCATCTGGAAGGAGTCGCCGAAGGACATGTCAACCGTTGTCTTGACGCAGACGAAGAAGTTGAAGTTCTTGTTGAAGACGCTGTCCAGCGGCGTGCTGAGCCATGCGGTCATGAAGTCCGGGTCTGGAACCAGGCTGCAGGTCCACACATCTCCGCCTCCTGCGAAGACCGGGGTCTCCAGGAGAGGCACGAACATGTCGCCAGCCGTGAATGTTCCGGACGCGTCCGCATCCCACCACAGCGAAACACCGCTGTCCTCATCCTTCGAAAGCGGGTTGAAGTGGGTCGGGGTGACGCCGTTGACGCTTCTGATGGTGACATCGACCCAGTAGAGGCTGTTCTGGTTGACCATGAGGCGGTCGGAA
>URJM01000023.1 GCA_900548225.1 uncultured bacterium
GGAATAATGCCGCCTGATTTGGCGTGCTGAACCAGAGCTGAAGCCGTGGAATGTCTTGATAGAAAAACATCAGACGAGATTAGTTGATGTCACGGCATCAGAAATAGAGCGATTGCTACTGCAGGAAGCTGCCATCTGGAAAGCAATCAGTCCCTGCGCTTCAAATAATAAATAAATGCAAGCAAGCTAAACGCAAAGCCTGCCATGATGATTGAAATCCATTTTGTGTTTTGGGCATACAATATCCAATTTATTGCCTTCGAAAACGCAGAAATGCGGTAATATGTTGAATCTGATGTCAGTTTCAATCTTGACTTGTATTGCTTGCTCATATATGGAACAACAAACTCATCCATAAGCAGGATATAGTCCTTTGTAACTCTTCCATGCACTACAAAATCCTTCTCCTTCAAATCATTGGAGAACTTGATATTTGTGATTAGACGATTGTAGAGCAATTTTCTCCTGTAGCCAACATGCTTTCTGCCATATAGAAATCCATCTTTCTTTCCGATATGGAATATGCGTTGCCTGGGGCGCATGGCATAAAAGGGAGAAGTCATTTCTTTTGAACCATCATAAAATGACAACGGGAATTCCGGGTTGGCCTTGGCAATACTCGTGGCATCTGTTGTTGAGGAAATAACAATCTCATAATAATTCTGCCCGTCTATGACTTTTGATGCCATGGAATACATGCATATAGATTCCTCGGGCTCCGAAATCTTCTCAAACATGTCGTCAAAGTAGAAAAGATAGATGATATCTCCGATTTTTCCGCAATAATCTCCACATCTGGCAAAAAAGCCTTCCCTGTTCTGGACAAATTCACATACGATTTCGCCTTTGTCGTCCATTAGTTCCAGGCGTCTGAATACAAACTGGTCTTCGGCAGCCAATTGATAATACTTTCCTTTAGTGGCATAGAATTGCTTTAATATATCTGAATCCGTGAAATCGCATGAAAATGTTGAATGCCTTGACAACTGCATGGATTCTAGCAGGACATCCCTGGGAGAAGCCGCCTTTACGTTTTGGGACAATAATAGGCAATACATGCCAAGACAAAACACTGCAAGATTGCTGATAATACTAAGTTTGCGATTCATTTTTGGACTCCTCATTTGATTCTTCTGGTGATTGCAATATACCAGTCCTTGCCATGTGCCACAGACATATATTCCTCCCCGTTGTACTCAACATCATCATACACAAATAATTCACCATCACAAAGAACATTTATCCGATATATCTCAGGATATCTGGAGGACTTGGAGTCATTATCTCCACCCGACAGCTTCAACGGCAATACTCTGATAATTGGGACTTCATCATCCGCCACTGATATGCCATACACAGTCGGAAAACACTTGCCTTCACCTGTGTCATTCATTGATTCAAGCGTTATAATATCCTCCAATGGAATAAGATCCACAAGTTCAACCTGTTTTCCCAGATTCTGGATACGGCGATACCTGACAACAAGCAACTGGGGATTTTTAAAGACAACCCGACGATGTCCCCATGCCTTGCCCCTGCATAACATTAATAACACCGCAATGGCAAGACATGCAACAATAAGCCCAATGATGAGACGGAATTGTGTTGTCTTATATGACTTTTGTAATGTTGCCATGGTAATTATCGTGGGTCGCCTTTTCTGGATTCACGTTACGCGAAAGACCACAAAAAGTACTGGGGCTAGCATGGCTAGATGCCAGGCCTTTTGCAGGGAGGACTGAAAAGTTTCTTGACATGTATGTTTTTATAAAAGAAATCATTCCGTGGAATGAATACACCCTTTGTTGTCAAAAACCGTTATTACCTGTGAAGAATAGGAGTATCCTGTTTGTGTAGCCTCTCTTGAAATTATCAATTTTCTACCAGTTCTATTATAGCCGCCTCCTCCTCCATCGGCATGATCTCCATAATTTAAGGCAGTTGCAAAGACATACCATGAGTTTGAATAATATCTATGCCCAGTAAATGTGTTAATTTTCCAATTAAGTGCTACAGCAAATGGTTCGTTTATATCAACCTCCTGATACAGCGACACAAATCCATCATTTTCATCCTGCCCACATCTTACTTCTACATAACTGCTTGGAAAAGTATACAGGACTTCACTATATACCAAGGCAGAAAGAACAAAAGCAAGCAAAAACAATTCCTTCTTCATTTTGACCTCTTTGGCTTTTGATTTGTGGAAAAACCTAGATAACAAAGAAAAAAGCTACTGTTCTGAATGACCTTGTTTTCGCAGTTGGGTCAGAGAAGATGCCCAGGGCATCACTGCCCTGGGGTATGCCTGGGGAGATGAGACCGTCGGCATATCCTGAACTGTTACGGATGGACATCCATTTTTCAATTCCTTGGCGCTAATATAAGTCATTCATCAAAAAAAAGCAAGTGGATGCGCATTCATGTAGACTGATATTTCAAACTCGCCATTTCCGCCGTGCCGTACTGCGTCGTCTACAGTGTGGCGAGCAGCTTCTACACGTGCCTTTGCATATACATTCATCCACTGCGCAGTTCTTCGCCAAGCCTCACATCCAGGGCTCAACGGGTGACAACGCGTCTTGTGCATCGAGACGATGCGTCTCCGGCGAAGACAGAGGGGCATTCACATCATGCGTCCCCCAGGTTTTCCATGCATCATAAGCGGAATCACTTGCCTTTGGATGAATAATGCAAGCGCCCGACCATGCCGTTGCCCCACTGGGTGCATTCCAGGGGGAGTGATTGGCTGGGAACATCCAATAGCCACGCCTTGCCCTGCGATGGCTTCGGGGAAGGAATTCCTTCGAATCCTGACTCTTCGGTGGCTCCTTGCCTACTACTCACCAGGCATAGAATATATTATCGGGCATGCAGAAACCAGGAGAAAACTCATTTGTCCGCATTTGTGGGATTGGCTCGTATTTGCCTGAGCGCATAGTCACGAACCGTGATCTGGAGGAGACATTGGACACCACTGACGAGTGGATTTTCTCCCATACGGGGATTCGCGAGAGGCGCATCTGCTCCCCTGACGAGTCGGCGTCCTCGATGGGAATTATTGCTGCCCGTCGTGCGCTTGAGGATTCCGGCGTATCCGCAGACGAGCTTTGCCTTGTTCTTGCCAGCAGCAGCACTGGCGACTATGTCTCCTATCCCGCGACGGCGGCCCTGATTCAGAATGGAATTGGCGCCGTGAATGCCGGCGCCTGCGACATCAGCGCGGCGTGCACAGGCTTCTGCTACAGCATTGCCCTGGGCAGGAGCTACTGCCTTCTCCATCGTCGTCCAGTCCTCATCGTCTCCACGGAGGTGAATTCACGCATGGTGGACTGGCATGACAGGTCAACGAGCGTCCTTTTCGGGGATGGTGCGGGGGCGGTTGTGCTTGTGCCCTCCGGGGAGCCCGGGATTATCGACGACTTTCTGGGGGCTGACGGTTCTGGCGCGAGGCTTTTGACCCGCGAGGGTGGCGCGTCCACCGAGGAGCAGTCCAGGCTTCCCGTCGGGCATCTCAAGATGGAGGGGAAGGCTGTCTTCCAGTTTGCCGTCAAGACAATGGAGAAGGTCATCCGCGAGCTTCTTTCTCGGAACGGCGTGAGGTTGGAGGATGTGAACCACCTCATACCCCACCAGGCAAACGGGAGGATTCTGACCGCCGTCGCGAGGTCGATGGGCATACCCCAGGAGAGATTCTACCAGAACCTGGGCTCTGTCGCCAATACATCCAGCGCCTCGATTCCAATTGCCCTTTCCCAAATGTCTTCGGAGGGGATTCTACGGAAGGGAGATTTGGTTTTGACAGTCGCCTTTGGCGCGGGGCTGCTCTATGGCGGCACCCTCTTCCGCTGGAAATGAACCAGGCAAGGGGGTGTTCCTGCGTGCAGATTTCCGAATGGGCGATATTTTTATCGGACAGCCGCGGATGCAGGCGAAAAGCGGTGTTTTCATTCCGTTCAAAGAGAAAGCATTAGAGTCTTTTGAAATTGCCAGATGGGGCCTCACGTCGACCACAAACAACGAATTGACCTTATCCTTCAGAACGCACAGGAGCTCTTCAGCGAACTGGGCTATCAGCAAGTCACCTTGAAGCTGCTTGCCAAGCGATGCCACCTGAGCCGAACGGTTCTCTACCGCTACTACAAGAGCAAGCGGAATGTCTTCGAGGCGGTCTTGTTCCATATTGCGGACTTCATCGGCAAGGAATTCATGCAATATGTGCAGGAGCATCCACATCTCCTTGCGTCAGAGAAACTTAGAGCAATACTCTTCCGTCTGACGCAATATATGGAGGAGAACACCGCCTTTCTTGACGCAGTGGTCGAGTATCTCATTGACCAGCAGCGTCTTGGCGAATCCGTGACCCAGCGTGTCATGCGCCATACCGTGCTATTGCGCCTTGCGCTAGTGCGCCTTATCCGCGAGGGTGTAATGCAGGGTGAATTCCAGGCAGTCCACTGCACACAGATCGCGGGCGTCTTCTACGACATGCTTCTTGGTGCGGCAATGCAGATGGCCGTTACGGAGACGCATTATCCTGATGAATTCAGAGAACGCCTTGACATGGCGATTTACGCATTGAAGAAGTGCCCCACCCTTCCATAAGGACTAATACGCAGATGAGCAACAGCAGCTGCACCACCATCATTGTCACACCAAAGGCCAGCGTCGACGGGCGGATGCGTGTCGCGCACTCCTGCGACGATGCGCTTGCCGACCACCGCATCGTCTTTGTCGCGGCCCAGGACTGGCCCGAGGGGGCGATGCGCCCCGTCTATCCCCAGGGGATATGCTCTGGCGCCCTGCCCCGCTGGAATGCGAACATCGTTCCCCGTCTGTATGTGCCTGGTCGTTCCGACGAGTATTCCGATTCCCTCGGGCAGGCCTTTCCTACTCTTCCCGTGGGTGAGATCCCGCAGGTGCGCCATACCTACGCCTACTTTGACGGCAACTATGGAATCATCAACGAGGCGGGTCTGATGCTTGGTGAATGCACCTGCAAGGCATGGAACCAGTGTGATCCGGAGGAGGGCAAGCGTCTCTTCTACTCGGCGGAGCTGGGTCGGGTCGCCCTGGAGCGATGCACCCTGGCCGCCGAAGCGGTCGACCTGATGGGTTCCCTCCTGGAGGAGTTCGGCTACTATGGGACTGGGGAGACCCTCCTTGTCGCCGACGCGAACGATGCGTGGGTGATGGAGATGACCCCTTCCTCCGACGGGACGGGCGGCTACTGGATTGCCCAGAGAGTCCCCGACGGCGAGATCTTCGTAGAGGCAAACCTCTTCCGCATAAGGGAGGTTCGTCCTGACTCGCCGGACATGAAGATGTGCCCTTACCTGTCGGAGGAGGCGCGGAAGAAGCCTGGGCTTGACTGGACCGAGATGGCGTCCCGGGGCGAATACCATCACCCATACTACTCCTTGAGGAGAGTCTGGCGCACGATGAACATCCTTCAGCCCTCCGTGGAGTATCCCACCAAGGTCGACGGCTATCTGACGAAGGCCTATCCCTTCTCCTTCAAGCCGGACCGCCCCGTCTCCCGGGAGGACATCTTCCGTGTCTACCGCGACCATCTTGAAGGGACTCAATTCGACCTGACCAAGTGTGCGGCGGCAGGGCCGTGGGGCAATCCCAACCTTGCCCGTTCCACCGATGACGAGGAGAAGGCCGGAGCCTGGGAGCGTGCGATCTCGATGACCGACACCGGCTATGCATACGTCCTTGAGCCAGGCGTCTGCTGGATTGCCATGGGGCGTCCCGCCGAAGTCCCCTTCGTTCCATTGATGGTTGCGCCTATCCCCTCTGAGTTCTCCAACGGGAGCGCCCGCGAATTTGACCCGGACCGCTGCGCATGGTGGCGATTCAACCTTGTCAGCCAGGCATCTGAAAGATGCTATCGCGAGATGATAAAGGAGATATCCAGGCGCCAGCAAATGTCGGAGGAGCGCGCCGCACTCCTGCTTGAGTCAGGGAAAGCGACTCCGGAAGTGCTCAGCGCATTGGCCCATGCCACCCTGGACGAGTGGAAGGAACTCTTTGCGTTCCTCTCCGTCACCTTCAACCAGGGGTATTATACGCAGGGGGGCGTCAACCAGAAACTATCCTCGAACCCCGAATTCCTGGAGGCTGTCGGCTTCCGCAAGGGACCGACCAAATACTAATGCGCGGCCGGCCCTTGTGCGGCGCCATACGCCCGCCCAAGGGCAATTCTCTCCCGGCCTGCGAGGTCCCTGCGAATCTCGATGCCTGAAAACCCTGCGGAGGCCATGGACTTCCGCAGGGCGTCCCCCTGGCCTTCTCCCATTTCCAGAATCAGCATTCCGCCTGGCTTGAGCCATCGCGGGGCTTCGTTGATTATCCGCCGTTCCAGAGCGAGTCCCTCCTCCTCCGCTTCAAGTGCCATCCTTGGCTCGTATTCCTTCACGACCTTCGGGAGGCATTCATATTCCTCCGGCGAGACATACGGTGGATTCGCAGTTATAAGGTCGAATCCTTCGGAGCGCTCGAGAGGCGCAAAGAGGTCTCCCTTGAGAAGCCGGCAGTTGGGCACTCCGAGTCGCGAGAGATTTCGCCTCGCCCAGAAGAGCGCCTCTTCCGAGATGTCGACGCCGGTGCAGGCGGCGTCCTTGCGTTCGAATGCAATCGCCAGCGCAATTGCGCCGGAGCCAGTGCAGAGGTCAAGGACATGCGGAGAATGGATTGCACGGATGGCATCCAGCGCGAACTCCACCAGCTGCTCCGTTTCAGGCCGTGGAATCAGGACCCCAGGCCCAACCTCCAATTCGACCGAATAGAATTCGACCGAACCGACAATATACTGGAAGGGTTCGCCGGAAATCCTTCGTGAGACCCACTCCTCAAGCCTCTCCTCGGCAGTGACTCCACATGGAAGTCCGCGCGAAGCGAGTTCAGCCATCCAGCGTGCCTCCTGGAGGGCGTTTTCAACGCCTCCCTCGCGAAGCCTTCCGTAGGCAGTTGCAAATAGCGAAGACACCCCGCCTACTCCTCGCCGCGGGCGGCTTCGAAGCACTTGTCGGCATAGAACTTCTTGACTGCGCTCCATCCCTCCCAGGCGGAATCGCAGAAGGTGAGCAGGTCAAGGTCCTCGGGGGAGATCACTCCTTCGTCAACGAACTTCTGCCAGTTCACCAGCTCTTTCCACCAGCTTGCACCGAAGAGAAGAATCGGGATGCGGGGCACGATTCCCGTCTGGACGAGGGTAAGCGCCTCGAAGAGTTCGTCCATAGTCCCGAAGCCTCCCGGGAAGCATGCCAGGACCGCCGCCCGCTTCATGAAATGCATCTTTCGCATTGCGAAGTAGTGGAACTGGAAGTTCAGGTCTTCGGTTATGTATGGGTTGTGGTGCTGCTCGAAGGGAAGCCTGATATTGAGTCCGATTGTGAGGCCGCCCATCTCGGATGCTCCGCGGTTGCCAGCCTCCATGATTCCAGGGCCGCCGCCTGTGATGACGACAAGCTGGTAGCCGTCTGAAGAGTTCTGGTCGTAGGTGGTGACAATCCCCGCAAACTCCCGCGCCATCGCGTAGTACTTGCTGTTGGCAAGCATCTGCTCCGCGTGCTTGAGTTCCTTCCGGGCCGCCGGGTCGTCAGGAGACTCGGCGAATTTTTGACGGGCCTCGTCAAGCGCCTTCAATGCGTCCGCCTCGGAACAAATGCGCGCACTGCCGAAGATGACGACCGTCGAGACAACGCGCTTCTCACGCATCGCCTCCTCTGGCTTGAGATACTCCAATTGAAGGCGGATTCCCCTGCACGCATCGGATTCGAGAAAGTCCCTGTCGTCAACCGCAAGCTTGTAGGTATTCTTCATTGTATGGAAAAAACGACGCTGGTTTCAACGAGAAAAAAGGCGGAACGTCCAAGGATGGGCATTCCGCCTTGTGTGTCACTCATGTCACGGTCCGTGATTCGGAGCCGCCGTGGTTGTCCCGGGTCCTAGTACTGGCCAGGATACGGGCCGGGGCCGCCAGGATACGGCATTCCGTTGGGGCCCATGCCGCCCTGGGGGCCGGTGGGCGCTGGCGCGGGCATTTCACGGAGATTCTTCTCGATGATGTCGACCCACTCCGTTTCGCCGGGCTTGCCGTCCTTCTTGTCCACGAGGTAGTATCCCTGTTCCAGCATCCAGGCATGCAGTTCGGTTGCCTTGTAGAGGTCGAGGGCGCGTTCGATGAGCGTATTGCAGACCTTTTCGACAAAGTCCTTCATCGGGACCCAGAAATCGGGCTTTGCCGTGCGGAGGCTGGCGGTCGGCTTCGTGATGTCTGGCACATAGAAGTTCTTGCGGAACTCCTCGGCGGTGTTGTTGTAGATGTATGCGTCAACGAGGGAGTCGTACTCCACGTCGACCTTGCCGCAGTTGTTGACGACGTAGGCCTCCTTCAGCTTGGCGTTGATGTCCGGGTAGAACTTGCCCTGGTCTTCGGGGTCAAGGTCTTCCTTGATGATCAGCCGGTTGCCAAGCTGGACATATTCATCATTGGCTGAACGGAAGTACTCGTTGTCGACAATCGCATTGGCTCCGCGGCCTCCGCGAAGGAGGATTGAGACGCGTTCGCCGGGCTTGACCATCTTGAAGCGCTCCTCAGCCTGCTCGCGGATGGCGGCCTTCTGCTCCTCCGGGCGGATGCGATCCTCGGCATTCTCCTCGGCTGCAATGACAACCAGGTCGACAATGTCGGAAAGCTTCTTCGGGGGAACACGGTTGTAGTTCCTCCAGTTGAGGTTGATTCCAGGAATCCTCAGCAGGGAGAAGTCGCCAAGCTGGGGATCCTTGACGCGGCGGCGGACAAGGCTCTCGATGTAGTTGACTGTGCTCTGGGGAGTGATGGCAATCTGGAGTTCCTTGCGCTTCTTCGCAATCTGCGCATTCATCTTGTCCTCCATCTCCTTCTTGCGGGTGGAGGATTCCCAGGGAACCTCTTCGATAAGCGTCGGGTCGTCCGTTACGGCTTCTTCTTCATCATCCCAGCCGTCCTGCGCGGAGACAGGGGTGACCAGGCAGCATGCCGTGAAAAGGAAGAGACCGCACGCCAAAGAACGCCAGAGAAGACGGAGTTGGTTTTTATTCATAATGAGGGATGAGACTCGTTTGTACAGCGGATTCAACTTATAAGGCAAAGACAGGGGCTGGCTGGCGGGGATTTCCTACGGGGGAAACGCGCCACATTGGCCAGTGGAAATCAATTGAGACACAATGTAAATCAATTTCCTACTTTCTCCACCCGACAGCGAAACATTTTGCGGTGAGAGGCGGTGGATGCCCCTGCGGCGCCTATGGGCTAGGGCTGCGTCTCCGTGTGTCTTCCCACGACCTGGAAGTGGATTGTGCAGGGCTCCGGTGCATGCATCCAGTAGGATGCCAGGGGTTCCAGCCCATCGGAGGTATGGTAGACCTTGGTCTTCTTGTCAAAGGTGTAGATGTCGATGTTCTCGAGGATGGCGGCTTCGCTGTCGACGAAGGAGACGCGCCCCGGCATCGCCACCAGGTTCCACCCGGCCTCAAGCTTGATTTCCATGATTTCGCTGCCAAGGGCTTCCGAATCCTGCCAGGAATAGCTTCCGCCCTCGCCCTTGGTCAGAACCTGCGCGGGCTTGCCGCTCTCGCCAAGCAATGCGAGAAGCGCCTTGAGATCCCTGGACAATTCGGCGACTTCCCCTTGAAGCGCCTGGTTCTCGGCCTTCAGGCTCTGAAGCTCCTGGCGCAGGCTCTCATCGGCGGCGGACAACCTGCCGTTTGCCTCCTTCAGGGCATTTACATCGCCCTTCAAGGTGGTTACGTCTCCCTGAACTGCCGCTCCTGCACCCTGAAGATTCGTTACAGCCGAAGCCAAATCATCGCCCTTTGCCTGCAACGCGGAGATGTCGGACCTGATGGCGGCGTCCGCATTGGATAGCTCCGTGTACTTCGCCTTCAGATCCGCCACATCCGCCTGAATGACTGCGCCTGCCTCCGCGATATCCTCGCCCATTTCAAAGTAGAGCCTCGTCAACTCCGTGTCCTTCTCCTGCAGTGAGGAGATGTCGGACCTGATGGCCGCATCCGCACCGGAAAGATCCGTGTACTTTGCCTTCAGGTCGGAGACGTCGTTCTGGATAGCCGTGCCGGCCGCCGTAATGTCGGCGATTGCGGCGGTTACAGTTGCGTTCTGAATCGCATTTGTGGAGTCGGCGTTGAGTTCGGCGTCCACGACGACGGGCTTCCAGACGGCCGTGGTTCCATCCTCGTCAAGGGTAAGCACCTGTCCTGTCTCGCCTGCCTCCTCGGGCTTCGCGATGACCTTCGACATGATGTCGCTGGCGTTGGTGTTGACCGTATCACGCAGGTCGCTCACATCTGTCTTCAGGGTATTGATTTCACCCTGCATCGATGCATCCGCACCTTGCAAGTCCGTGATGGCAGACGACTGCTGGCCGGTCTTCGTCTGCAACGCCGTGACATCCGACCTGATGGAGATATCGGTCTGCTTCAAGCCGCTCACATCGCCCTTCAGGGTATTGATTTCACCCTGCATCGTGGCATCCGCACCCTGAAGATTCGCGACAGAAGACGACAATTCCGCGTCCTTTGCCTGGAGTGCAGTGATGTCGGACCTGATGGCCGCATCCGCGTTCATGAGGCCATTGACTGCGGCAGTCACTGTTGCGTTCTGCACTGCGTTTGTGGATGACGCGTCCAGCGCGCCGTCCACAGGGATGTCCTTCCAGACGGCCGTTGTCCCGTCTTCGTCAAGTGTAAGCACCTGTCCTGCCTCGCCGGCCTCCTCTGGCGCGGGGATTACCTTCGAGAGGATTCCATTGGCATACATGTCAACGACGGGATAGCCGCTCCAGGTTTCGGGGTATGGGTTTTTCCCGACATAGATTGTCGGATTGGAGCCGCCAAAGGCGTAATCCTGCTGGGGAAGTCCTTCGGGGAAGTAGACATTGCTGATGTTGTTGCATCCGCTGAAGGCATTGTCGGCAACTGTGGTATTGGTTCCCTGGAAGACCACCTGTGTCAGATTCGAGCATCCCTGGAAGGCATTTCCTCCGATGCTTTCCACATTCTGGGGAATGACCACCTGGGTGATTTCGCCGCAGCCCTCGAATGCCCCGTCCGCAATGGCCGTAGTTTCAAAGGTGCTGTCGGAGGTGGCGTATCTAAGAGTGCATCCGATTGCGGTCAAGGTGCCGTTGTTCCTGATGGCGTATGAGTCGGCAGCAGGGGTGCTGGCATTGCCGTCCTGGTTGGTGTCCCCCTTCACCGTGTCATCCTCGAATGCGGTCAGGGTCGCAGAGATTGCAGAAAGGGTTCCTTCATTCAAAATGCCAGTGCCCTGGCAGAACTTCACAACCGCGCCATTGGCGATGACAAGACGCTTTCCCGCAGGGATGCGGACGCTGTTTCGGACAACATGGACTACGCCGGCCGCCCAGACCTCGTCACCCTCCAGGGTGCCGTCGTGGATGACGACGTCAGACCTGTTGATTACCAGGACGCTTGCGGTGGCGCTGTCGCCGTTGGACAGCTCCAGGGTGTGTATGCCGTCGCTGACGGTGGTGGAGTCCCATGTAGGCGAGGATGCCGACCAGCCCGCCGCGGTCGCGCCGTCTGCCTTGAGGGTATTCCCCCTTGAGCCAGTGGTTGCGGTTGACGAGACAAGGACACTGCCGTTCATCAGGGGCAGCCCGCGGTTTTCGATGGAGATGGGGGAAGCTTCCTTCGCGTCCAGAGGCACTCCCAGTGCGAGGGTAAGACACGAAAGAATCACCGTGAAAAGGATTGAGGAATATCTTTTCATTGTCGTGGAGCCCATGTTGTTGCCGTATTGATTTAAGATTCTGTTCCCTGGAGTGTCTTCCGTATGCCTCTGACGACTAGGGATGTGTCGACGGGCACATCCCTCCATGAAGCCTATGGCAGCAGGACTACCCGGAAGCCGCCGATGAAATCGTCTATGACTGGGTCTTCGTAGTTGAATCGGACTGCCGTGCGGCAGTATTGTGCATCGAACTGCCATCCGCCGCCGCGCACTACCCTGTGGGAACCCGATGCTGTTCCCGTGAAATCCGTCACAGGCGGGGTGTCGGGGTAATCCTTGTACCAGTCAAGGCAGCACTCCAGCACATTTCCGTGCATGTCGTAGAGTCCCCAGGCATTTGGAAGATAGGAGCCGACCTTTGTGTGTTCCCCGTATCCTCCCTTGCCGTCGGTTCGATTGTGGAAATACCTTCCCGCCTCGTCCATGGCGGAATCCTGCTTGAATGCCGTCAGGTTCTTCCCTGTATTGAATGCTGTGGCCGTCCCTGCGCGGCAGGCATACTCCCACTGTGCCTCGGTGGGGAGGTCGAAGACCATGCCGGTCTTGGCATTGAGCTTGCCCAGGAAGGAGTCACTGCCAACCGTGTGGCCGCGATAGGGCCAGCCAGAGGACGCCGTGCTGCCCATGCCGCGTATGGCCTTGTATGTGACACGCTCCACTGGGCGGGTGTCGCCAAGATATTTCGAAGGATTGCTGCCGTAGACGAGGCTGTACTGCTTCTGGGTCATCTCGAAGACCCCGATGTAGAAGTCCTGCGTGAGGGTCACCTGGCGGCGGGTCTCATTGTCGAACCACCCCTTCTCCGTGGTGGGAGCCCCCATGGTGAATGTGCCCTTTGGAATGTGGCGCAGCCACAACTGCGTGGTGCGGCATGCGTCGTCGGCCAGGTCCGGTCCCGTGGAGGAGGGGGTGACTGCGCCGGTATTCAAATCGACAACAAGGTAGCGGGGCTTCTCAGCATCGACACTGACAATGAACTCCGAGGAATGCCCCCCCGGCCAGTCCGCCGCAGAGTTCCATACGGCATGATATGGGCCGCCGGCCTTCAGCAACGCACTCCCCGCACCGTCTCCGGAGAGGCTCCCCATCGGAATGAACTCATCCCTGTCGCCGTTGTAGCCGTGGAAGGAGACCGTCAGGAAGTCGCTGGCGGAGTCGCACTCCAGAGAATAGGTGATGTCTACCAGGCCGTTCCAGGGGACGCGTGGAGTCACGGACAGATTTGTGACGCTGGCGCTTCCCGCCCCCAAAAGCAGGAGGCTGAATAGAATCATCGACAAGAATGTGAATCTGGCGGATTTCACTGCGTGATGTGTTGCAGGGAACGGTTCTGCTGTGGGACGGTTCGGATTGCCGCTCGTGCATACTGCTAGTCTCGACGAATCAGCAAGGTATTGAAATGTAAGGCACATATCGAGTTTTAGGGCAAAAGGCGGAAGTTTTTTTCTCCTTGTCGCCGTGCGGGCATTCTTCTGCCTGCGGTGAGAGTGTCCGGCCATGCCGCAACGGGCTATATTTTGCCGTTTGCAGAATCCCTTATTTTTCCTTGTTTAATGAGTACATACGAAGACATCTGGTATGCGGCGCGTTCGACGCAGATCGTGTACATGCCGCCAAAGCTCCTGGAGACCTTCGGGGAGTCCCGGATACACTACCTGGTTCTCTCCGAGGAGATGGACCAGCCCTCCGCAATCCGGCTCAGGAGCGGAATTGTCACGGCGGAGCGCCCTCGCATCGTGACCCCGACATACTTCAAGCAAAAGTCCGTGGAGAATTTCGGCGAGGATGCCAGGAAGTACTTTGACGAAGTCCTTTCGAAGGATGTGAACGCGCGTTTTGTCGAGTACGGCCTCAAGTTTGGCAAGCAGGAGTTCAAGGAGGAGCTTGCCCACGGGAATGTGCGCGAGATTGCGGAACAGGCAGCCGCCGAGGCGCAGGACGAGCTGGACAAGCGCAGCGGAGTCGTCATCGGCTTCGACAATGCCTGGGAGATTTCCCTGATGCGCTTCATCACCGAGCTCGTGCAACGGTCACTGCCCTTCAATGCCCGCGACATTGCAAAACGGGGGCTCTTCAACCTCGACGAGGGCGTCCCGAAGGCAGTCATCGAGGAAATCGAGGATGACTTCAACTCCTGTTCGACGCTGGACGCCGCGAAGGCACTCGGGACGAAGCTGCGCGAATACGGTCTCTTCAACCGGTTCGAAGACAGGTTCTTCGACCTCTACAGGAAACTCAAGTAATGGCCGACAGAATCCTACTGCAGATATCCCCCGAGAACAGGGACCTCGTCCCCGCCCGCCAGCATGCGTCCGACGCGGCCTTCGACCTTCGTGCCGCCGCCGATGCAACCGTCCCCGCGGGGGGCGTGGCCGGCATCCCCACTGGCGTCAGAATGCAGCTTCCGCAGAACTACGTCGCCGAAGTGCGTCCCAGAAGCGGCCTTGCCCTGAAAAACTCCATCACGGTCCTTAACACACCTGGAACCATTGACTCTGGATACCGCGGCGAGGTGCATGTCATACTTGTGAATCACGGCAAGGAGCCATTTGCCGTCAGGCGTGGCGACAGAATCGCCCAGCTTCTCTTCCAGAGGCTCCCTGAGGTCGAACTGTCGCTTGTGGACAGCCTTGACGAAAGCGACCGTGGCGAAGGGGGCTTCGGTTCCACTGGGCGCAAGTAGGCGACGGAAATTTCCCGGAGGCGCTTCCCTGGCGTAGACAATGAAGAGGCGACACCCCAGAACCAAGATTCTCCTGATCCTGGCGTCGCTCTGTCTGGCGGGTGCTCTTTTCCACAGGACGGCAAGATTCATCCGCGACAGGCAGGAGAGCAGGCGCGAGGAGCTTCTTCTGCCTGCAATACGCGAAGCCGCCTACAGGCACGGCCTCGAATCCTCCCTTGTCAGGGCGCTGGTCTGGAAGGAGAGCCGTTTCAGGGCGGACGCGGTGGGCTCCAAGGGTGAAATCGGCCTGATGCAGATCACCGGCGGCGCAGTCGCCGACTGGGCGCGGCGAAACCGCAAGCCGACCCCGACGCGCGCGCAGCTCTTCAACCCCGAAGTGAACCTCGAAATCGGATGCTGGTATCTTTCCCTGTCTCAAAAGCATTGGGATGGATACGCATCCCGGCGGATTCTGGAACTTGCCGAATACAATGCCGGCAGGACAAAGGTCCTCAAGGACTGGAAACCGGAAAAACCTGAAGACGAGGTCCCCCTCGACGCAATCACCTTCCCTGGCACACAGGACTACATCCGACAGATTCTGGCGCGCCAGGAACACTACAAGAAGCTTGAGAAGGAGACCCCCGCAATCGGGGCCTCCCGGATGAAATGAGCAACAGCACCGAAAAATTCGACGACGAGAAGCTCAAGGCGGCCACCGAACTCCTGAGCGACCCCGACGACGCCGTCTCGTCAATGGCACTCGATACCATCATCGAGAGCGGACGCGCGGAGGAGACTCTCGCCGCAATCCAGGACGACCACGACGCAAATGTCAGGCGGCACGCCCACCAGCTCGGATCAATCCTGCATCAGCAGAAGCTCCTCGACGACCTGATACACAAATACGAACAGGCCAGGCTGGACATCCTGGAGGCATTCCTTGACGTGGACCTGCTCTACGACCCAAGCAGTTCCGAGCATTTCCTCCGACAGCTCCTGGAGGAATTCTGCGAGAGCTTCCGCGTCTTCAAGCCGAAGGAAATCGGGCTCGGCCGGGTGATATCCTTCCTTGCACGGCAGGACTTCTACGTCCCCCCGCTTCCCTGGATTGCCATCGAGGAGTATCTTCTGGGTGACGTCCTGCACGGCGACGGCGCCGCGGTGCCCACCGTCCTGGCTGTGCTGGCGCAGAAGCTGGGGACTCTGATTGGGCTGGACACACAGGTTGCCACCTGCAACGGCTTTGTGTGCATCATCTGCAACCGCGAGGCGTGCGTCTTCGAGAATGGCTTGCAGATCAAGGAGATTGCCGCGGACGACGAGATTTGCGTGCTGAACAACCAGCAGATCTTCCGCCTCTACATCTGCCAGCTGCTTACCAGTTCAATGGCGACCTGGGAGGTCTTCGACACCCACCTCTTCATGGAGATACTCAACCGGCTCTGCGGTTTGAAGACCAACTGTCTCCCAACCCCATTCGGAAGCACCCCCTTTCCCTACGACGGCCAAAGTCATGTAAACGACAAGGAGGAAGACAAACCATGAGCAGACTTCGCATCCTGTTTCTCAGCGCCCTGGCAAAGACGACCTGCTTCGACCTGCTGGACGGGGAGCCGCCGAGAAGGCTCTCGGAGGCGTCCGCCTTTGTCGCGGCAATCGAAGCCCTCAAGGGAATCGCCTATTCGGCAATCGCCTGCCTCCTGTTCTGGCTTCTGAGGTCGCAGGCCGTGGCGGGCATCATCGCAACAGCCGCCATCTGCATCCTGCATTCACGAATCGCAAACAAGTCGCGGGCGCCCTCCCCCTCCAGGCTGAGGATGCTGTTCTTCCCGAAGCTGGACGACAGCCCATACTTCGAGCCCCTGGCGGTGCTCCTTCTCCCCGGGCTGACTCTCTTCCTGCTTCTCATGGGAGGCGCACTATGGCTTCCCACAATCCTCGCGGTCTCCGCGGCAGCGGCACTGGAAATCTCCGGCACGAGAAATGACAGCGGCGACAAGGAGAAGCTCTTCCGCGTCCCGCTCGCCTGGGTTGTCGCGGCATCCACCGCCCTGCTCTTCACCGCGCTGCCGACAGTCTGCCTCGGCGTCTCCTTCCGGGATATCGCGCTCCGCCTCATGCTTCTCTTCGCGGCCGCAATCATCTCGGCGCCTAAGCTGGCACGGCTTCCCAACCTTGGCGGCTACATAATCAACCAGCACCTCGCGGCCGCTTTCTCACTCGCAGCCGCAATCATCATACTCGCATACTAGAACAAGCGGACAAATACCCAGATGCCCAAAGACAGGAATATCAACTACGAAACCACCCAGGAACCGCTCGTGGCATACGTCGTCTCCCTGGGATGCGCAAAAAACCTCGTGGACGCAGAGGTGATGTGCGGCACAATGGCCTCGAATGGAATCTATCTCACGGACGATCCGGAGGAGGCACATGTCACAATCATCAACACCTGCGGATTCATCCAGTCGGCCAGGGACGAGGCTGAGGACGCCATCAGAAAGGCAATCGCCTGGAAGCGACGGGGGCAAAAGGCGGGGCTCTTCCGCAAAATCCTGGTGGGCGGGTGCCTTGCCCAGAGGAGCGCCCCGGAATACGCAGTCAAGTTTCCGCAGGTTGACCTTTGGATGGGAATCGACTCCGCGCCACATGTCCATGAAATACTCGCAAAACTCATCGAGGACGAGGAAGCTGGCAAGCCGCAGCTTGATTTCGCCACCCCGAAGTGGCTCTATGACGAACTTACCCCGAGAATCCAGACAACTCCCGACACCTACGCATACGTGAAGATTGCGGACGGGTGCAACCACCGTTGTGCCTTCTGCGCAATCCCCGGCATCAGGGGAAATCTCCGCAGCCGTTCCCTCGAATCGATTTTGAACGAATGCCGGCAGTTCATCAGCAGCGGCGTGCGGGAAATCAACCTCATCGCCCAGGATTCCACTGCATACGGCATAGATTTGAAGGAACGCCATTCCCTCTCGGAGATTCTCCGCAAAATCGAGGAGCTTCCCGGCGACTTCTGGGTCAGGGTCCTCTACACCCATCCGCTGCACCTGACGGAGGAGTTCATCGAGCTGCTCGGCACCTCCAGGCACCTCGTGCCGTATCTGGACGTCCCGTTGCAGCATATCAACAGCGCAGTCCTCAAGAGCATGAGGCGCGGAATGGACGGCGAGAAGACGAAGAAGCTGGTCTACGGCATCCGCGAGAAGTTCCCGAAGATGACGATTCGCACGACCATGCTTGTCGGATATCCTGGCGAGACCCAGGAGGCCTTCGACCAGCTCTACGACTTCGTGAAGGACTTCGAGTTTGACAGGCTGGGCGCATTCGACTTCTCTCCCGAGCCAGGCACTCCAGCCTACGAAATCAAGGAGGGGCGCGTCCCCAGGAAGGTCGCCGTCGAACGCCGCGACAAACTTCTCGCGTTGCAGAAGGAAATCTCCCTGAAGCGCAACAAGGCCCTCGTCGGCAGCGTCATCCCCGTCCTTGTGGAGGAGAAGACCGACCGCAGGCATTGGATTGGGCGTTCCACCGGAGACGCACCTGAAGTCGACCAGAGCGTATGCGTCGATTTGCCTCCCAAGACCACTTTGGAGCCGGGGGTTTTTATTGACGTAACGATAACTCGTGCAAGCGAATATGACCTGGGTGGAGTCCCAGTCGAAAATAGTTCCACGCGATGAAGGGGTATTCAGAGAAAACCGATGAAAGGAAGTCGCCCATAGCGGGGATGCCGGCCAAGTGGCGCATCTCCCTGGGCATCCTGCTGTGCCTGTTTGCAATTGTCCTGGCAATCCTGGCGTGCGTCTACAGCTACAGGAGCCTTTACACTGGAAACAACCTCTTCACCCTCAGCCGTATTGATGTCGTCGGGGCTGACGAATTGCTGGACAAGGAGATTCGCGCGGAGACCGAGCGCATGGGAATAAGGCCCTTCGAGTCCCATCTGCCAGGGCTGGACATCAAGACGCTGCGCGAGAAGCTCCTGGCGAATTCCCGTGTCTCCGATGTCAGGCTGCGGAGGCTGTTTCCCGGCACGTTGCAAATCGAGGTGTCGGCGAGGGTTCCCGTGGCCATCCTGCACTTCCCCAAATCCGCCAGAAGGCAGGAGCTCCTCATCGACCAGGAGGGGATGGTGCTTCCCAGAGACGCGCGGGCGAATGCCGAGAGCCTGCCGACCGTCATCGGCATCAGTCCAAAGCTGCAGCTTGTGCCTGGCGAACAGTGCCAGGACAAGGCGATCCTCGCCTTCCTCACCTTCCTGAAGGAGTCCCGTCTGCGTCCCGAGGGGAGCCACTACGAGGTGATGAACGTCAAGCTTGACGACCGGAATGGCCGCATGATCCTCACCCTGGAGGCGAGCGGGGTCTTTCGCAACGGCGCCAAGATGGTCATGCCCATCGACAATGTCTCCCAGGAGATGGACCGTGTGAAGGTGGTTGTGGAGTTGCGCCAGCAGGCAAACGAGACCATCAGCTATATCAATGCGGAATATCAGAACATCCCCGTCAGGCCCTGAGAGCCGTGGTGCGGCGAACAGTCCGCTTCTCCTGCATTGCTGCTGCGGTCCCTGCGCCACGGCATGCATCGAGCGCCTCAATTCCGAGGGGCGGCGTTGTGTCCTCTTCTTCTCCAATTCGAATCTAGACAGCCAGGAGGAGTTTTCGCGGCGCCTTGAGGCGCTTGAGGCGGTGGGAAGCCACTTTGGCGTCGAGGAGATAGTCGTGGACCCGTATCGCCACGACCAGTGGCTCGGGCATGTCTCCCAGGTTTCAGGCTACGAGACCCTTCCCGAGAGGGGCGCGCGTTGCGCCAGGTGCTTCGAGTGGTCGTTGAGGAGAAGCGCGCTTCTCGCGTCGGAGCGGGGGCTCGAGTTTTCCACGTCGTTGACAGTCAGCCCCCATAAGAACTCTCCACTCATCCTTTCGATAGGCGGCGGCTTCAATGGCTTCGCCCCATACGATTTCAAAAAGCACGACGGATTCCTCAGAAGCACGGTCATCTCGAAGGAATTGGGCATCTACAGGCAGAACTACTGCGGATGCGAGTTCTCGAGGAGCCGCGCGCAAAATCAGGATTGACAAGACAATGGCATCGCTAACACCGAGAAAAAGACTCCACGTCAAGACACTGCTTTGGTCGGACAAGCCGGACAGGCTCTGCCCCAATGGCGAGAATCCATGGATTCTTCCGTATATCCACCAGGGAAGCCAGATTCGCCCGGCGGTTCTTGTCATTCCGGGCGGCGGATATCAGCATGTCTGCCATGGGTACGAGGGGAGCGACGTGGCGGAGGCCTACTTCGAACTGGGCTACAACACCTTTGTCCTGAACTACAGCTGCGGCGAAAAGCATCCCTATCCGGACCCGCTCCAGGACGCGGCGAGGGCGGTCAAGATGATCCGCGCCAATGCGGAAAAGTATTTCGTTGACCCGAAGAAGATCATCGCCCTGGGATTCTCGGCCGGAGGACACCTCGCGGGCACCCTGGGCACATCCATCATCAGCCGTGTCAATGCAGAAAACGGCGACGACGCCGACGGCGTCTCCCCCCGCGTGGACGGCCTTGTCCTCTGCTATCCCGTGGTGGAATTCAACGACAGGCTTGGCCACAAGTGGTCTGGCGTCAATCTCCTTGGCAAACCCGCCGAGGAAATCACCGACCAGGAAATCGCGCAATTCAGCCTCATCGAGAATATCGACTCCAAGACTCCGCCGACCTTCCTCTTCCATACTGCGACGGACCAGGTCGTCCCCTGCGCCGGCACACTGCGGCTCACCGAGGCGCTCAACGACAGGAAGATTCCGACAAGCATGATGCTCTTCCCATTCGGACCCCACGGAATCGGCCTTGGGGCGGAATATGGGCTAGCCTTGCTGTGGCCGGAGTTCTCCGACGAATTCTTCAGGGGAACACTGAAGTTCGACCTCCAGTAGAATTGCAATAGCATCGGGCTTTGTTTCGCATGGACTTCATTTACAGGCCAATCCTCCCGGAGGAACTCTGGAGGAAGTATTCGCTCCTCGAACTCTACCCCTTTGACGGCGGCGGGGGATTCATCAACCGGTCGCTGCTGGGGAGTGTGGACGACAGGGAGATACGCAGAAAATTCCTGGGAGGAGAGCTTTCCGGGACGGTTTCCTTCCCGAAGATGGATTTCCACCGCTACGAAAGGTGGCGCAGCATCGAGCTGAGCTGCTGGGTGAACAGATTCTATCTTGTCGCATGCCTTGGACACGCCGCATGGCTGGAAAACGACCGAAGCCTGGCAAATCTCCTCAAGGAGACAATGCTGCACTTCCTTGACACATGCCCCCCTCCCGACGACATCGAGGCACACTGGGAACGGGTCAAAAACCGGATGACCCACGACTACAACGAAAAGACATACGAGGAGTATTCCGTCGACGAAACCGATGTCGAATACATCTGGTATGACTTCCAGCCGGCAAGCCGTGTCCTGCACTTCCTGCATACAATCCACTTCATCCGGAATCTGGCGGATTTCGCTCCAGGCGAATTGGAGAGGCTCATCGAGGGAGTCCGAATGCATGGAAGGATCCTCTTCCGCCAGGAGAGCATGCTCCCCGACGCCACGGGAAACCACCAGGCAGTCAGGCAAATCGGACTCCTGCACGCAGCCGCCGCATTCGATGAAGACGATGAGACACGCCAGTGGAAGGAGCTGGCATTCAAACGAATCGCCTGGCACGCAAGGAACGACTTCTTCGAAAACGGAGTCCTCTTCGAAAACTCCCCGTCTTACCACGCCTTCGAAACATGGCACGGAAGAGACGCACTCGCATTCGCCAGACTCTTCGGCATGGATTTCGACGCAGAGGCGGAAAGACGATTCGCCCTCGCAGGAAAGGCCCTTGCCGCATACAGGAGGCCCGACGGGAGGACATTGGTTGTCAATGATGCATATCCACTTCTGCCAGATGGACTTCTGGAATCGCTCGGCATTGATGTCCAGGCGCAGCCGAAGACCTCCTGCCTGAATCCCGGAGGGCTGGCAGTCTGGCGCGGAGACCGGCTCTACGCCGCACTGGATGTCTCATCGTTCACAGGCAGGTTCTCCCACTACCACGGAGGCAAGAACGCCCTCACCGTCTTCCTTGACGACGAGCCCTTCGTCGACGACCCGGGATGCTGCAACTACGACGACCCTGCATTCCGAGCCTGCAAGCAGGCGGATGTCCACTCCTCGATGATGGTGGACGGCACTCCCGACGCCCACTCCTTCAGCCTCTACGGGTGGGACTCCAATCCCACCATGCAATTCGACGGCTGGAAGGGAAACCGCTTCGACTCCACCCTTGTCTCATCCACACCCCAGTGGCAGGGCGTCTCCTGGAGGCGCGGCCTCATCTGCCAGGACGACTCAATTGAAGTGGAGGACTTCGTCTCCTCCGATCAAAGCCATGTCTTCGAACTCCACTTCACCCTGGCGCCTGGCGTCGCCCCCGAAAAGGTCCAGGGCGGACTGCTGCTGAAGGGAAGGCACGGCGCACTGAAGATGATCTTCGACGAGGCACTCTTCACGGCGACAGTCGTGGACGGCGAAAACTACCAGACCGACCCTGCCCTGCCCGTCAAGCAAATCAGGCTTGCAACAAGGAACTCAGCCGGCTTCACCTCGAAGATACGCTTCGAAGCGGCAGACAAGGCGGAGTGAGATTATCATGGCAGGACGAATCCTCATGGTGACAGACGGGCCGGCATCCGTCTCATACGCGACAGGCCTCCTGACGCGGCTGCGCAACGCCAAGTATTCCATCCAGGTGGCCCCAACCGCATACGCAGGGCCATCCGCCCTCGCATTCGTCAGCGAACTCGCCTGGACCACCCTCTCCGGCCATACATGCTTCCCAATCGGCGAAATCAACGCTGAGGCCCTTCGCAAGCACGACCTGCTCCTGCTTGCACCAGTCTCAAGGCAGGTCCTTGACATATTCATGCGGGGGGACGCGCTAAAGTCAATCCAGGAGGCAGGTCGCCCGGTTGTCGCAATCCTGCCGCGAATCCTGGGAGAGGAACCAATCCCACAGGATGACTTTGACGCAGCGATGCCTCCAAGAAGCACGCTCATCCAGGGAAACACGCCCCTTGAACTTGGGGCAATGGGACGACTCGCAGTGCCTTCAATCGAGACGGCGGCCATGCATGTGGACGCCGCGCTCTCCAGGAACGACTTTGCAGGGAGGCGCATCCTCGTCACGGCGGGTCCCACGGCCGAGGACATCGACCCCGTCCGCTACCTGACAAACCGTTCCAGCGGAAAGATGGGTGTCGCCCTTGCGGCGGCCGCCGCCATCCGTGGCGCCAGCGTCCTGCTCGTCCACGGACCGATGCAGGTGACACCGCCCGAATTTCCGCGCCTTCGCCGCATTGGCGTCCGTTCAGCGGAGGAGATGCACCGCGCAGTCATGGAGAATTGGAGTGGACTGGACATTGCAATTTTGGCCGCCGCAGTGGCGGATTTCCGGCCCGACCACTATGCGGAACAGAAGATAAAGAAGATTGACGGTCAGTCGATGGTGCTTCATCTAAGGCGCACGCCGGACATCCTTGCAGAACTGGGCTCCTCCCCGGAACATCCGTTCCTTGTGGGATTCGCGGCGGAGTCAAATGACGTGGAAGCCAACGCAATCATCAAGATGCGCAGGAAGCATTGCGACATGATTTGCGCCAACGACATCATGAAGTCTGGATGCGGATTCTCGACCGACACAAATCAAATAACCGTCTATTCTCCTGGATACGAACCACATACACTGAAATTAAAGGAGAAGTCCGCCCTTGCGGACGACATTCTGGCGGTCATCGCCGAAAGATTCCCCTCGAAATAAAGCCGACCTCCCCTGGCTTGTGCAGGTGCCTTATAGTAAGAGGCGAACTCGCCAAGCAGGGAAACAAGGCGTGGATTTCACAAAACCGCTCCGTTACAACACAACCCAAGCAACAACTGGAAACAATGTCGATTCTCAAGGATTTCAAGGCTGACTCCCTCGGGGTCAGGATTTCAGACAGCCGCGACGCGATGGGGCAGGACGCCGCCGCAATGGCCGCACAGCGCATCCGCGCCCTTCTTGCGCAGAAGGACGAGCTGAACATGATCTTCGCCGCCGCACCCTCGCAGAACGAGACCCTGGCACACCTCATCAAGGAGGAGGGAATCGACTGGAGCAGAATCAACGCATACCACATGGACGAGTATGTCGGGCTGCCAGCCGAGGCGCCGCAGGCATTCGGACGCTTCCTCCGCGAACACATCTTCTCCCATCTCCCGTTCAAGAGCGTCAACTATCTCCAGGGATACGCAGACGACCCGGAGGCCGAATGCGAACGCTACTCCAGGCTCCTCAGGGAAAATCCCGTCGACATCGTCATGCTCGGCATTGGTGAAAACGGGCACATTGCCTTCAACGACCCATGGGTCGCCGACTTCAACGACCCGAAGCTCGTCAAGCTCGTCCCACTCGACCCGGTCTGCCGTCAGCAGCAGGTCAACGACGGGTGCTTTGCAACACTTGACGACGTTCCCACGCATGCGCTTTCGCTGACAATCCCCGCGCTCACCCGCGCAGGACACCTCTTCTGCACAGTGCCGGCCGCCACAAAGCGCGCCGCGGTCACGAAGACGGTCAACGACCCCGTCAGCACGGAGTGCCCCGCAACAGTCATGCGCAACCACCCGGACGCCACGCTCTTCTGCGACCCGGAGAGCGGTGCGGACCTGCTGAAGTAAGATTCACGAACACACGACGCCACAGCACACGACGATGATGAATATCGCATTCTGCGGCCTAAGACATCCCCATATCTTCTCACTGCTGGAACTGGCACAGAAGAACGACGAGACGGATGTAGTCGGCGCATGGGAGGAGGACGCGGCGACGCGCAGCAATGCCGCCGCCTCCCTCGGGGTTCCCTTCTACGAAAGCTACGAGGCGCTACTGGCGGATCCGCGGGTCCAAATAGTCGCCGTCGGAGACTACTTCGGCATCAGGGGCGCCCGCACAATCCAGGCGCTTCAGGCTGGAAAGCATGTCCTTTCGGACAAGCCGCTTTGCACATCCCTGGCGGAGCTCGATGAAATCAAGCGGCTGGCCACCGAAAAGTCCCTCGCAGTCGGATGCATGCTTGAACTCAGGTACGACCCGCTGCTCCGACTCGTCGCAAAGACTATCCGCGGCGGGCTCCTGGGCGAAATCCACGCGATGGACTTCACTGGACAACACCCCCTCAACTACGGCGTCCGCCCGATGTGGTACTTTGAACAGGGCAAGCATGGAGGCACCTTCAACGACCTCGTCATCCACGGCATCGACTTCATCCAGGTCGCGACAGGCCTCGCATACAAGCGGACTGTCTCCGCACGCCAATACAATGGATTCGCCCACCGGCACCCGGAGTTCAAGGACTGCGCACAGCTGATGGCCGAATACGAAAACGGCGCAGGACTCCTGGCGGATGTCTCCTACAGCGCACCAGCGCCATCGGCATTCACACTCCCAGGATACTGGAGGTTCAGCTTCTGGGGAGAAAACGGAATGATCGAGTGCACGCTCGGAAAAAAGGAGTTCCTGCTGGCACTCTCTGGCAAACCCGCAGAATCCGTCAAGGCACCGGCACAGGATGGACGAAACTGCCTCGAGGAATTCCTCAGGGAAATCAAGGACGACAACCCGCTATACCACAAAAACCACTCACTGGAAACATCCCGAATCGGACTGATAATCCAACAGGATGCCGACAGACAGTCCAAGGAAATACGGAATTGACATAGTTTGTCGCATGATGACATGTCTTTTGCCATAGGCGACCTTCCTCTTTTTCATCATTCAATCAAATTCATCTCTTTTCACCCCATCACCACACCATCATGAAAAAGCTTCGTGTTGCAATCATTGGCCAGGGAAGAAGCGGCAGGGACATCCACGGTTCGTACTTTCTCAGCGAGAAGAACCAGAACTACGAGGTTGCTGCGGTTGTCGAGCTTATCGAGGAGCGCCGTGAGCGCGCCCGCAAGGAGTACGGCGACTCCTGCGAAATCCTTTCCGACTACAAGGCGCTCTATGGCCGCAAGGACATTGACCTCGTCGTCAACTCCACCTTCTCCCATCTCCACTATCCTGTGACGATGGATCTTCTCACCCACGGGTTCAACGTCCTCGTCGAGAAGCCCTTCTCCGCCCACAAGGAGGAGTGCGACGCCATGATCAGGGCGGCTTCCGAAAACAACGTCAAGCTGGCGATCTTCCAGCAGTCCCACTTCGCCCCGTACTACCGCCGCACCCGTGAAATCATGGACAGCGGAATCCTCGGGCGCATCGTCCAGGTCTCGATACGCTTCAACGGCTATGCCCGCAGGTGGGACTGGCAGTGCAGCCAGCGGTTCTACGGCGGCGCCCTGCGCAATACCGGACCACACCCGATGGAGCAGGCGCTTGACATCCTGGACCAGCCCGCCCTGCCCGAATTCACTGCATACCTGGATGCGGCGAATGTCTTTGGCGACGCAGAGGATTTTGTGAAGATTCTGATGAAGGCTCCCGGCAAGCCCGTAATCGACCTGGAGATTTCCTCCTGCGATCCGTACAACGACGGAGTCATCTACCGTGTCCAGGGCACCCGCGGCGCCCTCAAGGCTACAGCCAACAAGGTCACGTGGCAGTACTTCAAGGAGGAGGAGGCTCCCAGGCGGCACATCATCTTCGAACCACTCTCCAAGGAAGACGGCAACCCCGCGTACTGCTCCGAGCAGCTCGAGTGGCACAAGGAGGAGGAGGAGCTGACCGGCACTGCCTTCGACTTCGCAGTCGCCGACTTCTACAAGAATCTCTACGACCACATCACCGACGGGGTTCCGCTGGTGGTTCCGCCTGAGAAGGTTGCACGCCAAATCGAGCTTATCGAGGAGGTGCACCGCCGCAACCCAATGCCGATCAGATACTAGCAATACGCACGACAGGAGGATAGACTAATGTTCCGAATCGGCATCATGGGCGCGGAAAACTCCCACGCCATGGCATTCACGGAGGCCTTCAACGGACTCGTCCCCGACTTGGCGGACGAATTCCAGGACATCCAGGTGGTGGCCGTCGGCGGCAACTACCCCGAAGAGAACAAGAAGGTCTTTGAACGCGGAAAGCTCGAACTGCTCTGCCAACGCCCCGAGGAGATGCTCGGGAAGGTGGATGCGGTAATGGTGACCGCCCGCGACGGCAAATACCACCTGCCATTCGCACGCCCGTTCCTGGAGGCCGGGCTCCCCGTATTCGTTGACAAGCCATTCACCTCGTCCATCAAGGATGCCGAGGAACTCTGCCGCCTCGCCGAGGCGCATGGCTCGTTCATCACGGGGGGCACCGGAATCAAAAACCTGCCGGGTGTCGAAAAGCTCCGCGGATTCGTCCAGGAGAACGAGGGCAAGATCATCTCCGGGGATGTCACCGCCCCCGTCAACATGGTCAATGACTACGGCAACTTCTGGTTCTACGCGGCCCACCTGGCCGAAACCTGCCTTGCAATCTTTGGCGAAAATCCCGAATGGGTATGGGCAAGCAGGAACAAGTGCGGAGTCACCGCAATCGTCCACTACCCGAATGGACTTGAAGTGACAAACCACTACACGGAAGGTGCATACCACTATTCTGCGACGGTGACCGTCAGCGAGGCGGAACACCACGAACTCCTCTCGCTCGACAACTTCTACGCAATTGAATGCCGTGAGTTCGCCAACGCCCTCAGAACCGGCAAGTCCGCATACCCTGTCAGCATCCTGCCAAACTCAGTCAGGCTCATGGCAGCCACCGAAAAGTCCTTCTCCACGGGGGAAAAGACAAGAATATAGGGGAAGGCGGAGCCTGATTCCGGGAGTGGGTTTGCCCATATATGGCGAG
>URJM01000024.1 GCA_900548225.1 uncultured bacterium
TTACGGGGCAAAGGAAAAGCCGTAGGAAACGCCAGTCAAAAAAGGCAGAAAGATTGAAGTCATCCTTGCCAAGCACCCGCCAGAGGGCACAGGCGGCTATTGCAGACCAAATAATATGGGACACCGCAAGTGATTCAACCCCTCTCTCGACTATCAAGGTTTGCATGGAACCGACGGGGTCGATTTCAGTTGCAATTCTAGGTAAGTCGATTCCGATTTCAGATAAGTCGATTCCGCTATTAGATAACAGTTTTACAATAGTTGCATAACTTTCAACAGAACTTAGCGTATCATAAGCATATCCGAGAGATTCAAAAACTTCGAATCCAGCTCCAACGACAGCCCCAAGAAGCAGCCCGTTTAGTTTGTAGCGCAATCTCATGTTGTTAAACAACGGGAATAGAGCTAATAGTTTTGCAGGTTCTTCAAATAAGCCTGCGAAAACGGGCTTAGTTAATACTTTAAGCTGAGTGTTTGCCGCCAGGTTGCCCAAAAACAAAGTAACAACAATAGACAGGCATCCTCCTAGAAAGAAGTATTTTATTATGTATGTGATTGGGATGTTTCGACGCACATTCACCTCAATGAAAAAGGACAAGACAGCAATTGGGATTGCAAATGAGCCTATGATCATAACAGAAGGAATTAAATAACCATTCCTATAATAATGAAAAACCAGTGACAGCCCCATGTATAAGATCAAACTGTATGCAAGCAAGCGGAAAAAGAGCCATGGCCGTGGCCATGACGTATCGATATCTGTAATATTTGGCGTCGTCTTAGGCGTTCCACACGCGATTATGTCACATACATCTTCATCTGAATGCTTTTTAAATATGTCTTTCAGGAGTTCGCTTAAACTGAAGCCCTGTAGTTTTTCAATTCCAAGCGCGTCCGACAGCCCCTTGTTCACAGTGTCGTACACTGCTTCTCCGATATTCGGGTTGTTACTTCCCTGATTGTTAATGCTCTTTCCGCACTTTGGGCAGAAGTTCGCTTTGTTCTCAAGTTCCGCCCCGCAATTTGAGCAGAATCTTCTGCCCGGCGGTGGCGTTGTCGCCCCCTCTGGTTGAGCCGTTGTCCCTTGCGGTTGATGTTGCGTCGTTTTCTGTGGACTTTGTGGTTCATCCTGGGGTGGGGCCTGGATTTCCATGGGAATAATCTGCGGAGCAGTATCCTCCGGTGGGCGTTCCACCACGACGGCGTGCTTGCACCCTGGGCAAATACCTACCTTTCCAACAAGACGTTCTGCCCCTTCCAGACGAAGGCCGCAATGTTTGCAAGTGACAAAGAAGCTCATGTATTGTCCTAATTGATTATTTGTTGAAGAAAGGGATTATTAGTGGCTAATTCAAAGCCAAGGGATTAATGACTACTACCTGGATAGGTCAGTTTCTTACAGGATGTGCACAAAAAAAGAGCGATGCCGACTGAGACCTCTGAGGACTACCACATCCCGCATACAGCAACAGCCAGCACCGCTCAAACTTGAGCGTGCCGAATAGCGCTGTATGCGAGTGAATGAGTGTGGTAGTTTCAGAGGTCGCTAAAGCACAGACTCCGTCATCAATGGATGACGGCTATGTAGTGAGATAAATCGTTTTCGTGCGGCGGGGAAGCCGCCCGTGAGGGTATTGCTGCCTCCTGGAAACAGTTTGTTGAGACGTAGCGCCTTTTTGCTAAGGCGAGGATATGGCAAGGCACACCTTATGGTTTATGGGGCTTCCTTGCCGTGTAGCGTGGGGATGATATAGCCTATATCAATAAAACACAATCTCCCTGCTTTCCTCCCAAGGGGGCGTCCCATTCACCGTGGCTGCGTATGCTCCTTGCGGCGTTCACTCTCCCTGCTCCGCTGTGCGGATCGCCATTCGGCTCCTGGATGATTACCCGGGGAGCGAGTGTCTTCTGATTATCCTGCAAACCATAGGAAGGGATTTCAGCTCATGAATTTCCCTTCATAATATCTCTAGCTTCATGGGGAGCAGGGGCTGTCTCGAGAATGTCATATCATTCCCGCAGATTATCCCTGTCTCCCTTCCTTTTCCGGGTCACGCATTGAAGCCATTGTTTTTGAACCATTCCCTTGCCCGTGAGGTTTGGTCTCCCTGGAGTTCCAGGGTTCCTTCCAGGAATCTTGCGCCGATTCCGAGTGCGGACTTCACCTCGCTGCAGAGTGCCATCTGTTCAGAGATGCCCAGCCCTTCCAGCCCACGGACATTTGTGACGGTCTTGCCACCCTTTCCCTTGCGCTGTATTTGAAAGGTGACCTTTCCGCGATGGCTTCCCGTGGTCTTCTCCTCCGGGTCGTGTCCGATGGATGCATCCCCGAAGGCCTTGAGCAACTCCATGTCCTCCTTTGTGAGCTTTGCCTGTTTCTCCTCCTCGGGAGTCGGCTTTGGCGGTGGAGGTGGCGGTGGAGGCTCGGGAAGGTCTATTTTCAGGTCGATGAACGGGTTGTTCCAGGTCTGGTCATTCAACTTGGAACTGGTTTTCTTCGTCATATCCTTCAAGTGGTTATTGCGGAGTGTTAAGCATCGTGGGTGGCGTCGGCGCGGGGCATCCTGGTGCCGGCCGTTGTCCCGCTACTCCTTTTGGGAGAGCAGTTTTTCGAAGAGCATGTCCACATCCACCAGACATCCTGGGAAGCATCTGTCGAGTTCGTGCATGAGTTCCGGATTTGACCTGATTTCATCCACGAGCGCGTCGTACTCCTGTCGTGGGACGCTGATTATTCTGATGGGTCGTCCGAGCTTCTTGTCGAAGATAATGAATCCCATCGTCTCCTGGTCCTGGTGTCCGAAGTCATATAGGAGGTGGTGTTCCCTGAAGTTGTAGTTTCCTCCTTGTATTCCTTCGTTGAAGAGCTGGTATTTGGCGAACTCGATGACCCTGTCGTCATATCCCAGTCTATGCAGGTAGATTTTCTCGATGAAATCCTGCCTTGTGAAGACCAACCTGACGACAGGTCGTTGGACTTGGTGTTCGAGTGCCGCCGTCGTGGCCCACTCGTCGAACTTTGCGGCCACCTCCGGAATGCGTTCCTCCGGGATTCGCGCGGGGTCGAGGCACAGGAAGAATGGGCGCACGCTGTCCCTGTAAATGACCTTGACGGGGACATTCAGGGTTGCGCCGCATTCCGGGCACCTTGTGCAGTTCAGGGATCCTTCCACGAGTTCCTTCTCATGGAAGTCCTGGGGCGTGAGCTGTGTCACGGGTTCGAAGTCAAAGCCCGCACCGCACTTTGGACATTTCAGGTTCAGCATCGCCGATGTGGTGGGGCGTCTAGGAGAGTGCTTCGACAAGGGTTCCGATGGACTGGACTCCGACGAATTCGTTTGTCTTCTGTCCATTCTTGATGACGATCAGCGTCGGGATGGATAGGACATTGAAGCGCATTGCGAGTCCGGCCTGTTCATCGACATTCACCTTTGCGACCTTTGCGCCAGTTGCGGTGAGTTTTTCAAGATTTTCGTCGATGATCTTTCCCTGCACCCTGCATGGTCCGCACCATGTAGCCCAGAAGTCCACCAGCCAGATGCCTTCGGAGGTGAGTTCCGCGAAGTTTTCCGCAGTCAGATTGATGATTTCAGCCATGGTTGTTTCCTTGTGGTGATGATTTTGATTCTACGTGTATCCAGTCGCGCTGTTTTGCCCTGGCGTCCTGTCAGAGTGGATTTGTCCTAAGGTACTCCGCTGCGTCCATGCCGGCCTGCTTGTATCGTGTGTCGATGCAGTCGCCCGCCGCGAAGACTCCCGGAGTCTCCGTCAGTGTCCTGGCCGGGTCTTTGAGCTTAATATATCCGTCTGCATCCAGGGCTATCCCACTCTCCTCCAGGATGCCGGTGTCCGGCGAGAAGCCCATTGCGATGAAGAGCCCCCTGCATGGGATTTCGCCCCTTTCGCCCTTTTCGGTCGACTCGACCACCACCTTGGAGAGCTTTCCGTCGTCAGCCTCGACTGCATCGACGAGCCGTGTTTCCAGGTGGATGTGCAGTGACGGCGCGTCCTCGAGGCGTTTTCGGAGTGCCTGAGGTCCCTTCAGTTCCTTTGATGGGACAAGCAGGTGGACTTCCGATGCGAGTCCGCAGAGAAATAGCGCCTCGTTGAGTGCGGCGCCTCCGTTGCCGGCCAGCGCGACGGGTTCGCCTCGGTAGAATGCGCCGTCGCAGGTGGCGCAGTATGAGATGGCCTTTCCCTGGAGCCGTCCACGGCCTTTCAATTCGATTGGCCTGTGCTTTGCTCCGAGAGCCAGGATGACCGTGCGGGATTGGAGTGTCGTTCCATCGTCGAGCGTGACCTCCTTTATGTCGCCCTGGAGCGAGAGCCTTGTCGCGACATTGTATCTGACCTTGGCTCCGACGTTCTCTGCCTGTCGGAGCATTGCGTCGGTGAGGTCGAATCCTGAGACAGGCTCCGGGAATCCCGGGTAGTTTTCGATTTTGGGCGTCTGTGTAAGGAGTCCTCCTGGAAGCGGTCCTCCCAGGATCAGGGTGGAGCATCCTGCCCGGGCGGTGTAGATGGCTGCGGTGCATCCTGCCGGACCAGATCCGAGTATGATTACATCTTCCATGTGGTTAAGCGTTGGGGTGGGGTGTGTTGACCAGCTTTGCATCGGAATGCGCCCTTGAAGGACAGGGAACGCGTTGAGCCGAATGGCGCAGAATACGCAGCCAGATGCTAGTGTGCTTCATGGATAAGATATTTCACAATAGTTTTTCCACCGTAAATGGTTGATTGGAAGAGGTCTTTTCCTGCGGTCTGCGTGGCGTCTGCCGATGCCATCCTGCTTCTTCTCAAGGGCAGGGTGACACTGCCTCGACATATAGCCCACGCGCAGGTTGCCCGTGAGAAGACCATTGCCATGCGGGGATTGCACGGCGTGTTTCCTCCCGTGAACGGCGCGGCGATGTCGACCTGTTGAAAATGAGGGTGAGAATGCTACATTCTCCGGCGATTGTCTTTGCTGACATCGACCGCATGACGACTGGACAAGGAGAAAAGCGGCAATCAATCTGCCGCAGGCCCCCCGCAACTTCAGGAGGCAACCATGAAGATGGAAGATTTGGAGACGCCGGATTCCCCGAAGCCCTTGGATTTCCCGCATTTCCCCACGCGCTGGCAGGCAGTCCTGTGGAGGAACTGGGGGCTTGTCCCCGTGGAGCGACTCGCACGGGTCCTGGGGACGGAACCGGAGAAACTGCGTGCCGCCGCCGCGGAACTCGGGTTGAATCCGGATGAGCCGCTTCAGGGGAAGTGGTGTTCCCACAGCTACCTTTCTGTTTTGCGGGGCAACTGGCACCTTCTTTCCATCGCGCAATTGCTGGAGTTGATGAGCTGGCCGGGGGAACGCCTGCTTCAGGTGTTGGACGAAGAGGATTTCTTCTGGTCAAAGGTGGGGCACCACAAGCCCGCCACGGGAAACGTGCGCTATGGGGAGCTTACCGAAGGGCAGAGGCGTCGGACTGCGGAAATACGGAGCCTCATGGGGGAATACTTCCCCGTCGGGGATTCCGGCTACCTGGATGCTCCATTCGCCTTCACGGAGCGTTTTGGGGAGCGAAAGACCCTCCGCCAATCCAACCCGTATGGTTTTGAATTCAATTATATCCACTCCTTCGCCGCCAGCTGCGGGGATGTCTTTCTGAACGCAGAGGTCTCGGATCCGGTGCCGGAGAATCTGCTCCGGCAATACGCATCCATGGGAGTCCGCGGCGTCTGGATGCATGCGTTGCTCCGACATTTCTATCCCGTCGCCGGAGCCGAGGAATACTCACGCGGCAGGGAAATCCGCCTGGAGAACCTGAAGAAAATCGTGGCACGCTGCAAGAGACACGGACTTGGGGTATATCTCTATTTCAACGAGCCGCGCTTCATGCCGCGCCCGTTCTATGACAAATTCCCGCAATGGGCCGGGGTGGAACTGTTGAACGGCACGTCCAGGACCATCTGCACCAGCCGGACGGACGAGCCGCTGCGCTGGCTGGAAAACGGGATGAGATTCCTCTTCGGCGAGGTGAAGGATCTCGCGGGGCTGTTCTGCATCACCATGTCGGAAAATCCGACCCACTGCAATTACTCCTTCCAAGGGGCGCAATGCCCATATTGCAAGGACGTGCCGCAGGAGAAGATCATCGCGGATGTCGTCCGGGCGATGGAACGGGGAGTCCATGCGTCAAATCCGAAGGCGGAATTCGTTGCCTTTGACTGGGCGTGGCGCCCGGCGATGTCGTCGGAGGACAATGCTCCGTTCAAGGCGGAGGTAATCCGTCAACTTCCTGCATCAGTTCGGGTTGCAAGTGTCAGCGAATGGGGGATGATTACCCGCATAGGCGGAGTCCGCCAGTATCTGACGGACTATTCCATCTCCCAACCGGGGCCCAGCCAGGAATCCCTGCGGACCTGGGAGGCAGCCCGGCAGCGTGGGTTGAAGACCGTCGCGAAGGTCCAGTTGAACAACAGCTGGGAGCTTTCGTCTGTCCCCTACATTCCGGTTCCGTATCTGGTGCAGGAGCACCTACGCAATTTGCAGAAGGCTGGAGTTTCTGGCCTGATGCTGAGCTGGACGCTCGGGGGCTATCCCGGCGGGAACCTCCAGCTGCTGAATGCCACGCCGGAGGAAATCGCCGCCTCGATGTTCCATCCGGAACTGGCTAGAAATGTCTGCCGCGCGTGGAGAATCTTCAGCGAGGCATTCCGCGAGTTCCCGTTCCACTTTTGGACGGTGCTGTACCGTTGTCCGCAGAACTACGGTCCAATGAATCTGCTGCATCTGCATCCGACGGGCTACACTGCGACCATGGTCGGCTTCCCATACGATGATCTGGAATCCTGGCGCGGACCCTATCCCGAGGAAATACTGGAGTCGCAGTTCGAAAAACTGACGACTGGCTGGAAGGAAGGGCTTGAGACGCTGAAAGGCGGAGAAGGGCCAGAGGAACGGGAACAGGAGGTTTTCCGGGAAATCCTGCGGGTTGCGGAAGTCTGCTATTGCCATTTGCGAAGCGCATGGTGCCAAATCCGGTTCGTCCGTGCCAGGAACCACGGCTTCCGGAAGGAAATCATGGCCGAATGTCTGCGGGAGGAAATCGAACTTGCCTTGCGTCTTCATGGATTTGCCCGCAGGGACTCCCGCTTCGGCTTTGAGGCAAGCAACCATTATTTCTACTCGCTCAATGATTTGCGTGAGAAGGTCATTTCCTGCCGCTTCCTGCTTGGGGAACTGGCATTGGACGGCGGGGCTTCCCGTTGACGCAGGTTGATTCGCGGATTCTTCTTGTCATCCTGTCGATGTGGATGGAGAATCGTTGTTCTCGTTCGGCCGTTTTGTGTTGTTGCGGCAGGAAATGTGCAAGGGACACGACTTCGCCGAAGAAAATGAGGCCAGGGCGATGATGAAAAGCAAAAGCAAGCAGGGGGCATCCTGCTGGGCCAGAACCAAGTATGATTGCCTCTTTCGTATTGTCAAGTGGGGTAGGGGGTGTTGAACGGCCTTGGGTCTTTGAAGGACAGCCGAATTGCGCAGGAGACGCTGCGTGCCGCTTATATTAGGCGAGTGTTCTTCGCTGATGTAGGATATTTCATAATGGTTTTTCTACCGTAAATGGTTGATTGGAAGAGATATTTCATTGCGGTCTGCGTGGCGTCTGCCGGTGCCATCCTGCTTCTTCTCAAGGTCAGGGCGCCATCCGGCGACAGCCGGGGTGTCGTCCCTTCGGCGCCACTGCCCGTTGTTGTCGTGGAGGTAGTTCCCGAGGAGGAGCCCGCGGCGAGCCCAGCCCCGGACTTGAAACCTCTCCAGGATGCGCCCCTTCCGGTAGGGGGAAAGGAATCTTTGCCTGAGGATGAAATAACATTACAACATCCTGCGGTGCAATATGTTATAACTCCTGTTCCAAAGATCGCCGTGCCCAGGGTCGTCCTTCCACGGAAGAGCAATCCCGTGGAGGAGTCGGCTGCGCCGCCGGAGGAGGCCGTCGCGAAGGATGTGCCGAATGGATTCTACGGGACAGGCGAGGTGGATGTGATTCCCGCCGCGACGCGTCAGATTTCCCCGGAGTATCCCTGGCGCGCCCGCCGGAAGGGTGTCTCAGGAAGCGTGGTATTGCAATTCATCGTCGGTGCGGACGGGGTGCCCCGCGACATCTCCGTCTTGTCCTCCTCCCCGAGTGGCTTTTTTGAGAAGTCAGCGGTTGACGCGGTCTCGTCGACTCTCTTTTCACCTGCGTTGCGTGACGGCATTGGCGTCCCCTGCAGGATGCAGCTGGAGGTCAGGTTTTCCCTGGAGTCGTCCAACTGAGGCCACGGTTGTTCAGGCCAGCACCTATTCTCATTGTGTATTGTAACTCACAGGTGCCCCAAAAAAAGAAATTAAAGAAGGGGAATTAATGCTTTTCTGATTTCTTCAGGTAAAGGAGTCCGGCGATATTTTAGATTTGCAATACTGATCTATAGAACGAAGGGTGCGTATAGGAAAACCTTGCCCTTGGAACCATCGGTTTCACGCGACGCCTTCGCGGTGGCCAGCCAGAGGCTGGATTTCCGGTTCTTCAAGGAGTTCCCCCTTTCTCCATTATGGACGGTGCCCGGAGGGCCTGCGGAACAGGAAACAAGCAGTTGTGGTAACTGCGGCTGGAGTCGTAGCGGCCGGTGCTAACGGTCGTTTTTTTTTTTCGCCCCGTTAGGGTTGTTTTTGTTGAATAGGGGTCTTTTGGGAGAGAAATCGCCCCGATGGGGTTGATTTCAGGTTGAAACTATTCTGTTTACATCATGGTGTGGTTCTAATTATTGTTTTCAATCAAATGGTCAAGCAGGAGCATTCCCAGGGCGATGGGTGCGTTGGTCCATCCGCTGTATATGCTTCCCGCGCCGCCCTCGTAGCAGTTTCCGCCGCCGTAGGTCCGTTCCTTGCAGTCGAACATGCCGCGCCAGCATCCGTGGAAGGTGAGGTCGGGGGATGTGTCCTGCATTTCGACGAGTTTTTCGCCCAGGGAACGTGCGGTTGGCAGGAACTTCCTGTCGCAGAAGGCGGCCAGCACCATCCCCAGGAAATCCCAGTTCAGGGTGTAGATCAAATCGGCCTTTTCTGGTCCCGTTGGGGCCTCGAAGTGCTCTGCGGGGGGGATGCCGTATTCCGGATTGGCGTCGATGCGGTTCTGGATGCGGAGGACGGCCTCCTCCAGGAGGCGTCGATGTGGTTGAGGCGCGTCGCCGTTCCAGTTCAGGAGGGCTCCCAGGATGGTGAGGTAGCCCAGTTCGCTTCCGTTGAATGTGTCCATCCGTGAGAATGCGAATTGCAGATAGGCATCCAGTTGCGCGTCGACCTGTCTTCCTGTCTCCTGGTCAGTATCGGGTTCCTTGGCCAGCATCACCAGCGCGCACAGTGTGGGAACCGCCCAATGGGGCAGTTCCAGCTGCCCCTGGTAGACCGCCTTTGGATCGGTGTACTTCTCCCGTGGGGTTTCGGCGGCGGTGAAGGTCCGCTGGAAGGCCTTCAGCAGATCCAGGGCCTGGAGGCGGCCCCATTCCCGCAGTTGGTAGCGTTCGTCCAGGTGCGGGAAGAGACGCGCCATAACCAGTTCCATTGCGGCAACCCAGCCGTCATCGTCGAACCACAGGGCGTAGCGGCGCTGGATGTGGGACCAGTTCCAGGCGCCGATGACGCTGGTTTCGTCGGTCCGGTTCAGCAGCCCGCTTCGGAAGAAGAGGAAGTCCAGCAGATTCTTTGCAGTGGTTTCCGAGGAGGAATCGTGGTGGCAATGGCCGTGCAGGGCGAAGAGCAGCGCGGCCTCGAAATTGCAGTCGCTTCGACGCTGTTCCACAATGACGTAGCCCTCGTGTTCGGAAATGGCCGGGAAGGAATGCCGTATCTTGTCCATGGCGGCATTTCCGCCTGTGGTCACGAGCCGTTCCGCCACACCCCATTCGCCGTCGCCCTGGGACATGATGCCCGAGTTGCGCATCCACGACAGGTTCAATTCGCAGGATTCAAGAAACTTTTCCATTTGTCTTACACTTTTCTCCCGAGTATTTCGTCACGGTATTCCAGGTATTCTCCGTAGTTCTTCCGGTTTTCGGCTCCTCCCGAGGGTCGGAAGAACTCCTGGTATCCCCAGCTCATGATTTTGGCGGCGTCAGGGGCAGCAATCGCCAGCTTTCTCTTCAGTTTTTCCAATGGAGTCTTCTTCCAGTAGGGGCGGACCCGCGGGTCGTTCACGCTTGTGTCGAAGCCGAAGCGGGCGATGTAGTCGTCCATGCTTTCAATGGGTAGTTCGCCGCCTTCCACATTCCCCCAGTATGTGGTTCCCGTGTCCTTGCAGGCGTGGATGACGGCCTGGCTGAAGGCGCGTCGCTGTTCATCGGTGATGATGCTCAAGTGCTGGCCGCCGTTGTCCTGGAGGGAGAGGATGTCGATGTGGCTCCTGGATAGGACCTCGCACCAGAAATCGTAGTATTCCCCGGGGTCGGCGTAGGGATAGTCTCCGCAGCCCCTGCCCACGTCGGGCATGAAGAATGGGGAGACGACCACGGGCTTTCCGTTGCGCCCGTGGCATAAGTCGGTAATTGCCGTGTAGAGATCCACGATTTTGGGGCGTTCCTTGCCAAAGTTCATGTAGATTTCATAGTCCAGATACCAGCTTTCGAAGGAGGGGCAGCTGCCGTAGCGGCGATCCATTTCATTGATGTGCCTTCGGGAAAAGTCCTCGGCTGCCTTCAAATCCCAGCATTCCCAGAAGCCGTGGTGAAAGCCCGAGGAGAGGCTGATGGACATGTCCCGTCGGCAGGTTTCCTCGAAAAGATAGTCCAGCAACTGTCCGCCGCCCACTGCCGCGGGGCGATCCAGGGCTTCCTCGATGCCCGACCAGCAGCAGAGCAGGTCGATGCCGAAACGCTGGATGTCGTCCATGTCATGGGACCATGCGGTGGCGTCGTTGGTATAGAAGTCGGTGCAGTTCAGGAAGCTGTTCTCGCCTAGGCTGAACATGCAACCACTGATAAGCGGTTGGCAACTCATGGGGTGGTGTGCGTCGTGCCAAGTCCCGCCCGGAGTGATGCGCCGGGCGGTTCCCGGAGGGGGGCGTGTTGCGTGGCGGAGGATTCGGCTACTCGTTCCTCATCGTGATGAACTTGTCGCTGATGCTTTGGTAGAACTCGAGGTACTTGTAGCTGCGCACGCTGAAATCCGCGAAAAGCACGTTGACGCGCCCGCCGTGGCGGTCGCCAATCTTGTAGTTGTTGGGGCCGTCGTTGGTGATGTTGATGTCGATGAGGCCATGCCAGGTGGGCTGGTTCACATAGTCGTCGGTGCTGTCAGCCAGGACAACCATGCCGCTTGGGTTGATGATTTTGGTCAGGCGCATGGGGGCGGGGACCCAGGCGCTGCCGTTGAACATCGCGTCGCCAAGGGTGGTGTAGTTGTAGCCGTAGTCAAGGAAGTGGATGGAAAACGCCATGGGGGCGCTGGAGTGCTGCTTGCCCATGCCGCAGGGACAGTAGCAGAGCTTCTTCATTTCTTCCTGGCTGCTCATGGCGCAGGAGATGATCTGCTGCCACTCGTTGAAGAAGGGGAAGTAGTCGTCGTTTTCGTTAATGTAGAGGGCGAAGACCAGTCCCAGCTGCTTGGCCTGGTTGGTGCAGGAAATGGCACGGTGCAACTGGAAAAATTAAACGCACTGTGTGCGTTTCTGGCTGGGAGAATTAGAATCCCCTTTTTTTTCGGGGCAATTGCGTGGCAAACCTTCGTCCTGCCATTATCCTAAGCAGTTCTTCGGGAAAACCGTGCCGGATTGTGAATCGTTCCTTTTCCGTCCTTTCCCATTTCCCTTCCAACCTTGGAATTGCAATAATGGATTTCCAACCGTTTATCGACCGTTATGAGAAGGAGTTGTTCGACGAGGTGATACCCTTTTGGGAGGAGCATTGCGTCGACAAGGAATTCGGGGGCTACTTCACCTTTTTGGACCGCGACGGATCTGTCTACGACACTGAGAAATACATGTGGATGCAGTGGCGCATCGTATACATGTTCGCCACCTTCTACTCCTCCGTCCGCCGTGAGGAGAGGTGGCTTGACATTGCCCGTCAGGGGTATGATTTTCTTACGGCGCATGGCAAATCCGAGGACGGCACCTACTACTTTGCCCTGAACCGTGCGGGCGAGGCCACGATGGCGCCCTCGAACATCTTCTCCGAATGCTTTGCCGCCATGGGCGCCGCGGCGCTCTTCAAGGCCACGGGCGAGGAGAAGTACAGAATCGAGGCCAACAGCGCCATGAAGAAATACATTGCCCGCATGGACAATCCGAAGGGGCGCTGGGAGAAGGCCATGCCCGCCAAGCCCCGGCGTCTTTCCCATGGTCATTTCATGATGCTGGCCAACCTGGGCGTCGTCATGAAGGACGCCCTTGGCACGGATGAATACGACCGTGATTGCGAGCGCGCCATCGACGCCGTCCTGTCGAAATTCTGGAACGAGGAATACCAGGTCCTGTTCGAGAACGTGAATCCCGACGGAACCTTCGACCTGGACTCCTGCGAGGGTCGTTTTATCAATCCGGGGCACGGCCTGGAGTCGATGTGGTTCGTCATGAACTACGCCGAGAAGCACAACGACCCGGGGATGATTGCCAAGGCCGCCAAGATCGTCCGCGCCCAGCTGGAATTCGGCACGGACAGGACCTTCGGCGGCATCTACTACTTCATGGACGTCCTCCACAAGCCCCATTTGGAACTCCAGTGGGACATGAAGCTCTGGTGGCCGCACAACGAGGCGATTCTCGCCACCCTCTTTGCGTACCGCCTGACCCGCGACTCCTATTTCCTGGACAAGTTCCTGGAGATGGACAAGTGGGCGTGGGAGCATTTCAAGGACCCCGAATATCCCGAGTGGTTCGCCTATTTGAACCGTCGTGGCGAGCCCACCCACCTCCTCAAGGGCGGCAAGTGGAAGACCATGTTCCATCTGCCCCGCTGCCTCTTCGTCGCGCTGCAGCAGATGCGGAAGATGTAGGAGGGTCGGCCGCCTCCGTGCCAGGTCTTTCTGCACGGAGGTGTGTTTTCAATATCCCGCAGGCCTTCCGAGGATTATCTCCGTCTAGGTCCCGGTGAGGTCGCCTCCATGCCTGCATGAATCAGGGATTATTCAGGGGGCGGGGCGGTTCCGGCATATCGAGGTTCGCCTTACAGCCCCTGTGCGTTTCCTCCCGGGAGGTGCGTGTGCTTTTCAGGCTGCGTTTTATTGCGTGTGGGCAGCAAAAAGCCCGTGCGTCGCGTGTGGTTGCGTCGTCCGGGCTTTTTCAAGATAATGGCGGAGAGAGAGGGATTTGAACCCCCGGTACTGTTGCCAGTACAGCGGTTTTCGAGACCGCCCCATTCGACCACTCTGGCATCTCTCCGACAGGGTGATTTGTAAGTCCGCGTAATGTAATCTTCTAGGTGTGAATAGCAAGTTCACCTTTGGATTTCGCAGATGGCGAGCGTCATGGCGTCCAGCGCCAATTCGTCTGGTATTTTGAACCTAAGTCCCTTGCGGAGAGTTTCGACCTCCCTGATATCCGCCTCCGCCTCCTCCCTGGTTGGCACGGGAGTGTCCTTCATGTATTTTACGAACTCCTGTTGAGGGAGCAGTTGTTCCGGTGTTCCCGCCGCCACTAGGTACCGTTGCCTGAACCAGGCCTGGATGGTGTCCAGGTATGCCCCGCGCAGCTTGTCGTATTCTGTGAAGACCTTTGCGTCAAGTGACTTCTGCTGTTCCTCCCGTGCGGCCCTGTCCTTCTTTGCGTTTTCCAGCCCCATCTGGTATTCGGGGTCGTTTTTCAGGCGTGCCTTGACGGTTCTCGTCGCCTGCCTGTTGAGTTCCTCGAAGCGTTCAGCCAGTTCCCTCGAGGCGTTCAGCGCCACCCGTGTTCCTGCGCCGCGATGGATTGTGGCGAGCAATTTGAGCAGCTCCTCGGATGGCGATGCCTGGGCGGCTTCCTCCTCCTTTGAAAGTGGAGGGGGGATGAGGGCGGAGTAGTCGGTCTTGTTGGAGCGCAACTGAAGGCACTGGCACCTTGACTTGATTGTCGGCAGCACGAATTGCGGACGGGTGGTCAGCAGGATGAACATCGTGTTTTCGGATGGCTCCTCAAGGGTCTTGAGAAAGGCATTTGCGGCCTCCTTCTCCATTGCGGACGCCTCCGTGATGATGCCGACCATCACCTTGCCCGGGGGTGCTGCAAGGCCCATGAAGCGGTTGAATTCCCTGATTCTGTCTACGGGGATGGTGGCTTTCTTCGATTCCGGGGCTAGCTGTATGCATTCGATGTAGCTTCCGGCCATGCACCTCCGGCAGTTGTCGCAGCATCCGCAGGCGGATCCGTCCGGGTTTGGCTTTTGGCATGCCGCCGTCATTATCCATCCGTTTGCGAAGGTCTGGAGTTCCTGTGTCGAGTCTCCAATGAAGAAGTACGCCTGGCCGCGTCGTCCCCTGGCATTTGCGGATTCCAGGGCGGCGGCCTGCTTTGGAAAGAGAGATTTCCAGTCGGCTGCGTTCATCCGAAGAATCTCCTCTGGACTTCCAGCCAGATTTGCTCCGCAAGGACATCCACGGGCTGGGATGCGCTGAATTTGACTACCCTGGACGGACATTCCCGTGCGACTGCCAGGAATCCCTCCCTGACGCGTTCGTGGAAGGAACGTCCCTCGATTTCAAACCTGTCGCTCTGGGCGGCGGAGTTCTTCAGGACCTCCCCGAGGCGTTCAAAGCTCTCCTGGACTGTCAGGTCCAGGAGGATTGTCATGTCAGGCCAACGCCCTCCCAGGGTGAATTCGTTGAGGCTTCGGATGAAGCCTATGTCCATTCCGCGGGCATGCCCCTGGTATGCGGTCGTGGAGTCCGCGAACCTGTCGCAGAGGACGACGCTGCCCTTTTCGAGTTCCGGCCAGACGAGGGTGCGCAGCAGTTGCGCCCTGCTTGCGGAGAAGAGGAGCAGTTCCGCCTCGTCTGAGATGGCTTCTGCGCGGTTTTTCATGACCAGTCTTCTGACATCCTCCCCGAGGGGGGTGCCTCCCGGTTCGCGTGTGCAGACGACATTGCGCCCCTTCTGGCGGAGGTGTTCGGCCAATAGTTTGATTTGAGTGGACTTTCCCGCCTTGTCGAGTCCCTCGAATGTGATGAAGATTCCTTTCATTGGGTTTGGCGTATTTGCGCCCGTGTTGTGTCTACTGGAAGAATTCAGCGAGGTAGTCGCATCCGATTGCCTGGAGGATTTCCCGCATGTGTGTGAGGTATTCGTCGTTTTCGAGGAAGGGATTCGTGTCGGGGTCTTGTTTTGCCAGGGTTGTTGTCCTTGCCATGAATTTGAGTGCATCCTGGTAGTCCCCCCGCTTGAATTGGACCCACGCCATGGAGTCGAGGTATGAGATGGAGTCAGGGTTGGCCCGCAGTGCGATTTCGATCAGCCTCCTTGCCTCGTCGAGGTCTCTTCCCTCCTCGGCCATGGTGTATCCGAGATAGTTTGCCGCGACATCGTCCTCGGGATTCAATTCGAGCGACTTCCTGAAGGATTCCTCTGCCTCCTGCATGTTCCCGCATCTTCTTTCGGCCTCCCCGAGGGCGTTGTAGAACTCGAATGGGAGTCCGTCTCCGAACCTGTCGCGCAGGCTCCTGAGTGTTGGCAGCGCCTCCTGCGCCCTGTCCAGGTCGACAAGGACAAATGCGCGGAGGAGCGTGTCAAGTGGCGTCGGCTCCTTCAGCCCCTCCGTCACCTCCATGTATCTTTCGAGTTCTCCTGCGGCGACCAGGTATTCCGCAAGCGCCCTGATTCCGCCGTCCCGCGCCATGTCTCCCACGGGGACTGTGGAGAGAGCCATCTCGCCAGCCTGGATGTTGAGCATGACAAGCGCCTTCGGCGTCTCCTGGTCCTTGAATTTCTGCTTTGTGAATTCGTTGGCAAGGTCCGCCAGTGCGCAGAAGATGCGGCGCCTGAGCGAAGGCGTGTTGATTTTCTTGAGGAACGAGAGGACATATCCCGCTCCGGCATAGTCGCCGGCGTTAAGTGCGGCGAATATTGAGTTCCGGGCTGCATCGTAGGCGCATCCCTCCTCCTCCAGCTTGTCAAAGTCCGACATGAGGATGGCGGCAGTGAGGTCGGAGACGATTTTCCAGTCTCCCGTGGGCTGGATGTATTTCCATGTGTCCAATAGCGACTGGAGTGGATCCCGGTGGAAATCGGGGGTGATTCCGAGCATTGCGGCATCCGTTTCCGCCTCATCCTCCTCCCCTTTCTGGATTCGTCTCATAATGCGGAGCAGCTCCATCCGCGCATATTTGATTTTGGCTCCGGCCTTTTTCGCCCGCGCGAGCACTTCGTCCAATGCGGCAAAGTCCCCCATATTGGCATAATAACCCGATGTGAGATAGAGCACCATATCGTCGTCGGGGTACTTTTCCAGGAGCGTCCTGAGGAAGGGTGCCGCCTCGTCATACCTTTCGTCATCCAGGAGGATTGACGCAATGCCGGTTTCGATTCCGTAGGAGGTGACGCCCTTTTCGACTAGCTTTCCGAGTTCCTGGACAATCCAGCCGGCTGTCTCGTCGCTCACCAGGCAGAGTGAGACGAGGCGTCTGGCCGTGCCTTCCGAGTCGGGGCACTTTTCGAGGACCTTCAGGAGGTGGCGCGTCGAATCCTGGACGTATGCCTTCGCCTCCTCCTCCGTGAACTCGTTGATTCTTTCGGGCAGGTAGTAGCCCTTGACGAATTCAAGGAGGAGATCCTTTTCGTCGACATACTCCTGCGGCACCTCGATGGAGTTCGTGTTCAGCTCCGAGGGCAGGAAGCCTGGTCTCCTTCCGGCCGTCTCGCCGCAGAGGAGCGCCGGCAGGAGGGCGGTAATTGCCAATAGGATGATTGCGCGTCTCATATTGCGGCTAATGTAGCCCATTTTCACGGGCTTCTGTCCCTGCGTCAAGGAGATAAGGGGGAGTAACGGGGGCGCGGTGGTTTGCGTTGATGGGGCAGGGTGCGCCGGCGAGGGGGAGCCTCCTGCCGTTATGTGCGCAGGGCGGTACGAAAAAAGACGCCATTAGGCATGTTGCCCGATGGCGTCCTTGATTCTGCGGGACAGCGTAGGCTGCGTTGCAGGAACTACTTGTTCTTGTGACGAAGTGCCTTGCGGATCTTGTCCCTCTTGTGCTTAGCAATCTTTCTGCGGCGCTGCTTCTTTACGGAGCCCATTTTCTTGAAATCCTCTTGCGGTTCTGGTTTTGACTATGTTATAAAGGAATGAAAGTCGGCAAGGGCGTAATGTAGCGCAACCGCAGGGTTTTTCAAATTGCCGTGTGGGTGGCGTGCTTCATTTTGCCGATGAAGATCCCCGTGGCGTCTCCGTGCCGGGGCCGTTGGTCGCCTAGTACCTCCTGACAGGGTATTTTGTCATGAGGGTTTTCTTGTATTCTTCGAGTCTTTCCGCGGAGATTTCGTTTTCGATTGCCTTTTTGATCCGTTGGCGGAGTTCCGGCGTGAGTTCGGGCAATTCCCCTCCTTCCTTGCCGACAAGCTTTACGAGATAGGCATTTGAACCGACAAGGACAGGCTCCTCGTTGCACTCTCCGACCTTGAGGCTGTCGACGGCCTTGGCCAGTGCGGGGTTCATGGACTCCATCCATCCCAGGTCGCCGCCTTCCTCGGCGTTTGCGCCCTTGGAGAAAGCCTTCGCGAGAGAGGCGAAGTCCTCGCCAGCCCGGATTCTTGCCTTGAGGGTGTCGAAGGTCTCGCGCCAATCGCCCTCCTGAGGGAGGAGGATTGCGAGGAGATGGTGGCGCACGTTGGTCGTGAACTCCGGACGGTGGAGGGCGAAATACTCGTCGATTTGCTTGTCGGTGACGAAGATGTTGCGCCGGGTGCGGTCATAGAGGAGCATTTCCACGGCAAGCTGCTTCTTGACCTTCTCGACAAATTCATTGTAGGTCATGTTCTCGCGGTGGAGCATGTCGCGGAAACGGTCCTCGTCCGAACCAGCCTCCGACTGAATCAGGCGGTCGATCCGGCTCTGGACGATGTCCATCGGAATCTTGCCCCGCAAGGACTGGAAGTCAAGCCAGACCAGCTCGGTGACAATCATTTCGTCGAGGACATTGGAACGAATCTCGGCGACGGCCTCCATGCGCTTGCGGGAATCCATCTTCGGAGGAAGCTTGGATTCAAGCTGGGCTGCCTGGACGCGGACGTCGTAGGAGGTGATCACTGTGTCCGTGCCCACCCTTGCGAGGACGGCCTCGGAGATTTCCGTTGCAAGCAGTCCTGCCGCGGTGGCGAGCGCCAGTGCTGTGGCGATGAATTTTTTGTTTAACATAAGTCCTTGAAAATCAAGAGGTTATAAAGAAAGGCGCGTTATGCCGCATGGATTGGTTCACGGCAGTGGCGGCAGGTCCTTGTTTTCGGCGTAGTTTCTTCGGACGATTTTTGCGTCGGTGGTGTTCTTGTCGAGGATTTCGAGCAGTTCCTGGACTGCGGCGACATAGACCTGCGTTGGAGTCGCGGGCGGCACGTTTCGTTCCCTTGTCTTTTCGTATTCCACCCTTATTTCGTTGTAGTAGTCGATGGCGGTTCTCGTATCGTCCGTATCCCGGCAGCATCTGGCCATGAGGAGTTTTGCCCTTGCCTTGATTTCCGGGTGTTCGTACGCGGTTTTCTGGAGGATTTCCGTGAGGCATTTGCGTGCCTTCTGGACTTCTCCGCCGGCGTATTGGAGTTCTGCGATTCTTCCGAGTGCAGCCAGTGCCAGTTCCGACTCCCCTCCTGCTTCCCGTGCCCGGGTGTATGCTTCGATTGCGGCCTCTGGGTCATCGAGGCTTGCGAGGGCGTCTCCCCTGAGGAATGCCGCCCTTGCCTGGAGGGTCGCGTCTCCCGTGTGCGTTTCGAAATCCGCCAGTGTGGCGAGCGCCTCCTTGCGCTTGCCCTCGCCGTTTTGGCAGAATGCCTCCTCGTATATTGCGACGGCCTTCATCTCCGCGGTGGCACGCTTCAGGTCCTTGACGCCCCTGTAGAGTTCGATTGCCTCTTCGTGGCGCCCTTCGCCTGCAAGCCAGTCGCCCATTCTGATGGCGACCTCCGGTGCCTGGTGGGAGTCGGGGTAGTCCTTGACAAAGGCCTTGCCCCAGGCGACGGCCTCCGGATTGTCCATTGCAAGCCCGATGGCGACGAGCCTGTGGCGTGCGTTGCGCAGGGTCTCCTGGTTGGCGTCCGGGAATTTCCCGAGGAACTCCTGCAGGATGCCCATTGCCGAATCGAGGCCGTCGGAGCCCTTGGAGACTGCGCGGGCGTGGGCTTCGAAGTATGCCTGTGCGGCAGTCTCCGGGACGGGGCAGTTCCGGGCGACTTCCAGGAGCGACGCAATCGCCTCGTCGTTGTCTGTGGTTGCTGACGCGATTGCGATGAGCGCCTCCCAGCGTCTTGGGGAGTCTGGCCTTGCGTCCATGTAGAGCGTGTACTGGTCGATGGCTTCGTCGCGCTTTCCCGATGCCAGGAGCAGCCGTCCAGCCTCGAGGCGTGCCTCCAGGGCTGTTTCGTTTGTGCCTCCGAAGCTGTCGGCCGCCATGGCATACAGCCTGATTGCGTCGTTTGTCCGTTTTCCCCTTTCGGCCTGTTCAGCGGCCTTTCTCAGCGGGATTGCCTTCTGTTCGTCCGTGGCGCCCAGTTCCTTTGCGAGGAGGAATGCGGTGGACGCGTCCTCCGAGAGCCCCTCCTTTGCCAGGCATTCCGCCGCCTGCATTGCCGCCGTGTACCTGGACTCCCTGGGCGCCGCCTCGTCGTTTGCGACTACGAGGAAGAGTTCCGCGGCTCCTCTTCTTTCATCCAGCGCCAGCTTTGTCTGTGCGAGCCTCAGGGTGATTGACGCGTCCTTTGGGAGTTTTTGCCGGATGGAGTTCAGGCATTTCTTTGCGGCCTCCCATTCTCCTGCCGCCAGCAGGCATTCCGCCTGGAGTTTTGCCGCCTTCAAGGCGTCCGCCTCCGTGGTTGCGGCGGGGACGGCGTCTCCATAGAATTGTGCGGCCTCATTCTTGAGGCCTTTGCTCTGGCATGCGTTTGCCAGTGATGTCAGAATTTCCCACCACTGCTTGTCGGCGGAGTTCGGGAGGCGTTTTTCCAGGTCGTTTTCGGAGTAGTATGCGAGTGCGGCCTCGATTTCACCTTCGGCCAGGTCGCATCGGAGATGGAGGAGCATGAGGGTGGTCTTCTCGTCCTGCGTGATATCCATTGCAAGGAGGCTGTTGACGTATTCCCGGAGCCGTTTCCAGTTGCCCTGCGCCAATGATGCATCCAGCACCCTCCACGTGAGGGCGACCCGCTCCTCCTGGGAGAAGTCTCCTGACTCCAGCCGCGGCGCCAGCGTATTCGTTGTTTCGACCCATTTGCCCGTGGCGTTCCAGGCTTCGGCGATTGCGCAGAGAGTCTGCGCCTCCCGTTCATGGGGCGCGGTTTCGAGTTCCTTCATCAGTGGCTGGAGGAAGTTCAGCGCCGTCGCGTGCTCCCCAAGTGCATTGCACGCCTCGCCGGCGGTCAGGAAGAGCCTTGACCTGGTTGGAAGGTCGTCTGCAAGGGGGTCCTTCGCCAGGAATCCGTTGACTGCGTCGAGCGCCTTGCGGGGTTGCCCGTCAAGGAGATACGCCTGTGAGAGCAGGGTGGCCGCCTTTGCCTTTTCCGGGCGCCCCTTGGCCTCCTCGCTGAAGAGGGTGAGGTAGCGGATGGCATTCTTGTAGAGTCTTTCGGAGAGTGCCTTCTCCCCGTACTCCAAGTTCATGTTCTCCTGTGCGGGCTTCTCTGGGAAGAGGAAGGCGGCATTGTCCGCCGCGGCTCCTGCCAGCGAGAGCGCCAGGATTGCCAGGACTATGGCAAGTCGCATTGACTTCATACGCTTGTGTGGGTGGTTGTTGAGTCGTCTGTGGCGGCGGGGTGACGCACGCCTACTTTGCAGTTTCAAGTGCCTTCAGGAGGGCTTTGCCGAATGCGTTTCTGAAGGTCCGCCCGTCCAGCTTCCCTTCGATTGGGATCCGGACGGAGAAGTCGCCATGCCCTTCGCCGTCGATAGGACGGAGGGTTCCCGCGAGGAGGAGTTCCCGTGTGTCGTCGGACACGACGATTGACGCGATGTTGAGGAGGAGGCGCGGGGTGTCTGGTTCCCCCGCTGCCTTTTCGCTGGACAATGTCGTGCGTAGGAGGCGGTTCAGGGGGATTGCCCAGAGTGCGTTGTGGATGGACCTGAGTTCTCCCTCGGGGGTGCAGTACCTGAACTCCTGTGAGCAGAGATACTCGGGCATTGTGATTCTTGCGACAGCCGGAAGTTCCCGGGGGGAGTCCCCGGGCAGGTTGAGCAGGTAGTATGCGGGTGCCGGCCCCCGTGAGATGCAGGAGGCCGCCAGAAGCGATGCCGCAAGAAGCGTGAGGAGTGATTTCATGGCGTGTGTCCTGGTCATGTGCCCTTAGCGTCCGATGATGAGTGCCTGCGGGTTTCTGTTGAGTGTCTCCATGAGTGTCTGCAGCTGCGCCATCACCTGGTCGCACTGGACGAGTATCTCCGAGAGCAGGATGCGTTCCTGGGAGCCTGGCGATGTCGCGTCCTGGAGATTCTGGAAGAGCGCCCGTGCCTGTGCCATCCTCTCCTTGGTTGTTGAGATTGTGTCGTCCAGGTTGTCGATTGTCGCGAGGATTCTTGGTTTTGCCTCGTTGATTGTGTCGTTGAGGTTGTTGATGAATGCGTTTGCATTGCCCGATGTGGTGTCGAGTTCATGCTGGATTCTGTCCAGCGTGGAGTCCAGCCTTGTCAGCGTGTCCTCCATCTTTTCACCGGCGGTTCTCAGGGTTTCCACGAGCTGCGGCATTCCCATGCTGAGGTTTGCCATGAGCCTGCTTGTGTCGTTGGACGTGGAGGAGAGCTGGTCGAGGAATCTCCTCAGGTCCCCGTTGTCCACGAATTCGCCGACCTGGTCCATGAGCTTCTGGAAGCTTGCGATGTTGTTTCCAAGCTCGCGTCCGTTGACATTGTGGGCGATTCTTTCGAGGAATGAGAGCTGCGACGGTATGATGCCCAGCTCCCAGAGCCTTTCCGCCAGCCTGGATGGTTCGTCGTCGATGTTCTGGACGAAGTTCAGCGAAATGTAGATCTGCCCTGTGAGTATGGAGAGTGTTTCCAGGTGGGCCCTGAGGTTGTGCTGTATGATGAGTCCCTTGAGGAACTCGTCGGCGGCCTCGAGGCTGTCCCTGTCCTTGCCGAAGGAGACCAGCCCTGACTCCGAATAGTATCCCAGCTTTTCCGGGAAGATTTTGACTTCGACTTCGACGGGCAGGATGTCCTGGTTGAATGAGTCGAGGATTTCCTTCGAGGGCATCTGCCTTGGGGCGAGATTCACCCGCGCGACCTCTCCGACGGAGACTCCGCGGAACATCACGGGGGAGCCGATGTTGAGCCCCTTGACGCTGGTCGGGAAGTAGATTTTGTAGTGGAGCGAGTCCCGTCCCCACTGTCGTCCTCCCATTGCCATGAGCAGGAAGGCCATGAGGGCGATTGCCCCTGCGACAAATGCCCCGATGATAGTAAGTTGCCTTGTGTTCTTCTTCACTTTTCTTGGTTCTCCCTTCTTGGAGTCCTGGCCAGGAAGTCTGCGATTTCGGGTGCGGGCGGGTTTTCGAGGAGTTCCCTTGGGGCGCCCTGTCCGAGAATCGAGCAAGTTTTCGGGTCGAGGTAGATTGCCTCTGTTCCGACGGCGAAGATGCTGTCCAGGTCGTGTGTGACGATGACCAGCGTGGAGCCGAGGGTGTCCCTGAGTTCCACGATGAGCCTGTCGAGGTTTCTTGCTGTGACGGGGTCCAGTCCGGCGCTTGGCTCGTCGAAGAAGAGGATTTCCGGGTCGAGTGCCAACGCCCTTGCCAGTCCTGCGCGCTTTTGCATTCCGCCTGAGAGCTGCGACGGGTAGAAGTCCTGGAATCCTGCCAGTCCGACGAGTTCAAGCTTGCAGATGCAGACGTCCCGGATTTCGGCGTCCGAGAGCGTTGTGTGCAGCTGCAGCGGCAGCGCGATGTTTTCCGCGATTGTCATGGAGCTCCAGAGGGCTCCGGCCTGGTATAGGATGCCTATGCGCCGCATGAAGCGCTGGCGCGAGGCGAAGTCCATGTCCAGGAACTCCTCCCCCAGGAGGTGGATTCTGCCTTCGACGGGTTCGGCGAGGCCCACCAGGTGCCTCAGCAGCGTGGATTTCCCGCAGCCCGAGGGGCCGATTACGAGGAATGCCTCGCCCTTGCGCACGTCAAAGGAGATGTCCCTCATTATCGTGCGCCCGTCATACCCCATCGTCAGATGGCTGACCTCGATGGCATTTTCCGTTGGTTTCGCCATGGGTCAAATCTCCAGGAGGACGGTGATGACGGTGATGAGGGATGTTGCGATCACGATGCAGACGATGCTGTATACCACGGAGGAGGTGGTGGCCCGCCCCACGTCCGCGGCGCTTCTTCCGCAGTGGATGCCCTGGTAGCATCCGCAGCATGCGTCCAGGACTCCGAGGACGAAGCATGTCGCCACTCCGACGAGCAGGTCGCTTGTCCTGGTTGTGGTTAGGAGCGTGTGCCAGTATGCCTGCGGGGTGAGGCCCAGGTTGAATGTTGCGACAATGAGTCCTCCGACGGTGCTGACGAAGTCTGCGAAGAGATTCAGCAGCGGAAGCATCAGCGCCATGGCGAGGAATCTTGGCAGGACCAGGAAGTCCGTCTTGAGGATTCCGAGGGTTTCGAGGGCGTCTAGTTCGTCGTTGGCCTGCATTGTGCCCAGTTCCGCTGCGTATGCGGCGCTGGTGCGTCCCGCCATTACGATTCCCACCATGACGGGGGCCATCAGCCGGAACATTCCGATGCCCACGAGGCTGGCGACGTATTGCTGCGCCTGGAACCATTTCAGCGGGATTGAGCCGACGAATGCCAGGACCAGCCCCATGAGGAAGCTGATCAGCGAGATTATCGGGAGTGCCTTTGGGCCGCACTCAGTGAGCTGGTGCCTGAAGTCGCACCACCGCATTTGCGTCCGCCATCCCAGGAGCCGTCCAATCGAGACAGTCAATTCTCCCGTGAAGAGGAGGATTTCCAGGATTGTCTCCTTCAGTTCTACGCCGAATGCCCCGAAGCATTGGAGGAGGGTCTTCCTGGGTGGTGCTGCGTTTGCGGCGGCCGATGTGGCGTTCCGGCTAGCCCTGCACATCTGGAGGAGCCTGGAGAGTCCCCTGGGGAGGTCCCCCTCCTTCAGCGCAAACCCCCGGGCTTCGGCTTCGGCGTAGACCTTTGAGAGGAAGACGAGGAGCGTCGTGTCCCATCGTTTCAGCCCGCCGCATTCGAGGGTCCATTCGCCCTGCATTGGGTTTTCGGCGAGGAATTCCGTCGCGTCGGGATGTGGGTTTCCGAGGGTCCACGCTCCTGCGACGTGCAGCGTTGCGCCGTCTGCGAGAGCCGCTGCGGCCTGCATGCCGTCGGCGGGGGTAGTGCGTGGTGCCTCCTCCTTCTTCGTCATCTTGGCGGGTCTCCCGGGAGTTCTTCCGTGCGGCTGATGAGGATTTCGAGGTTGTTCGCGGTGTGCTTCAGCATCCTTGCACGTGTCATGAGCGGCTCGTTGAGGGAGGGGCACTGGCTTGCCCACATCTTGAATGTGGCGTGCACCCGGAGTGCGCACTTGTGTGCGACTTCGAGCAATTCCCTGCCGGCCTCCATGTGGCGCATTGAAATCCTGTCGAATGCGCTGCGGCAGGTGCCCGTCGCCAGCCCCAGGATTCCTAGAATCTGGATTTGCATAGCCGTCGGGCAGATGTTCATGGAGCTGATGATTCCGACCTGCGACCAGTCCAGCGAGAGCATGAAGAAGGTGTTGACCATTGACGCGGTCATGGACAGGAGCTGGGAATACTCCCTCTCCGCGTCGTCCATCTCCGTGTATGCCTCCTCGTCCTCCTCCTTGAGCTCCTCCGGGTCCCTGTCCATCCTGTCCAGGATCTCCTGGTATTGGAGATCGAAGGGGGAGTCGTCTCCGCTGTAGAGCGAGTCTCCGGGCGGCGGCAGGCACGTGAAGGTCTCCAGGGAGTCCAGGAAGTCCTTGTCATACCCATCCTTCAGGAGCCTGCTGTAGACCAGGTCCTCGCAGGCGGGGAGCTTCCTGAAACGCCCCAGGAGCATCATGTACTCGCGGACGAATCTGCAGTGTTCCCGCATGGCCTTCTGGCAGCCTTCGCGGGTTGAGATGTCCATTCCGAGGAAATCCATGTACGGAGCGGTTGTCCAGCCTACATTGCTTCGATGATGCGTCTTCCGAATTCGGAGCAGCTTACGAGGGTCGCCCCCTCCATCTGCCTTGCGAAGTCGTATGTCACGGTCTTCTGTGAGATGGCCTTCTCGAGTCCGGCCACGATCAGTTTTGCGGCCTCCCTCCATCCGATGTGCCTGAGCATCAGCTCCGCCGAAAGGATGAGGCTTCCCGGGTTCACCTTGTCCTGCCCGGCGTATTTAGGCGCGGTGCCGTGGGTGGCTTCGAAGACTGCCGCCCCGCTTCTGTAGTTGATGTTTGCCCCCGGGGCGATTCCGATTCCGCCGACTTCGGCAGCAAGGGCGTCGGAGATGTAGTCGCCGTTGAGGTTGAGGGTGGCAACGACGCTGTATTCCGCGGGGCGCGTCTGGATTTGCTGCAGGAATGCATCCGCAATGACGTCCTTGACGGTGATTGTCTTCCCTGTCCTGGGATTGGCAAAGGAACACCATGGGCCGTCGCCGACGAGCTCTGCGCCGTATTTTTCCCTTGCGACCTGGTAGCCCCAGTCGCGGAAGGCCCCCTCGGTGAATTTCATGATGTTGCCCTTGTGGACGAGGGTGACTGAGTCGCGGTCCTCGGCGATGGCGTATTCAATCGCGGCCTTCACGAGGCGCTGCGTCCCCTCCTTTGAGACGGGCTTGACGCCCAGGCCGCAGTCGGTGGCGAAGCGGATTTTGGCAAAGCGCTCGGGGAAGTTCTCCTTCAGGAAGTCGAGCAACTTCTGCGCCTCGTCGCTTCCGGCTTTGAACTCGATGCCGGCGTAGATGTCCTCGGTGTTCTCGCGGAAGATTGTCATGTCAACCAGTTCGGGGCGTTTGGCAGGGGATGGGACTCCCGCAAAGTGCCTGACCGGGCGGAGGCATACGTAAAGGTCAAGTTCCTGCCTGATTGCGACGTTCAGGCTCCTGATGCCGCCGCCGACCGGTGTGGTCAGAGGCCCCTTGATGCCGACAAGATACTTGCGGAAGGCAGCGAGGGTCTCCTCGGGAAGCCAGCTCCCTGTCGCCTTGAAGGCCTTCTCGCCGGCCAATACCTCAAGCCACTGGATGGAACGGCTGCCGCCATACGCCTTCGAAACGGCGGAGTCGACGACCTGCCTGGTGGCGCGCCAGATGTCAGGGCCGATGCCGTCGCCCTCAATGAACGGAAGGACAGGATGGTCGCCGGAAACAAGACCCTGGGGGGTCATGGTGATTATGTCAGACATTTTACTGGATGGGAACTGGATAGGGCCTGAAGACAAAGATGGACGCGCCCGCGCGTTCGCAGGTACAAACCTAGAATATAACCTTTATCCCCACCACGCCCCGACGCCAGCAAAAGGGGCCGCATGCCCACCACGCCGCCCAAAGACGGAGAAAAGTCGGCTTCCCTGCGAAATTCCGTTGCATTTTTTATGATTACGGATTAAATTAGAGGCATTGTCTGCTTTTGTCTTGTTTGCTGCCTTCTCTAAAGGGTCTGTGTTTATGGACTTGGTCCACCAGTTGTTCCAGTTGAATCATCTCTACCGCTCCACGAATGCGCTGTATGGCCGTTATGTGG
>URJM01000025.1 GCA_900548225.1 uncultured bacterium
CCCGCCATTGGCCGTTGGGAGAAGCATTTTGGAAAGCATCCGACTCAAAAACCATTGCATTTGCTTTGCCGAATTCTGTTGGCGGCGACCAATGAACGCGACTGGGTGCTAGACCCGTTCACAGGCAGTTCCACGACGGGTATCGCCTGCACGCTGCTAAATCGTCGTTTCCTTGGAATTGACAGGGAGAAGGCCTTTCTTGACCTAAGCATAAAACGCCAAAAAGAGTGCCAGGATCCGGGAATAAAACAGAATTATCGTAGGCGAATCCCTGATTTGCAATGCATCAATAACTGCAACGATATGCATGAGGGTATCGAGGAGTACGGAGAGAGGCTTTTCTAAGAAAGCCCGTCCCGTTTTTTCGCATCAAACGGCGAAGACTCCAGGAGATGCATTTCATGCCCCCATGGTTGAATGTAGAAGGCTTACCAAAGAAGGATATTAGAACCACATTTTTCGTGTATTTCGTGTATTTCGTGGTTTAAAACCTGCCTCTATTCGTGTCCATTCGTGTCCATTCGTGGTTCAAAAACTGCCTTTATTCGTGGTCCATTAGTGTCCATTAGTGGTTCAAAAAACTGCCTTTATTCGTGGTCCATTAGTGTCCATTAGTGGTTCAAAAAACTGCCTTTATTCGTGGTCCGGAGACAGGACAGCGGCGCGTGTCTGCCTTTTGGGCTATTCCCGGACGGCGTCCATCATTTCATTTGGCGTGGAGGCGTTCCGGATAGATTCGAGGAATCTGGGATTTGCGGCCTTTTGGCAGACCTTTCCCAGGATTTGGATATGTTCTGTGGAGTCGGGGGAGCATATCAGGAAGAAAATGTCCGTCGGGACGCCGTTAGGCTCTCCGAAGAAGACTGGCGTTTGGCTTTTTGCGATAGCGACGAATGGTTCCACGCAGGTATACTCGTCTCGTTTTTGCGGGTGGACGAGTGCGATTCCCTCTGCCATTGCCGTCGACGACACCTCCTCCCGTTCCCTGATATTTTCGAGGAACTCCTCCGGGTCGTATAGCATTCCTGCGTTTTCCGCGAGTTTAGCGAGTGATCGCAGGATTGCGGGTTTTGTCTTTCCCTGGAGGCATGGTTCCATGAGTTCTGGCCTGCAGTACTTTTCCAGACTCATCTCCTCCGGGACCATCTTTGCGTACTCCTGGTGTTTGACGGGCTGGTGTGTGACCAGCCGGTTTGAGTACCAGGTATCCAGTTCCCCGTGTTCGAAGAGCATCCTGCTGCCCTGGTAGATACATGGGATTTCCCCAGAAGTCGCCAGGGCGCGGAGCTCCTTTGGCTCCATCATCAGGAAGGTGGCGGCCTCCTCAAGACTCATCAACTTGACAGGCATGGTTCGTCAAATCCCCTTCTTCAGTCCGTATTGGAGCGCAAACCGCATCAGCCGGCTGGTGAGCTCTTCGGCGCGGGCATCCAGCCCGGGGTCGCTCACGAATGGCCTTGGGGGCATGAGCGACGGCTCCTCCATCGAGAATCTCCTGACGACCACGAGATTCTCACGGCATTCCTCCGGGATGTCGGCGCGGAGGAACTTGTTGACTGGGCGGTATGTGCCGTCATCGCCCTCCTCCCAATCCTGCGAGATGACGCAATCGGAGTAGAACCGGAGTTCCTTGAATGCGGGGCGGTGCGAATGTCCGGTGGAGGGGGCGACCCACTGCCTCCAGTGTCCGTGTTTGAACTCCAGGTTAAGGTGGAAGTGTCCTCCCAGCGCCAGGAACGCCTGCGGTGTGTGGTCCATCAGCGAGGCCACCTTCGGCGCGTCGAGAGTCGACGGAGGCTCAATGGGTTCGTGCTGGACGAAGACCACTGGGCGGTTTCCTGCGGTGGCGAACTGGCGGTTGAGCCACGCAAGGGTCTCCGGAGAATAGATTGAGCAGCCGTTTGTGCGGCCCGCCGCGTCCTGCGACGCGCAGATGAACCTGACTCCCCCGAGGGTGAAGGCGAACTTAGTGGAGCCGAAGACCTGGTCGTATCCCTGGGGCCAATTGTCCCCGGGAAGGACAATCGAGGGGATGTCTTCGCCAAGAGTCGTCGACAGAAGCGACTTCAGGACATTGAGGCGCTGGACGGGATTGTTCCCAAGGCCGATGTTGTCACCTGTGACCAGCACTGCCGTCGGGTGGACATCCTGCCGTATCTGCGCAAGGAGGCGCCGATGATATTCAAGGCGCTCCTGGCTGTCGATGTGCAAGTCCGAGAGCCAGGCGAGGCGGAAGAGGGGGCGGTCGCGGCGAAGCGCCCAGACGGGGGGCTCGTCAGTCGCCTTCACCTCGTAGCGTTTTGCCATCTCGAAGAATGCGGCGCGGTTCGCCCCCAGTTCCTGGGCTGGGGCGAGGCAGGCCGAGGCGAGGAGCATCGCAATAGCAACGGCAATATGGACAATCTTCATAAGTTGTTTATTTCCAAGTAGTTATGTATCAACGAGAAAGTGCTTCCTCAAGCTTCGGGTCTTCCTGCACTCCATTTTCGACGGCCTTCCTATACCAGTCAAACCCCTCCTTTCGCATTGAGGAGGCGAGATGTTCGAGTGCTCCTCTGAATGCGGGTTCCCTTCGTGCCTGGAAATCCAGTTCCGAGGAGCGTGTGAGTGCAAGCATTGCCAGATTGAATGCGGCCTCCCCGTCTTTTCCGTCGAGTTCCAGCGCCTTCTTCAGCTGGACCATAGCCGCCTCGCGCCACTCCAGGACTCCCAGGGCGACTCCCAATAGCCGCGCCGTCTTGGGGTCCTGGGGTTTGAGTGCGCTGGCGCGGGTGAGATTTGCCAGTGCCCATTCGGGTTGCTTCAGCTGGAGTTGTGCGAATCCCAGTGCGATTAGCACCTCCGTGTCATCTGGATTCACCCTTGTGGCGGCGGAGAGATACCTTGCGGCCTCGCCATCGTTTCCAGCGCCCGAGGCAATGATTCCCAGCCGTTTCATGGCGAGGAAATTATCTGGCTGGAGGGAGAGTGCCTGCTGGTAATTCCACTGGGCCGCCTCCAGCTTCCCGGCGCGTTCCGCGTCAACCCCCTGCCTCAGGAACCCCTTGAGGATGACCTGGTCGGGGGCGGAAAGACCGCTTTCCCGGGAGACGCCCTCCTCGGGACGCGGCAGTGCCACTGGCACCTCCAGGCCGGCGGGGCGCGATGCCGTCGTCGTGGATGGGAGCGGGACTCCTGTCCCCTGGCCTTTCAGCTCGTCCAATTCCCTGGCGAGGCTCTGCTTTTCCTGGTCGCGGCGAACCAGGGCGCCTTCAAGTTCGCTCTGGCGCTGCTCCATCCTCTCAATCTGCCGCTGAAGCTCCTCGGAACGCTCCTGCCAGATTCGCGCGGACGCATCGTCTGCCTTGGCATTCAGCGAGGCGACCTGTTCCCGCGCCTGCCGGCTCACGGCCTGTTCGCGGGAAAGCTCCTCCCGCACCCCGGTGAGCTCCACTTCCAGTTCGGCGACCTTCCTGGAGAGCCGCCCCCGTTCCGTCTCCGCCTCCACTGCGGTTTCGACAATCCCGTCGGACGCCTGGTTGGCGGAGAGGATGAGCTTCTGCTTCTCCTCGGCAATTTGGAGATCGGCCTGGGTCGCCTCCAGCTGCGTCTGCAGCGAAGCCACCTGCGACTTAAGGGCATTTGACTCGGCGGCCATCTCAGCCATCTTCGCCTCGTTCTCGGAGGCCTTCCTCTCCATCGACGAAAGCATCTCCCGCATTGCCGAAATCGACCGTTCCTGGCGGGTCGCCTGGTCGCGAAGTTCCGCATTCTCCTGGTGCAAAGCCCCTGCGGACCTCAACTGCTCCGAGACGGCATCCGCATTCGTCGACGAACGAATGCGCTCCTCCGAGAGCTCCTCGGAGAGCCTGGTGACCGACATCTCCGCCAGCTTGAGCTTCCGTTCGGCATTGAGCAACTCCATCCGCGCAGACTGGAGCTTTTCGTCGGTCGTAGCCAACTGGCTCCGCAACGCCGCGGCCTCCTGTTCGGAGAGGGTGGCGTCAACGGGCTTCTCGCTTTGCAGGCGCTGCATCTCCTCCTGCAAGGACTTGACAGAAAGGCGGCTCTTCTGCAATTCAAGCTCGGCTTTCTCGCGGAGGCCGCGCTCGTTCTCAAGCAGACGCTGCAGCTCCGACTTCTCGGATTCGAGCTGGGCGCGCTGGCGTCCGTCCCTCTGGTTCTGCGCAAGGAGGTCGTCGCGCATCTTGGCAGTCTGTTCGAGGGTGCGCCCCGTGCGCGCCAGTTCAGCCTGGGAGCGCTTCAGCTGCTCCGTAAGTTCATCCACCTGCAACACCCTGGGGTCGGGAGTCTGGGCGCGCTTGAGCTCCTCCTTCTGGGAGTTGAGCTGCCCTGTCAACGTCCGCACCTGGCCTTTCAGGACCTCCCTGTCCCTCTTCAGGATTTCAATATTCTCCTCGTTGGCGGCAAGGGACGCGGCCTCGGCGCGGGCGCGTTCCAAAGACTGCCTGAGGCGTTCCAACTCCTGCGCCGAGGAGGAGAGTCGCTCCTTGAGGGACTGCACCTCCTGTGCCTGGGTCGAAATGCGCGAAAACAGCTCGTCCTTCGTCAAATACTCGAGATTCTGGCTGTTCGCCTCCTTGATTTCCGCGATTTTCTTGCGGCAGTATTCGATTCGGTATGTAATCAGGGAGACATTCCAGCCCGGATACTTGTTCTGGACATCCTGGAAGACCTGCAACGCCTTCTCGTAGCCATGTAGCGCGGCAAGGTCCGCATTCTCCGTGAGCGACTTGTCCGCCTTTGTCATTGCCTCGTATCCGTTCATCCAGAGGCGTCTGGCGGGGTCGTTCCCCGCGGCGCGAAGCGTGAACGCGCCGAAGAGCAGGATGAGGACGAGGAGGAATTTGCAGGCGCGGCTGGTCATGTGGGTTCCTGGGTTGGCGGTTCTCTGCGCAAAAACGCCTTCAGCGGCGACGAGCGGGTCGCGCTCAGCTTGATATTCCGGCATAGCACTTCGTCGGCGTTGGACTCCGGAAGGATGTTTTCGGCATATCCTTCGGAGGCGCGGCGGACTTCGAGGATTGCGCGGCGCAGCCCCTGTCGCAGCTGCCCTGAGCAGAAGAGCCCAGTCTCGCGCATCTCGTCACGCGTAAAGGAGCGCGGGAATCCCGGAAGGAGCTGGACCCCCGCCAGGACGAGCGCTGAGACATGGCATCCAAGTGCGTGGGAGATAATTACATGGAGCACCAGGTCGTGCCCCAGGAAATCCGCGCCGATGGCTCGGCTTCTGGCGGCCTCGGCTGAGGTCGGCAGGTGGAATCCCGGGATGCCGTGGTAGATGCAGAGTCTGGGTGGCTCCCCGAAATCCGCCATTGCATTGAGGATTTCGGAATTCTGGCTCTGGTCGATGGTATGCGCCAGGTCGGGAAATGGCTTGTCAAGCATTCCATGGAGCCCTTCCAGGGGCGAGAATGCAAAGTCGCTCACGTAGTCCGCAAGCATTCCCCAGCGTCCCGCCTTGAACTCCGACACGAGACTGATTGCCGTGTCAAGGAAGATGTGGTTTTTGACTCCCATGATGGAGGCGAGGGCGGTCGGGAAAAGTGCCGCCAGTGCGCCATGTCCGTCCGCAACCCGACGGGCTCCTGCGGAGGCCAGGACGGGCACCCCCTCGATGCGCCCTGCAAGAAGCCGTGCCTCCTCGCCGTCGAGGGTCCTGGCGCGGGGCAGGGACGGCGAAAGTTCGTGGAGGGGGATTTCCGCTGGCGGCGCGTCGAAGAATCCAGCCAGGTCGTATTCCGCCCCCAGATGCAGATAGAAGAAGGGACGTTCCGCGGACGGCAGACGGCACGCCAAAATAGATGCCGCGTCTGCGAGCGCTTCATTGTATGTGCTTGTGTCAAAGGACATTCGGCGCGAGAAAATTCTCCTCTTGGAAGGAAGGAATATTATCTTATCCACAGTTCCGCGAAATGGATTTCAGGGAGGGCGCGAATGCCCCGCGGAACAGAAGAAAGCAACAGCCGATAAATATACCCCGCCCTATGAAATTTCTCCTACAAAGACTCGTCCTCTGGACAATGCTCGCTTCCGCGGCAACTCTCCACGCCCTGACCATCGAGGCATCAATGGATTTCCTCCAGGACGGCTCCGCAAGGGCAACCCTGGAGTACTCCGTCCCCGACAACGCCGCCGGAATCGTCGAGGGACTCTTCCTTGCCGCGTCCAAGAGAGAATGCAAAAGCTCCCAGGACGAGAAGGCAATCCGCGAGTTCCTCGAAAGGACTCCCGGCATCATAGTCGATGGCGTGAATGTCTACAAGACTGCAACCGGCCGACGCACAAGGGTGGCCATCCGTTCAAAGGATCCACAGACCCTCCTGGGAAGCGGAATCCTGGGGCCGGCAGCTCTGAAGAAAGGGGAAAAGTCATCCAGGCAGATCTTCAGGGTCCCAATGCCAACACCAGCGGAGTGGACCAACGAGTCCGCAAACCAGGCCAGGATGCTCGTCAAGGTTCTCGGAGGACTTGAGATGGTCCTGCGGGTGCAAACACCCTCCACTATCCACTCCACCACCGGAACTAGGGACGCATATAACCGATGCCACTGGCAGATCGGACTGGAGGACCTCCTCCAAAAGGAACTCCCCGAAATCAAGGTGGAATGGTAAAGAAGTAGAGAGTAGGGAGGAGAGGGGAGAAGGTAGTGCGTGGTCACTTTGCAGTGGGCTTCCGTCAAAAGTAGGGAAAAGGGAGAAGAGGAGAGTGCGTGGTTGGCGCGCTTGAGCGCGCCCGCGCGGCAGAAGCCCCACGCGTCCATTGAAGGGAGAACCACGAATGGACACGAATGGACCACGAATATCTTCTTTCATAGGAAGTAGAGAGTAGGGAGAAGAGGGGAGAAAGTAGTGCGTGGTCACTTTGCAGTGGGCTTCCGTCAAGTGGGGAGGAGGGAGGAGAGGGGAGAAGGTAGTGCGTGGTTGGCGCGCTTGAGCGCGCCCCGCGCGGTGATTCTGTTTTACATGACGGGACGGTTATATCCATGACATCGTAATAATTGACTGCCATTATGGAGGCGTTCATGATTAGGACTAGAAAAGCGATTCCTCCAGGCGAGATTCTTCTGGAGGACTTTCTGAAGCCGATGAAAATCAGCCAGAACAAGCTTGCCATGGACATCCGTGTCCCGACGCCAAGGATCAATGCTATTGTCAGGGGAACACGGTCAATTACCGCAGACACCGCATTACGGCTAGGTAAATATTTCGGAACGGGTCCTGAATTCTGGAGTAATCTTCAGGCAAACTATGACCTCTGCCTCGCCGCTGCGAAATAACATGTGGTTGGCGCGCTTGAGCGCGCCCGCGCGGCAGAAGCGCCACGCGTCCATTGAAGGGAGAACCACGAATGGACACGAATATCTTCTTTCATAGAGAGTAGGGAGAAGGGAGAAGAAGGTAGTGCGTGGTCACTTTGCAGTGGGCGTCAAAAGTGGGGAGGAGGGAGGAGAGTGGGATTCACACACAGGGGACGCACGGCTGAATGGCCGTGCGGGCGCGCCCACGCGCGCCAGCCACGCACTACCTTCTACCCTCTTCTCCCTACTCTCTGTCTGTCTTATGCCTAACTATTCGTCCTGTTTCGAGATATATAAGGTCTTCTGCGATGTTGGTGGCGATGTCTGCGATTCTTTCGAGGCATCGTGAGATAGTGAGTCCATTCAGGTAGTATTGTGCGCCCTGCGGGTCTGCGAGGATGTCGTTTCTCACGAGGCTGTAGTTTTCGCGGTGTATTTCATCCACCACGTCATCGTGCCGTATTATTTCCTCTGCCATTGCGGCGTCTCCGCTGTTGAGTGCGTCAAGGGCCTGCCGCAGCATTGCGCATGCCTCGGCGGACATTTTTGAGAATTCCATCCTCCGGAGTCGTCGGTCGCTGTATTTTGCCAGGTCCTCCACCCGTTCCGCGACATTCACCGCCAGGTCTCCCACCCTTTCGATTTCTCCGTTCACCTTCAGGATAGTGACCACCTCCCGGAGGTCGCATGCGACTGGCTGGTGGAGCGCGAGCACCTTCAGGCACTCCTCCTCGATGAGGACTTCCGAATGATCCAGGCGTTCATCCCCGTTGATGACGCGGCGTGCAAGATCGCCGTCAAGGGTGGTGACGGCCTGGACGGCGTCGCGGACGGCCCTTTCTGCCGAGGCGGACGCCTCGCCAAGCATTCCCTTAAGGGTCTCCATCGCATTTGTGAAATGTGCCTTCATGTTCATGAGAACCTCCCTGTGATGTATTCCTCGGTCTGCTTCTTCGAGGGATTTGTGAATATCTGCGGCGTGGGTCCGTATTCCACAATCGTCCCCTTGTAGAAGAAGGCCGTGTTGTCGCTGATTCTGGCCGCCTGCTGCATATTGTGTGTGACTATTACGATTGTGTACCTTTCGCGGAGGCTGTTCATCAGGTTTTCGATCTTGAGCGTCGCCACCGGGTCGATTGCGCTTGTCGGCTCGTCCATCAGCAGGACTTCCGGTTCTGCGGCGATAGTCCTGGCTATGCAGAGCCTCTGCTGCTGTCCCCCCGAGAGTGCGAGCCCGCTGCCGTGCAGCTTGTCCTTCACCTCCTCCCAGAGGGATGCTCCCCTGAGCGCCTCCTCGACACGCTCCTCAATCTCCCTCCTGGAGAGCTTGAAGTGCAGTCTCAGGGGATATGCCACGTTGTCGAAGACGCTCATGGGGAATGGGGTTGGCTTCTGGAAGATCATCCCGACCTTGCGGCGCAATTCCAGCACATCCACGTCCTTCGCCAATATGTCCTTCCCGTCCAGGAGCACCTGTCCTTCGGCCCGCTGTTCGCGATATAGTTCGAAGATGCGGTTGTATGTCCTCAGGTGGGTTGACTTGCCGCAGCCCGACGGGCCGATGACGGCTGTGATCTTGTGCTCCTCGATTGCAAGGTTGTTGTCGAAGAGCGCCTGGTGGCTGCCGTAGAAGAAATTCAGGTTTCTCGCCTCGATCTTGATTGGCATTTCCGTGTGGTGTTTTGGGTTGTGGACGGGGGATTTCCCAGGCTGCCTAGGCGTTTGCCTGCCTCTCCCCCAGGAAGAGCCTCGTCGAAACATTGACTGTCAGGATGATTGCCATCACCACCAGCGATGCGCCCCACCCCATCGCGTGCATTTCGGCAAAGGGACTGTTCGTGGTGTATTCGGTGATGAGGACGGGCAGGCTCGGGGTCGGCTGCGTGAAATACCCCGAAACCCAGCTGTCGGCGAAGAGCGCCGTGAAGAGAAGCGGGGCAGTCTCGCCAGAAACCCTGCTGACCGCCATGAGGACGCCCGTCAAAAGGCCGTTCCTGGCACTCTTGCAGACAATGCAGAGGATTGCGCGGGGGCGGGACATGCCGAGGGCAAGGGCAGACTCCCTGAGGGAACCGGGAACCAGCCTGAGAATGTCCTCCGTAGTCCTCATGATGACGGGGAACATCAGAATCGACAGCGCAAGCGACCCGGCGAAGCCCGAGAAGTGCCCTGTCGGGACTACGACCGCCATGTAGATGAAGAGCCCAACCAGAACCGAGGGCATTCCCATCATGACGTTGGCGGAGAATCTCAGGACGTTGGCGACGCGGCCATGCGCGTATTCGGCAAGGCAGATGCCCGCCAGCAGCGCCAGCGGGACTGCGACCACCGAGGCTCCCAGGGTGATTGCCATGGTTCCCAGGATGGCGTTTCCGATGCCGCCGCCACAGCCGTATGGAGCGGAGCGCTTCACCAGGAAGTCGAGGGAGAGCGCCTGCCAGCCATGATACGCCACCGTGCAGAGGATGCAGAGCATCGCCGCCACGGCCAGCGCAACCGCGAGAAGCGAGAAGCACCTGCTGGCCCTGTCTACAACCTTTCTCTTAAGGAGGCTTCTTTCTTTCATCTTGAGCTATGGGTGCTATGGGTCAATCCCTTACTCCGCCTTTGCAATGAGCCGCTGGGCGACCACCTGGATTGCAAAGCTCATTGCGAGGAGCGTGAGTCCGAGGGCGAAGAGGGTGCTCCGCTGCAGCCCGTCCGCCTCCGCGAAGTTGTTCGCCAGGGTGGCGGCGATTGTGGTCGTGGAGCCGAAGACGCCGTCGGGCAGCTCCATCATGTTTCCGATGACGAAGAGCACCGCCATCGTCTCGCCCAGGGCGCGTCCCAATCCGATGAAGACGCTTCCGAGCAGTCCCCGGATTCCGTAGCGCAGCAGGATGTCCTTCGTGACTTCGTGGCGCGTGCATCCCACCCCGAATGCAGCCTCCTTGAGGACGGGGGGCGTCATGCGAAGGACGTCCCGCATTGTGGCGCACATGAATGGGAGGATCATGATTGCGAGGATGACCCCCGCCGTGAAGAGTCCGAATCCGTTGTAGTATTCGCTGAAGAGGAATGTTCCACCCAGTCCCAGCGTATCGACCAGGAATGGCTGGACGTGCTCCTGCATGAACGGGGCGAGCACGAAGAGGCCCCACATTCCGTAGATGATGCTCGGGATTGCAGCCAGGAGGTCGATCATGTTTCCGAGAATCGAGGAGACCTTCTTTGGCGCGTCCACGAGGTAGTTTGCGGCCGCGAATGCAGGCGGCGTGGCGAGAGCCAGCGCGATGACGGTGGTGAAGAGGGTTCCGCAGAGGGGGACGAGCGCCCCGTATTTGTCTTCGGAGGGGTTCCATTCCCTTGAGACGAGGAACCCGAGTCCGAACCGGCGCCAGGCCTCCCAGCTGGCGGCTGTCATCTGCGCGAAGAGCCCCAGCATCAGGAGTGCGGCAAGCCCGGCGCAGAAGTAGCAGAGATGCCTGAATCGCCTGTCTGTCGAATTCATTTCCCGATATGAGAGGGGGTGTGGTTCGTTGGACCTTGCAGGGCGGACGGCGCGGATTGCCTCGCGCCGCCCGCCATGACGGGGTGGCTATGCCAGCCTACTTGATCAAATCCTTGAAGAGGTCGACTACGTTGAAGGGAATCGGGACGTAGTTCAGCTTGAGAGCCATCTCGCCGCCTTCCTCGAAGCACCACCTGAAGTATGCGTTGAGGGCGGCACGCTTCTCGGCAGGGCAGTCCTTGCGGACGAGGATGTAGGTGACGCCGGTGATGGGCCAGGAGGCCTCGCCGGGCTGGTTGGTCAGGACCATGTAGAAGCCGTCGGAGGAGGCCCAGTCAGCGTATGCGGCGCTGGCGGAGAAGGCGTCGGGAGTGGGGTCCACGAAGACGCCCGCCTGGTTCTGGAGCTTCGCCATCGTCAGCTTCGCCTCGACCGCGTAGGTGAATTCAGTGTAGCCGATTGCACCGGCAATCTTGGCGACGTTGTTGCAGACGCCAGAGTTCTTCTGTCCGCCAAGGCCCACAGGCCACTTGACAGCGCTGCCGGCGCCCACCTTCTCCTTCCATTCCGGGGAGACCTTGCTCAGGTAGTCGGTGAAGATGAAGCTCGTGCCGCTGGCGTCAGCCCTGCGGACCACGGTGATCTTGGTCTTGGGGAGCTTGACTCCCGGATTCAGGGAGGACAGGACCGGGTCGTCCCAGTTCTTGATCTTGCCAAGGTAGATCTCCGACAGCGCTTCGGGGGAGAGCTTCAGTTCGCCGTCCTTGACGCCGGGCAGATTGTAGATGACCACCACGCCGCCTGTCAGCATCGGGAACTGGACGAGGCCGTCCCGCTCCTGCTCTTCGGCTGTCAGGGGGTTGTCAGTGCCCGCGAAGTCGATTGTGTTCGCGCGGATCTGGTTCATGCCGGCGCCGCTGCCAAGGCTCTGGTAGTTGACCTTCACATCGCCATTGGCGTCGCTGTAGGCATTGGTCCAACGCTGGTAGACGGGTGCCGGGAAGCTGGCACCTGCTCCATTGAGGACAAGACCATCGGCACGGACATAAAGGCCTGCTGCGGCAAGAACCGCAAGGATGATTGACTTGATCAGCTTCATTTTGTTTTCTCCTTCTTGTTGCAGACCGCCATCTGCGGTCCATTTCTTCGTTTCAATCCCTTTTTCTCTGACAACGCACATACCGTAAACAAAGCCGGAAAAACTGAAACAACCCCTTTGTTAGCAATATGTTAGAAATGCAATTGTTAGAATTGTGTTAGCGCCGTTGCAACTTGTTTCCGCGACAGCGCCAACACTGCGGGACGGCTTTTGCGCGAGGAGGGGCGAAGCGCCCTCCCCCGCCCTTCGCCTAATACTTCCAGGTCAGTTCGACTCTGCCAAGTAGTGCGGTATCGCGCTTGCCCTTGTCGAAGTAGTTGCCCTTGCGAAGCGCCTCCCCTGTGACGGAGAGGGTGGTATTGCGGGCGTACTTCCAGTCGAGGAGTTCCTCGAGATTGGCGCTCCACTTTGCCTGTCCGTAGAATCCCCTGAACTGTCCGCGTCCATTCACGGACGTTCCGGCGAACATTGGTCCTGCCTGGAGGTTGAGCTTACCGGCCCGTCCCAGGGAGAACTTTCCTGCCAGATGGGGGTAGACGAGATTTGTGTAGTCGCTCTTCGAGTACATCGGGGAGTCGGCCTCTCCGATGAAGGATTCGCGGTTGTAGACCGACTTCCAGGAGTGTTCTCCGCGGGGGCCGTCCGAGTCGCCTGTGAGGTAGAGGCACGCCAGGGTCAGTTCCTGCCCCTTCCGGGGGACGTATGTCAGCCCGGAGTAGGCGAACCCTGCCAGGTGGCCGTGGTCGCCGGCCTGGATTGCGGCCTCGACCTCGCCCTTGAGCTTTTCGGAGAAGACCGGCAGGAGCCGGAAGCCGAGGGTCTGGGTGTTGGAGGTCTTGCCCTCGCTGCGGAACTTGGAGTCCTCGTCGCGGTATTCGAACTTGGCCACATAGTATGCGTCCCAGCCGAAGTTCTTGTTCGAGCGGTCCTGCCAGTAGAGTCCAGTTGCGAACTCATCCTGTGCGAGTCCATTCAAATCGTAGTCGCCTGGCCTTTTGCCGTTGGCGTGTGTCTTGCCCGCCGTGGGCAGCCAGTCGTCGTCGCTCTGGTAGAATGCGAATGCGTCAAGTGTGCGTTTTTCCTCCCCCTTCCATGTGATGCGGAGTCCGTCGAACGCCGTTCCCCTGGATCCGTCTCCGGGGGTTCCCTCGGAGATGATTCTCTTGGAGCCGAAGGAGAGATTCTGGCGTCCCAGGCGGATGTCAAGCGCCCCGAGAAGATCCTTTGTCTCGACATACAGGTTGTCGATGAAGAGGACATCCGGGAAGCGTTGCTTCGAGGAGGAGGACTCGGGGCTGTAGTAGTCGCGGAATTCATTGGCGAGCCTCAGGTAGAACCCGAAGTCGTCGGTCTTGTATGCTCCCCAGACGCGCGTGCGGAAACGTCCGAAGCTGGTGCTGCCCGACTCGCCGTATTTGTCATTGGGGAGGTTGTTGTTGGTGTAGAATCTTGCACGGATGTCAAGTCCAAGATCCCAGGACGCAAAAACCGACTGCGCCAGCAAAAGCGCCGCAAGGAGTGTGAAAAGATGGAACTTCTTCATTTGTTGTCCTTTTGTTCGTCTGGAGGCGAAAAATGCGATGCCTCCTGCTCGTCAAGCCCATTTCCCGGGCTGATGCCCCTACTTTAGACAAGCCACTTCGGACCGCCCTAACCCACTGGTTAGCATTGTGTTAGAAGAAGGTTAGGGAATTGTTGCAATCTATTGGGCACACCCCTTCAGGCCTCCCCTGCCACGCCATAGCCTGAAGACAAGGCTCCGGCAAAGAGGGAATCATAGAGGGGACGCGCGGCGGAAGCGACGCGCGGGCGCGCCCAAGCGCGCCATCCACGCACTACCTTCTACCCTCTTCTCCCTACCTTACCCTATTTTGAAACAATCACCCCGAAAAGACATTATTTGGAATAGTATTTTGTGGGTGGATTACAGAATATGTAATGATTTATAGGTTTACGAGAGTATTCTCGCGTGCATACTTGCCTTGGCACGTCCTGTGCTTGTCAGGCGGCCGTCCTTCTGCGTTTGCGGATTGTCCTTCTCATCCGCCAGGAGTGTTGCAGAGGGGTTGGCGTCAAACACGAGGAGAGTCATGAAACTCATAATTGCCTACATCCAGCCTGAGCGTCTGAACACGGTGAAGCAGTCCTTGTTTTCCCGTGAGATTTACAAGATATCCGTGACCACTGCCCTGGGATGTGGCCAGCAGGGTGGCTATGTCCACATGTACCGTGGTGCATTGGAGGAGGTGAACCTCTTGAAGAAGATACGGCTTGCGATAGCCGTCAACGACGACTTTGTCGACAGGACGATTGAGGCCATAGTCGAGGGTGCCCGTACCGGGTCGATAGGCGACGGCAAGATATTCGTCCTGCCGATGGAGGAGTGCATACGGATTCGGACTGGGGAGCGTGGTCCCGAGGCGATAGGCTGAGGCGTCCCCCTTCCTCCTTTTGTGCATCACGCTTTTTTGGATTCAACCAATGAATTGAGGCAATACGATGGATACGGAATCACTAATTCAAGCTACGGAATCGGTTCAGCACAACATAGACGTCGTGTGGACGTTGGTCGCCGCGATTCTGGTTTTCACGATGCAGGCTGGCTTTGCGATGGTCGAGGCTGGCTTCACGCGTGCCAAGAACTCTGCGAACATCATGATGAAGAACCTGATTGACTTTGCGATAGGCGCTCCCCTCTTCTACATCCTGGGGGCGGGAATCATGTTCGGCGCCAACAAGCTGGGGGGCGTCTTCGGCTGGGGCGGCGCAGGAATGCCCTCCCTTTCCGGGGGCGAAGGAATCTGGGACTGGACATTCTTCTTCTTCCAGACGATATTCGCGGCCACCGCGGCGACAATCGTCTCCGGCGCGGTTGCGGAGCGCATCCAGTTCCGGAGCTACCTGATCTACTCCGGTCTTGTCAGTGCAATCATCTACCCCATCAGCGGCCACTGGATGTGGGGTTCGCTCTTCGGGGAGGGTTCCACCGGCTGGCTGGAGGCGCTGGGCTTCCATGACTTCGCGGGGTCGACAGTCGTCCACTCCGTCGGCGGCTGGATTGCGCTGGCCGGAGCCATCATGCTTGGACCGCGCATCGGCAAATACCACAAGGACGGCAAGCCCATTCCAATTCCCGGCCACAACCTCATCATCGGCACGCTGGGGGTCTTCCTCCTCTGGATTGGGTGGTTTGGATTCAACCCTGGAAGCTACACCGCCGGTGTCGGCTCAATCGGGCGGGTCGCGATGACCACCAACCTGGCAGCCTGCGCCGGAACAATCGCCGCGATGTTCACCGCCTGGGCGGTCATCGGAAAGCCAGACCTTACGATGACACTCAACGGAACCCTGGCGGGACTCGTCGCAATCACGGCGCCTTGCGACCTGGTGACGGCCAACGCGTCAATCGTCATCGGACTCGTCGCAGGAGTCCTGGTGGTCTTCTCAGTCTTCTTCTTCGACAAGATCCATGTTGACGACCCAGTCGGCGCGGTCTCCGTCCACTGCGTGAACGGCGTCTGGGGCACCCTGGCCGTCGGGCTCTTCGCCGCACCTGTCTCATACAGCTACGGCAACGAGATGGTCGGTCTCTTCTACGGCGGCGGCCTCAAGTTCCTCGGCATCCAGGCACTGGGCGCGCTCGTGGTCTGCGCATGGGCCTTCGGAACCGGGCTCCTCATCTTCTACGTCCTCAAGAAGTGCGGGATGCTGCGCGTCAGCAAAACCGTCGAACTCAAGGGGCTCGACATAACGGAGCACGGGCAGGACGCATACGCGTCATTCCAGTTCTTCAGCAACATCTAGCCTGTCCTGGGCAGCCTGGCAACTCCTGCCAAACCAGACACCCCAAAAAGCAGAAGGCGGCTGCTCCCGAGTGTGGGAACAGCCGCCTTTTTCGAGATATGTCAGCCTAGGCTACCTGATATCGCCGCCGACGACATTGACGTTCGGGAACCAGTAGTAGTCGGTGTGGACATACCAGCCGGCGGGGGTAGGTCCGGGATTGTAGGAGATCGCCTTCTGGTAGTCCATGGTTTCCACGTGTCCGTCGGTCGCGGAGAAGTTCAGCTGGCGGCCATGGCGGAAGTAGTAGTCACGCTTTTCGACAACCCAGTCGGGATGGGTCCAGAACCACTTGGAATCGATTGGCTTGCTTCTGGAGCCGTCAAGGAAGTTGATGTGGATGGATGGGTACTTGATGGAGCTGATGCGGTGCCAGTCAGCGGCAGGACTCCAGTCAAGGCCAGCCGCCTTCCAATCCTTGTCATAGCTCATGCCGAGACTGGACTCATAGCTGATGTTGCCGATGACCCTTTCGCTGGTGGGGCAGGAGGGGCAGAGGAGGACCTTGTGCCAGCTGGACTTGTCGGCCTTTCCGTCCTCAAGTTCGGTAAAGGGGTCCTTTTCCAGCCATTCCTCGTATTTCATGGGGGTGCCTGGGACGATGGGGTTGTAGCAGAACCACCCGAAGAAGCCTTCGCCGACGTCAAAGCGGATTGGCGGCAGGAAGTCGTCGTAGTCGTTTCCGTAGAGGAGGTTGCCCAGCTGCATCTGCTTGAGGTTGTTGGTGCAGCTGATGGCGCGTGCCTTCTCGCGGGCCTTGGAGAGCGCCGGGAGAAGCATGGATGCGAGAATTGCGATGATCGCAATCACGACAAGCAGCTCAATGAGGGTGAATGATTTTTTCATGTGTGTCGCTTTTGATACTGGTTGAAGAAAAACGAACAAGGGAGAATCTGAACCCTGCTCGACTGTATTATATGAATCTTTCCAGGCAAAAGCAAGTACGAGCAACGATAATTTATAACATCCTCTCGTGCAACAAGTTATATAATATGATGCGAGACTATCTCGCCCCTGGTGATGGATAGGTCACAATTTTCGCGACCATTGGGGTTGTTGGCGAGAGTTTCCTGACCCAGACGATTGTGTTTCCCTCGGGGATATCAAGCTGGAGCATTTCGTTTCCCGTGGCGGTATTTGCCACGAGGGAGATTTTCCCGTTGGCGGGTCTTTGGAGATGCTGTGTGTAGACGTATTTCGGCAGGGACACCCAGGACCGTATGTCCGCCTCGGTTGTCGATGCGGCCCATGCGCCGGCTCCGATTTGCGCGGCCTTCAGCGAGTAGAACGCCCCCATGCTGTCTGCATTGTCCGCGGCGATCCCCAGTGCAATTTGCGCGCTTGTCTTTACGATTGCCCGGGATATTTCGCGTGCAATAGCTCCCTTCATGTAGATTTCGTATTCCACCTTGAGGAGTTCGTCGATGCTTTCCAGGAGCGCGAGTGGCGTTCCCGCGGGGGACTCATGCGTCACCGCCTGGTATGATATGGCGGCCGCATCCCGTTCCAGCAGGGCGGGCAGTGCCATTCCCGCGTAGAGGACATACTGTCCAAGCCCCGGGAGGATGAAGAGCGGCAGGTCGACGCGCCATTCCTCGCGGCAGGAGCAAAGTCCGTCCTCGACGAAAATCCAGACATCGTTCCCCGGGGTCGCCCCGCTTGAATTTGCGTTGAAGTCCTGTGCGACTGGCTGGCATTCCGGCCGCCAATTGGCCGCGTCCCTGAGGAATCCGCGGCCTCCATCGCCGTTAAGCCAGCGGAAGACTCCCGTGAAGTAGGCGACATACGCGTTGCTGTACTCGGCCTCCGCGAGACGGGACAAGTCCAGTGGGGCGGAGGAATCGATGCCGCACCTTGCAAGCACTGAATTGCGGAATGCCTCGTCTGAAAGCACCTGGTCGCGCTGTGCCCCGGATGCGTCCACTCCGGCCACGCGTTCCTTTTCCGGGACCTTCGACATCTCCTTGTCAAGCCGTTCCTGGGCATTGGCGATATCCTTCCTGCGGTCGAAGAGCCAGTTTTCCTGATACTGGGAGGCGCGGTTCAGTTCAGTGCGTGTCGCGGCGACATTTCCCTGCACGGCGTATTCAATCGCCTTGTAGAGGCAGCAGAAGATCCTGTCCTGCCCCACTCCATTGTACTTGAAGGACGCGTCGCTGCCGAGCATTGCCTTCGTATTCTCACCTGCGGATGCGAAGACCGACTGTGTGTCATTTGCGATGAAGAGGTCTTCCGCCAGGTCGAACTGCTCCGCCGCCGAGGGCGAATCCGCCGCCAGCATCCTCGCGTTGCCGCAGAGAAGCCTCCACATCAACTCGTCGTTGTTCTTCCTCTCCGCCTCCCTCTGGGTAATGTCGGCCGCCTCGGAATACGCGCCGACAAGAAGGTGGTTCTCATACTGGATTATCATGTCGCCCGTAGAACGGCATCCAGTCAAAAGGGCGCAGACAAGAAGAAAACTCAATGCGGAGAAGGTTTTCACGGGAAAAGACTCCTGTTGATAGGCGGCGGGTGGGGAGCTATTGTCCTGGAGATGCGGCGATTCGGAATGCTTATCGAGCGGGCGTCCTCTTGAGTTGCAGGAGAATGACCTCGGCTTCGTGTCCAATCCTGACGGGGAACCCGTTCCAGATTCCCGCACCGTTGGTGACATAGAGCTTCATCCTCTCTCCGACCGTGTAGAGCCCGGAGTAGAATCCGTCATTGAAGAATCCGACAAGCCTGTCGATGCCGAGAATCATTCCGCCGTGCGTATGCCCCGAAAGCTGCAGGTCGACGCCTTCGGAGGCGGCCTCCGCCGCCAGGGACGGCTGGTGCGCAAGGAGGATTTTGAAGCTGTCGGCGGGAGTGCCGGCCAGTGCCTTCCTGACATCGGGAAGCTCGCCGCCGACATGGCGCGACGCGGGATCCGTCACACCCGCCAATATGACTCCATTCCCGAGGACGGCACTCTCGTTCTGGAGCATTGTGATTCCCAGGGAACGCAAGTGCTCCATCCATTCGCCAAGCCCGGAGTAGTATTCGTGGTTTCCCGGGACTCCGAAGACTCCCAGGGGCGCCGAGATGCTGCGGAGGGGCTCCAGTTCGGAGGCGACCTTCCCGACCCTTCCGTCGACAAAGTCCCCTACGAGCACGACCAGGTCCGCATTCTGCCCATTTGCCAGGGCGGCCATCTTTTCCACCCTGGGGGAGCGCGTCACCACGTCCGCATGTATGTCCGCGAGGAAGGCGATTGTCATTCCGTCGGCCTTTTCGGGGAGATTGTCGAATTCGAGTGTCACCCTGTGGAGCCGTGGCGTGGCATTTCCCCTGAAGATTCCCCATGTTGCGAGAACAAGCGCGACTGCCACGATGGCCGCGTTGATTATGCCATGGGTTCTTGCGGGGACGCCCTTCCCGCACATCCACGGGAAGAGCTGGGCAAGCTCCGAGAGCGCCACCAGGAAGAAGAGCAGGAAGACAATGGCGTACAGCCAGCAGAGAAACAGCTGAAGCCAGGCGGGAAGCTGGGGTGCAAAGAACATCGGGCCGCCCAGAAGCCTGGTCAGCTGGAACTTGAATGCGGCCAACGCCAGGAGGACGCCCAGGCCAAGACGCCAGGCCACCCCCAGCGGAAGTGGCCAGACGACACGCGCAAAGAGCAGCGCAAATAGGATTGTGGAGAAGAGGAGCATGGAGATGGCCGTGGGCCGTCGGCGCAGTCATATAGGCGCACGAGGCGCAGGCCCATCCTCCAATGCCACCCCTGCGCCCGACTGCGCCCCCGGGAAACCCCTCTAATCAGAACGGGACGACGATGCCGCCGCCTGTGCCGACTCCCTTCACCTGGGTGGGCGGATAGGGAACAGACGGGCGGGCGTTCTGCATCGCGCCAGGGGCATTCGAGTCAACATACCCGGGATCCCTGCGGACGCGGCATCCGGGACCAATCTTGGAAAGGTCGCCGTTCACAAGGCGCGCATAGCTGAGCTTCTCGGTTACACGCTCCACGACAACCATCCCTACGGGAACCTCCACGGTGTCAAGAACCTCGCCAGTACGGCTGTCCTTCACTTCCTCGCCAAGGGCATAGACCGTGAGAATCTCGGAGACCGAAAGGGACTTGCCCCCCTCGCCAATGACAACCATGCCGTCGGAGGCAATCGAAACAACCTCGAAGGGCATGAGGGCGGACTGGATGCCCTCCGCGACAAGCGACGCGGCATACTCCGCGCTGGCGGACATGAACTCCGCAAGATTCGGGGCGGTCGTAAACTCAGAGGCGTCCAGCTTGATGGTGTCGGTCCAGACAACCTCCCCCGTCGGAGCCAGAATCACCCTGTAGGTCAGGGAGACGAAGGGGGTCGGAATGGGAGCCGTGGGCAGGGGCTGCCCGGTGTAAGGGTTCACATTCTCGGTGATGGGGACGTCGCAGAAGAGCGCGGAGGCGACGATGAGGTAGTCGGTGCCAAGCTGCTGCGCAATCCTGGATGCGTCCGCGGGAGAGGCGTTCGCGCCGCCAAGCCTGAAAAGCTCGCTGCGAATCGCCGCATCGTATTTGCGGTCGAGGACCGTGAACTTCTGGCTCTGGGTGAGCATGACGTTCAACTCCTGCGCATAAAGCTCCGCCCAGGTCGTGGTGTCGACTACGCCGCCACGGACATTGATGGAACCTGCCTTCATGTAGAGCGAACCCACCGCCAGGCGGGGGCGGGACGACCTGCGGCCCTGGGTGGAAATCCCGGCGGGAGCCGTGTAGGTGTCGGCGAAATACGCACGGATCTTGACCGTGTGCTGCCCGCTGGCCTCGTCAAAGGAGTCCTCAATCACCTCGTAGCTCTTGATTGTCCCCTGGGAGCTGCGGTCGATGTCGCGGTCGGTGGTCTCGGTGGTCCCCACCTTGCGGTCCGTAGACTGGGTTGCCCTCTCGTCGGAGGAGCTGGTCTCCTCGCTTGTCTTCTGCTCGGTGCCCGTGACGGTGTCCTGCCAGACCGCCCCTTCGCTTCCGCTTGCGGACTCCTTGACGCTTCCGCTGCGGCGGATGCTGGAGGACTGGTCCTGCTGGTTCTGGCGTTCGCTGGAGGAGATGGTAATGCCGTAGTGCTGTTCAATTGCGGCATTGAGGGCGTCGTTGACTGCCGCGCGATAGGTCGCGCCAACGCCGCGTGCGATGACGGAGCCGTCGTCGGCGCCCATCACCAGCGAAACCGAACACAAGAGCGCCAACAGCGATGCAAAAATCCACTTCATAGCGATTTCCTCCTTTTGTTCCAGGCGGAAAGCCCGCCGTTTCCTTGAAATGTCCCCTTCGGCCTACATCACGTTCTTGCGGGCGGCAAGCTTCCTCAAGGGAATGCGCTTCTGCCAGAACTCAAGCCCCGTGGCCAGGTCAACCAGGGTGAGGTTCAGACTGTACTCAATCTGGATGTCCTTGTTGTCCTGGCGAAGATTGCGCTGGGTCAGACGGCCTCGAAGGATGTACTGGGGAGTCACGGCAACCGTCGCATACCTGGCAAACTCGGTGTTGTAGACGATTATCTTGCCGCAGTTGGTGAGTTCCTCGCGGAGGCTCAGCCCAAGGCCCTCGGCCAGGGCGTCGGAATCACGGCCCCGTGAAAGGGTGTCGTTGGTGACATTCTCGACTATCACGACCGCACGGGCGGCGCCGTCGGGAGCCTTGATGCGGTCCAGCGAAACCAGGGACTCCACCGCACGGTAGACAGTGTCGTCGATGTCGTCCTGGGAAAACCCTGTGACTGCCTCGGCCCGCGTCCCCTCGGGGATGTACGCGGTCCTGGTAGCGCAGGAAGTCATGAAGGCGACGGCGATTGCAAAGAGCGAGATTGTGAAGAGTACGTGGCGGTTCATTTTTCTCTTTTCTCCTATCTTTTATGGTTACAGGACAACTATCTGAAGAATGGGGGCTCCCCCGCTGAAAGGGGGGCTTAGGCTACGGCCAGATGCTTCCCTCCCACTCGCGTCGGAGGTATTCGGGGACATTCATCAACGCCACCACGTCCTGGTGGTTTTCGGCTCGCCTGACAAGGTAGTGGCTTGTTCCATTCACAAGCACCTCCGCCGGCCTGAGCCGCCCATTGTACTGGTAGCTCATGACGTATCCGTATGCCCCTGCGTTCTCCACGACCACCAGGTCTCCTTCGGCGGTGCCCTTTGGGAGGGGCCTGTCCTTGACCCAGAGGTCGGTGTTTTCGCAGAGCTGCCCGCAGAGATTAAGCGGGATTCTCTCCTCGCTTTCGCGTCCGTTGACGTAGATGTGGTGGTATGCCCCGTAAAGCGTGGGGCGCGCGAGGACATTCATCCCGATGTCGGTTCCGATGATTCTCTTGTACGAGTCCTTGATTGAGTGAACCCTTCCGATAATATACCCAGCGTCGCCCACGAAATAGCGCGCCGGCTCCATCATCAGCCTGGGTGGCTTGAGACCGTATTCGGCAATCTTCCGCTTGAAGACCTCCGCGACGCTCTCGGCGGCCGCGTCAATGTCAAGGGGCTTGTCCTCGTGCTTGTATGGGATTCCAAGGCCGCCGCCCAGGTCGATGAACTCGAAGTCAATCCCAAGCTCACGCCCTGCCCTGCCAAGAAGATCCATGAGGAGCCCCGTCACATACCCGAAGTATTCGGGGTCGCGGATGGAGGAGCCGGGCATCATGTGTGCGCCAAAACGCTTGACACCCGCGGCCTTGGCGGCACGGTACGCGTCAAGAACCTGGCCGGGATGAAGGCCAAACTTGGCGTCAGGACCCGCATTGCAGACAAATGCCCCGATGTCGCATTCGCCATAGCCGGGATTGACGCGGAAGGAGAGAATCTCCGGCACGCCGTGCTTGAGGACACGCGGGAGAATCGAAATGTCGTCCAGGTTGAAGATCACACCAGACTCCAGACCCTGGCGGATGTCGTCGTCGGAAAGGAAATTCCCGGAGAACATGACATCCTCGCCGCCAAGCATCAACTCCTTCGCAAGAAGGATTTCGTTGACGCTCGCCGCGTCAATCCCGGCACCCTCCTGGCGCAGGATGCTTGCGACGGCGAGGTTGTTGTTCGCCTTGATCGCGTAGAAGAAACGTGTGTCAGGATAGAACTTCCGGAAGGCGTTCAAAGCACGGCGGTAGTTCTCGCGTATGCGGTTCTCCTCGTAGACGTAGAGAGGGGTGCCATAGTCGGAGGCAAGCTCCTCGACAGAGACTCCCTCCAGGTAGATCTGGCCGTTGTCGCGTATTTCCATAAGGCAAAAACATCAGGGAAGGGAGGCAAAGGCTCCCGCTGAGAATGCAGAGGGCGGCCTGGCGAGGACACAACGCCAGGCAACCAAACCCACAGACCCTACTTGACCAGGTGGGTGAAGAGACCGTCGCGGAGTTTTGGCTCGAACCAGGTGGACTTGGGAGGCATGATCCCGTGGTTGTCGGCAACACGCATGAGCTGCTCCAGCGAGGTCGGATACATCGAAAAGGCCACCGCCTCGCCGGCATTCACACGGCGCTCCAACTCGTCAGTCCCGCGGATGCCGCCCACAAAGTCAATGCGCTGGTCCTTCCTGGGGTCGTGGATGCCAAGGATGGGTTCTAGAACCTGCTCCTGCAAAAGGCTCACATCGAGGTTGGCGATGGGGTCATCCTCGTGGCGTTCCTTGAATGAAAATCCTAACCACTTGCCGTCCAAGAAGATACTAACTTCGCCAGGCGCAACCGGCACCGCTGGAGCCCCCTCGGTGAGGGTGCCGAGGGAGGACAATCTCTCAAGGAATTCCTCCTTCGTAAGTCCATTCAAGTCCTTCACGACCCGGTTGTAGGCGAGGATCTTCAGCTGGCTCGCCGGAAAGATTACCGCCATCGTCCGCGCAGACTCCCCCGCCCCGCCCAGTTCCTTTGCGGCACGCGCAGAGGCCGCCGCGCGGTGGTGTCCGTCCGCAATGTAGAGGAGAGGGACCTTCTTCGCGAAGAGTTCCGCGACTGTCCCCGTCTCCGACGAGGGGATTCTCCAGCCGGAATGGCGAATGCCATCCTCTGCGACAAAGTCAAAGAGCGGAGGCTCCGACGACATGGTCTTCTCGACAATCTCGTCAAGGCCCTTTTCATCCTTGTAGGCCAGGAAGACAGGCCCCGTCTGGGCGCCCGTGGAAAGAATGTGCCTCGTGCGGTCGTCTTCCTTCTCCTTGCGGGTGAACTCGTGGCGGCGGACATCGCCCGCGTCATATTCATATACGCTGAAACATCCGACAATTCCAGTCTGACGACGAGAATTCATCACAAGGGAGTAGACATAGAAGGAGGGGGCAGAGTCCTCGACCAGCACTCCGGACGAACAGAGGTTGCGGAAATTCTCGGCCGCACGCATGTATACACGCTCGTCGTACGAGGAGACGTCGTCCGGAAACTCCAGGTCGGAGAGGGTGACACGCAAATAGGAGAGCGGACGCCCCTCCACGGCCTTGCGGGCCTCGGAACGGTTCATGACATCATACGGCAGGGACGCGACAGAGGGGGCGTTCCCACCACTCGGAATCAAGGCACGGAATGGAAATACGGACAACATGGATGAAAAAGTAGAGAGTAGGGAGGAGAGGGTAGAGGGGAGTGCGTGGACACTATGCAGTGGGCTTCCAAAGTAGAGAGTAGGGAGGAGAGGGTAGAGGGGAGTGCGTGGACACTTTGCAGTGGGCGTCAAAAGTGGGGAGGAGGGAGGAGAGAACACATTCGGGGCGCACGGAGGAAACGACGTGCGAGGCGCGCCCAAGCGCGCCATCCACGCACTACTTTCTTCTCTCTTCTCCCTTCTCCCTACTTTACAGAAAACAAAAGAGTAGTTCCGAGTAGTGTCTCCTGTCGGATTTCGCGGGCGAGCCGGTCTTTGATTGAATCCAGTTCGTCGTGGTATTGGGTCTTTTCAGGTGGCGTCAAGGATTCCAGTGCGAAGAGGAGTCTTCCCTTTCGTTCGGCGATTCCGAGCTTATCTGCGGGCAGGTCCTCGAGGTAGAGTTCGAAGAGCCCGACGAAGACTTTTGCGGCAAGTTCCCGGAGGGATTCCCGGCGTGCCAAATCCATCATTTCGGCCTCTGACCAGGAGCGTTCATTCCGCAGGGGCTTCGGGGCGCCGACGGGCTTGAGATCACGTTCGTCCTGGCACCTGTACTCCCTTCCCTTCTCGACGGAGGTCTCCGTCTCCTGGGTGAAACTCTTGGAGTAGAACTCGTTGACGGAGAGGGCCTTTTCGCGTCCATTACGTTCGAGGATGCCACGGACGCGCACATGGCTCACGCGGCTGCTGGTCTTCACGCCAATCCGCTGGAGCCACTCCTGCTGGACAAGCATCATGGAACCCGACTCCTCCATGCGTGCGTCGCCATACCATCTGTGGACAAGCACCTCGTATTGGCTCTCCACGGGGCCGCACTTGTATTCCACGAGCGTTCCCTCCTTAAGGACGCAGGAAGCCTCGGCGCCGTCCCCATCCTGCGCCAGCGTCAAAAGAGACGTGGCGTTCCACGCGTCAACGAGTCCCCGCAGCGAGAATACCAGGTCGGCCGTCCACGACGCCCCCATTGCCGGTTCGATATTGCGCAACTCCTCCACCTTCAATGTGAAGAGCGGTTCTGCGGAGGAGAGTTTCTTTCGCGCCAGGGCCGCCCTTTCGGAGGATTCGGCGCACTTGCCATCCTGCAAATCCTGCAGGATGCGATCCAGGGCGAGGACGACCGCCGGGCGGTTGTAGAACTCAAGTGCGTCACGCTGCACCAGAAGGTAGAATGCGATGGCGTCCGGCTTCATTCCCTCGACCAGGGCGCGGATTTCCTCCGAGAGTTCTCCTGCAAGCCCCAGGCGGACATAGCAGCCCCAGGCTCCCGCCTTCGCCGCATCCCCCGAGAGCTCCTCCGCACGGCCAAGCGCACTCTCCATCCAGTTCACATAGTCGCCACGCCCCGCGGCATCCTTCGATGCGGCTCGCA
>URJM01000026.1 GCA_900548225.1 uncultured bacterium
CCACTGAGGAGCCGAGCCGCACCTGTGGGCGGTCCTCCGCGAAGGGAATCCACTGGAGGAGCGCCGCGGAGTTCTGCGACCAGGGGACGTGCCTGTTGGACTTGGAGATGTATTTCACTGCCGAGGAGACCGAGTTCCTGGCGGGCTTCGCGTCATGCATCATCCCCTCCGTGAAATTCCTGCGCAGCGCATTGATTTCATCGCGCAGCAATTCCACCTTACCGACGGCTCCCATGGCAAGTGCCGTCTCATAGTTGAGAATGGATTTCTCGAACAAGGCACTCTCCTCGAGGTGGGTTCGGCCAAAGTAGACAGGCAGGCGGCCATCGTCGTCGTAGTAATCCATCGAACCGTGGTTGAAGCCCATCCGCAAATAGAACCTGGCGAAGTCCCCCCTGAGGATGCCCAGGCAATGGCCGCATTTCCTCTGCTTGCCGTCGCCATTCACCCTCTTCTCGACCTCATAGCCGCAATGGGGGCATACCAGGGGGCGGGGAGGTTCGGCGGCCGCCGACTTGAGCTGGCTTATCAACGCATTGCAGGTCTCCTTGTCACCCGTAAGGACAAATTCGACGATGCGGTCGATGTTTGGTTCGGGCGCGCCGCCGCTCTCACGGGCAAACTCGAAGAGCTTCTCCCGCAGGATGGAGGGGGCATTGTCCTCCCGCGCAATGTTGAGGGCGCACATGAGGCAGATGTTGCGCACGAAGACATTCGGTTCCCCACCAATCACGCGGATGCGGATTCCCGCAGGAAAGCTGTGGCATAGTTCGCATCGTTCTGACATCGGAGGAAAAACGGCTGGGTGAAGTTGTTTCGGAAAACTGAGCGGGAGGAAGCGTCGGCGGGCTGGGATTGACAGTGCAATGCCGCGCAATGTTCCAGACACAGGGGAAACTCCCCGCCTCCACGCGGAAACGCTACGCACCCAAAAGCGCGTCAAGGGACTCGATGACACCCTCGGGGGGAAGCGCGCGCATGCACTTGTACTTGCGGTAGCCAGCCCAGGGACATTCACGCTGAAGGCAGGGACGGCAGTCCACATCCGCAATGCGCAGCTCCCAGGGCGCGCCAAGGGGTCCCGTCGCCACGGGGTCCGTGGAGGCGAAGATTCCGACCCCGCGGGTGCCCAGGGCGGCCGCAAGGTGCATCGCGCCTGAATCGTTGGCCACCGCCGCGTCAACATTCGCCAGGACGCTCATAAGCTCGGGAAGCGTGGTCCTGCCGCCTAAATCCAGACACCCCGACGCCGACGAGGCGATTTCACTGGTGATTCCAGCCTCGCTGCGGGCGCCCACAAGGACTATCCGCCTCCCGCGCTTCAAAAGGGCCTCCGCAACGCGTATGAAATTCTCGGAGGGCCACTGCTTGGCTGGACCGTAGGCGGCGCCCGGAGCCAGGGCGACAAAACCCGCACCCCTGCGGATGCCAAGGCTCTCGGCGTATGCACCGTCAACCCGGAGACTCAGCGAATCGGCGGTGAAGTCAATCGCCCCAAAGGGCCTCATCAGGTCAAGATACCAGGAAAGCTGGTGCCACTTCCCCTCGCCCTCGTGGCGATGCCACTGGGGAATCGCATCGGTCAGCATCCAACCACGGAAGTTCCCCCTGCGGCCAAGACGGCGCGGAATTCCAGCACGGTAGAAGTCAAGTGCGGAACCAAAGGAGTTCGGGAGGACGACCCCAAGTCCGAAGTCCTTCTCCTGCAAGATGTTACGCTCGTCAGAAGCCATCCGCTTGCCAGAAAACGGGATGACTCCGTCAATCCACGGGGCGGCTGTCCACAGCGGAGCGAGCCCTGCGGGTGCCGCCGCCCAGAGAGGGACTCCCTCCGGGAGGACTCTGCGGAGCTGCCATGTGGCGGGCAGCGTCATGAGTATGTCGCCCAGCCAATTTGTGGACCGTAGGACGACGCCGCCCCTCCAGTCAACCCCGCCCAGCGATGGGGCGGCATAGTCGAACCTTATGACCTCTGGCTTGTATGGCATGGCTGTCGCGGCGCGCCCCTATCGGTTGAAGGTCTTCAGCAGACGCGAGAGGACGCTTCTCAGGTTCTTCCTTTCGACGATTGCGTCGATGAATCCGTGCTGGAGGAGGTACTCCGAGCGCTGGAAGTTTTCGGGAAGCTTCTGGCGCGTCGTCTGTTCGACGACTCTTGGCCCTGCGAATCCGATGAGCGCCTGGGGTTCCGCGATGATGACATCGCCCAGCGACGCAAAGGATGCGGTGACTCCCCCCGTCGTGGGGTGCGTCAGGATGATGATGAGCGGGAGCCCCTCCTCGTCATGCCTCTCGATTGCGGCGGCGGTCTTTGCCATCTGCATGAGGGAATATGCGCCCTCCTGCATTCGCGCGCCGCCGGAGGCCGTCACGATTACCAATGGCAGCTCCCGCTTGGTCGTCCACTCCGCAAGCCGCGTGATTTTTTCACCGACCACGGATCCCATGCTCGCCCCCATGAACCTGAAGTCCATAACCGCGAGCCCGAAGCGGTGCCCCTCCAGCCACGCCTTCCCGGTCACGACGGCCTCCTCAAGGGCTGTCTGCGCACGGGTCTCCTTGAGCTTCTCGGCATACTCCCCGTCACCCCCGAAATTCAGCGGGTCAAGCGAGGAAAGGCGCGCGTCAATCTCGGTGAACCCCTTCTCGCTGTTGTCGGTCAATTGCAGAATCCTCTCCCACGCCGTCAACGGAGAATAGTGTCCACAGGAGGGGCAGACGTTCATGTTCGCGTTGAGGGCACGGCGGTAGATCACCTCGCCGCAGGCCTTGCACTTGGACCAGAGCCCCGGCGGAATCTCCTTGCGCTCGCCCTGGCTGAAAGATACTGTTGTGTCATTGATGGACATGCCCGTAATTTAACCTGCTGGCGTGAAATGGAGCCCGTTGGACGGCCAGAGATGCCCCAAAGGGTTAGATTAACCGAAGTTCTCTCAGAGTGGAGCCGATTCGGACGCCACTCTTTTCAAAGGAGCAAGGTACAAAAATGAAAGTCATCATCCAGAAGAACTACGACAAGATGTGCGAGTGGGCGGCAAATCACATCATGGCCGCCATCAATGGCCACAAGGGCGACAAGCCCTTCGTGCTGGGTCTGCCGACGGGCTCCTCCCCCATCGGAGTCTACAAGCGCCTGGTGGAGGCGAACAAGGCGGGAAAGGTTTCCTTCAAGAATGTCGTCACATTCAATATGGATGAGTACGTTGGGCTTCCCCGCGAGCATCACGAGAGCTACTGGTTCTTCATGCACGACAATCTCTTCAACCACATTGACATTCCCGCCGAGAACATCAACATTCTGAACGGCATGGCCGATGACCTGGAGGCTGAGTGCGCCAGATACGAGGCTAAGATCGCATCCTACGGCGGCATCGACCTCTTCCTGGGAGGCAGCGGAGTCGATGGACATATCGCGTTCAACGAACCATTCACCTCGCTCAACTCCAGGACTGGCATCCGCGACCTGACGGAAGACACAAAGATCGCAAACTCCAGATTCTTCGACAACGACCCGGAGAAGGTGCCCTCGCGCGCACTCTCCGTCGGCGTCGGGACAGTCACCGACTCACGGGAAGTCCTGCTCCTGATCAATGGGCACAACAAGGCACGCGCACTCAAGGAGTGCGTCGAAGGAGGAGTCAACCAAATGTGGACCATCTCCGCACTCAACCTCCATAACAACGCATACATCGCATGCGACGAGATGGCGTGCGGCGAACTCCGCGTCGATACATACAAGTACTTCCTCGACGTCTACAGGAGCGAACGCATCTAATACAGTCGCATCAGGAAGATAATACGACAAAGGTCCATGGGGCGCGCGGGTCATTGCGTGCACTGTGGACCTTTTTTTGCGCCCTGCCCTCAAGGGGAGGAGGCAGCTGCCAGAATATCGATGGCTCCCCGGGAGAGGTCCCTCAGCTTGGCCGCAAGCTCCGCGACCCGTTCCCGGGGGATGCTGCCGGCTATCATGACCCCCTCGCCGTCGTAGTTCTCGGCGGCGACTGTGAACCCGGCCTCCTGGAGGATGCGCCTCCCCTGGTCGAGAATGGCGTATGGCAGGCGGAATTCAAGCTGGCTAGTGGCAATGCGCTCCCGCGTCCTGGCACTGGCAATCACGCCCTTCGCAGCCTCGGAATACGCGTGGACAAGGCCGCCTGTCCCCAGTTTCGTTCCGCCAAACCACCGCGTGACCGTCAGGACCACCTGTGAAATGCGGCTGCCCTTGAGGACCTCCAGAACCGGCCGCCCTGCGGTGCCCGATGGCTCCCCGTCATCCGAACACCCCAGGATGCCTGCGTTCTCGCCAAGGGACATCGCGTGGACGACATGGCTGCAGTCGGGATATCTCTGACGCTGCACCGCAATCACGCCCTTCGCCTCGTCGGGGGTAGTGGCATGGAAGAGCTCTGCGACAAACCGCGACTTGCGGTCAATTAGCGTATATGGCTCTGCTTCAACCAGTTCAAGCATCGTCGCAGCATGCCTACTTCTTATCGTCCCCGTCGGGTAGCGGCTGGGCGGGCTTGCGTATCAACATCATGACACCCGCGGACAGGGCGAAGCAGACGATGAACGCAATGAACGCCGCCAACGCCGGGGCGTAGGGCGCCACCGACTCCGGAAGCAGCCCCGAAATATGCCCGGGGACAAGTTTCCACGCCAGGAACGCCCCCGCGCCTGCGAAGACTATGCAGAGGATGACCCCTACGATTCGGAGGATGTAGAGCGCCAGGCGGATTGTCAGGAAAACCAGCAGGAGCGCGCAGAAGGCGATGATGATGAGCTTCCACCAATCCGTGCCCCAGTTGATGCCTCCCTCCTGGAATGCCAGCTCGTCGGTGAATGTGTTTGCCAAGGTAAGAAAGGGCATGGTGGCCACCTACTGCTTCCTACGGGTCATCTTTGCGGTGAACATTGCGTCGCAGTCGCCGTCCCACGGCCAGTGCTGCGTCATCCCATTGGTTTCGGCTCCCGTTATTGGGTCCTTGTGTGGGGTCAGGATGAACTCGGGATTGGCGTCCAGGAACGCCTCGACGACCTCGGAGTTCTCCTTCCTGAACATTGAGCAGGTCGAGTATACGAGGGTGCCGCCTGGCTTGACCCCCTGGGAGGCCGCTGACAAAAGCTGCATCTGCAGCGAGGCGAACTCATTGAGCGACTCCGGGGTAGTGTTCCATCGCCCATCCGGCGTCCTGCGCCAGGTTCCCGAACAGGAGCAGGCGGTGTCCACCAGGACTCCGTCGAATCTGCCCCGGTATTGTTTTGGGGTGGACTTGCCCTGCCACTCCTTCATTCGGATGTTGCAGAATCCGCCGCGCCGTGCGCGAAGCTTCAGTTCGTCAAGCTTGAACGCGCGCAAATCCGTCGCCTCCACCACGCCCCTGTTCTTCATCATGTATGCAAGCTGGAGGGTCTTTCCGCCGCCGCCGGCGCACGCGTCCCACCACTGTTGGCCGGGCCGGGGGTCGCAGACGAAGCCGACCGCCTGGGATGCCAGATCCTGGATTTCGAAGGCGCCAGCCCTGAATGCGGAGAGATTGCGGAGATTTGCTGCGGAATGCCTCACGCAGAAGGCGTTTGGCATCTCCGGATGCGCGAGAACCCGCACTGCGCCGCCGCTCTCGTCCTCAACTTGTTTTCTTAAATAGTCCAGGTCGCTGTATTGGGTGCGAATCCAGACAGGCGGCCGCTTTTGCATCCACCTGAGGAGTTCCTCGTAGCGGGTTGCGCCCTCAGGCATGATTTCCGAGGGAACCCAGGGGGGAAGCAGCTCCTCCACGGCGAATGCCGGCGCCGTGCCTTCCTTGAAGAAGGGCTTGAGATAGCGGCTGCGCTCCAAAAAGTCGGCTTCGTCCGGAATATCCCTGAAGAGTTCGGGAAAGAGACCGGCCTCACGCAGGGAAGACATCACGGGAGGAGGAAGCTCAAAGCGATTCTCAAGCAGCCAGGACGCCGCGATGACGGGATGCCACTCGTATGGGGCGTCGGTAGGAGCCCCATCCCTCCTCCCGTCAAGGACGGCAGTAAAACTCTCCGGCGCAAGCTTCTTCAGCCACCCCCACCAGCGCAGGACTGAAAAGAGGGTCTCAGATATCAGACGCCTGTCCCGCGACCCAAGCTGGTGGTTTCGGACACAGTAGTCGTGGAGACAGCGATCCGCTGGACGATGACCCAGCAGAGACGCGCCAACCACGCCGCCAATCGCCTCGGCCATCGCACGCGACTGCGAGGAGACACGCTGCGCCGCCATCGGACGGTCGCCTTTCTTTTCAACGGGAACACTCATCGTCTTTCACAACTCCACTTCACGGGAACTCCCTGCCCCGCAAAAAACTCGGTAACTCGATTGTTTCTTCTGACACCCAGCCCGCAAGAAGACGGGGAGCCACCACGCGACAGTCAAGTCCCCGCCGTGGAGGGACAATCAACGCCAGGCACGGAACGCACCGCCGGGGAAAATGGCGAAAAAACCTGGCGCAAGGCAACACGGACGCCCCCTGAAGACTGCCCCGGTCGCGCATCGGCATCCACTGGACAAGCCGGCGGACATGCCGCGCCGCTTCAATGACTTTTACGACTATCCCGCCGTCAGCTTGAAATCTGGCGGTCGGGGGCGTATTTTGGGGTGGGCGGCGGGGGGATAAATCCCCCTCGCCCACCCCAAAATACCTCCGTCAACCCACCATCCAAGGACGCACAGGCGTACGCGTACGTGCGCGCAGGAGGGCGGTCTTGCCGGCTACGCCTTCTGGGATGAAAGCTTTGCGGAAAGGACTGTGTTGTAGAGCAGCATCGTGATTGTCATGGGTCCGACGCCGCCAGGCACCGGCGTAATCATCGAGGCCACTTCCTTCACCTCGTCGAAGACCACGTCCCCCTTGAGGCGGTATCCTCGCGGGGCTGTCGGGTCGGCGACCCGGTTCACACCCACGTCAATCACAACTGCGCCTGGCTTGACCATGTCACCCGTGATTGCACCGGGAGATCCGGCTGCGGCCACCAGTATGTCCGCCTGGCGTGTGAAGCTTGGCAGGTCGCGGGTGTGGCGGTGGCACACTGTCACCGTGGCGTTGCCGCCAGCCGCCTTCTGAAAGAGAAGGTTGGCCACGGGCTTGCCGACGATGTTGCTGCGGCCGACGACGACAACATGCGCGCCGTCGGTCTTGACGCCCGTGCGAAGCAACAGCTGGATGATGCCGTGGGGTGTGCAGGAAATGAAGGTCGGCTGCCCAAGCATCAACCTGCCCAGGGAAACGGGGCTGAATCCGTCGACATCCTTCTCAGGGGAAATCGCCGCAATCACCGCGTCGGTGTCAATATGCCTTGGCAACGGGAGCTGCACCAGGATTCCATGGATGCGGGGGTCGGCATTCTTCTCGGCGATGAGGGCGAGCAATTCCTCCTGGGTGGTGGAGGCCGGAAGACGGTTGTCGTCCGAAAAAATCCCCGTCTCATGGCAGGCACGCTCCTTTGCGGTGACGTAGGATTGGCTGGCGGGATCCTCACCTACCAGAATGACGGCCAGCCCGGGAGTGACGCCACGCTCCGCACGGAGCCGCCCCGTCTCCTCCAAAAGTTCCTGCCTGATGTCGGCGGAGATTTGCTTGCCGTCTATTATTCTTGCGCTCATGTGTCGACTATGTCCTGAATTGTCTTTTGTTGTCTTGTCACTCCCAGTCTACTCGTCTGGGTTCCTGGGCCATTGGGGTGCCTGTTTCCATTGCCTCCGCCAGTTCCTCCTCCCGGTCTGGGTCGAGCCACCAGAGTGATTCCGGGTCTCCCCCGAAGCGTCCGAGGATCTTCGGCGGTGTTCCGAACTTGTTCCAGTAGAGGAGTCGTGTGTAGTCGATGTTCCAGAGGAGTGCATACGGAAACTCCTGGACGAGGATTGCGTCGATCTGGCGGTTGATTTCGTTCCGTTCCTGGACCATGAAGACGCTTTTCTGCGCCTCGATCAATTCGTCCACCCTTTGGTTTGCGAATCCCGTGATATTCGATGAGCCCGGCTGTGTCCCCTCCTTTGAGGACCAGAGCTGTTCAGGGTCCTTGAAGAGGGAACCGCTCCATGCAGCCCACGTCATGTCGAAGTTGTATTCATCCATGTCCTTCGCCCACGCGGACCAGTCCTTCGTGGCGATTTCCATCCTGATGCCGGCCTTTTTGAGCGCCTCCTGGTAGACGGCGAGGAACTTGTCGCTGGAGCCGCTCCTGTTGAGGAATGTGAACGAGAAGGTCGCGCCGTCCTTTGTCAGCAACCCCGTCTCCGGCGAGGCAGTCCACCCCGCCTCCGCAAGAAGCCGTTTCGCCTCCTCCGGATTGTATTTGAGCAATGGGAAGCCGCATGGGTGCTCGCGGTCGTAGAGGTCCTCCATATACGAACGGTGGAGGAAATACTGCCCGAACATCATGGTCCGGTTCATGAAGTCCCTGTCGATGAGCATCGCAAGCGCCTTGCGGACGCGGATGTCCCGGAAGACCGGGCGCCTGAGGTTCATGGCAAACCCCTGCATCCCCACGGGTTCCTGGTTGTGGACCTCCTGCTTGACAATCCAGTTGTTGCGGACGGCCGAGACCTGGTCCTCTATGCCGTGCCACTGGCTCGCGGTATAGATTTTCATCGCGTCGATTTCACCCTTCTTGAAGGCGTCGAAGGCATTCTGCTGATCCTCGAAGAAACGAAGCTTGAGGAGAGTGAAATTGTTGACGCCCTGGGACGCGGGGTACTCCCGGCGCCAGTAGTCGCCGCGCTTCTCCAGAAGCAACTGCTGCCCCTCCTGGAAGCTCTTGATGCGATACTGCCCTGAAACAACCGGAAACTCAAAGTTCAGCAGGTTGAAATCCTGGCCGGCAAAGGCATGCTTCGGCAGTATCAGCAACGACCCGATGGCGGAAAGATTCTGCCAGTGGACGGACTTGGCGCGAAAACGGATTCCACCATCCTCCAGAATCTCCGGACGTTCCAGCCGCGCAAGCTGATAGCGCACGGGGCCCGTCAGGTTCCTCGGGTCGCTCAGGGTGTCGTATGTCCAAAGGACATCCTCGACGGAAACGGGGCGCCCGTCGCTCCACCTCGCCTTCTCGTCAATCCAGAAGGTGAAGACCTTCTTGTCCTCGGAGACGCTCCAGCGGCTGGCCAGCCATGGAGTAAACTCAAGCGTCTGGGGATCCCGCGACAGCAGGCTCTCGTAGAGCAGGGAAAAGACCTGGGCGCTCATCACATTGTTGTCGAGGTAGTAGTTCAGGCTCTTGGGGGACGGGCCGAGATAGGAGACGAAGGTGCCGCCCTCCATGGCGTTCTCAACATCCGCCGCAGGGTTCGGGGTCTCAATCCACCCCGGCTTCGGAAAGAATTCGTCCTCCGCAGCCAGGCAGAGGGAGAAGCAGAGAAGTGCCGTTGCGATTTGTACCGCGAATCTCTTCATTTTGAGTGGCCCCGGCGGCTACCTGACCGCGTCTGGCATGAGATAGAACCTGGTCCCCATCGGCAACGCAAGGCCGGGGGTGAGCCCCTCGATCTGGACCTTCGGGTTGCGGACAGCGGAAAGTGACGTGAAAAGGGAACGGAAGGGGCTGGACGAACCGTATCTGACGACCTGCCCGTATGGACAGTCGCCAAGCTCCCGCGCCTTGGCGATGGCGGAGGAGATGTCCCCCAGCTCGTCAACAAGCCCAAGGTCGAATGCGTCAGACCCCAGGAGGGGACGCCCGTCCCCGAAAACCGCCGCCTTGACATCCTCCACCGTCGGATAACGCTGGCTGCGCCCCTGGGAGACAACCTCGCAGAAGCGCGTGAAGTCGTCCCGAACCATCTGGTTCAAGTACTCCTTCTCCTCGGGGGTCGCCTCGCGGCTGCCGCTGAAGATGTCCTTGAAATCCCCGGACCGATAGACCACCGGCTTTAACCCCAGTTTTTCCATAAGTCCTTTGTATTCAACACCTTGCATAATGACACCTATGGACCCCGTCAATGTCATCGGATTGGCGACAATCCATTCGCTTCCGCTGGCGATGTAGTATCCTCCCGACGCCGCCATGGAGTGCATCACGGTGACGACCGGGGTCTCCATCCTGTCAAGCACCTGCCGGACTTCGTCGGACGCCACCACTTCGCCTCCGGGGGTGTTCATGTCCAGGATGACAGCCGCCACAGTCGTGTCCTGCTCCGCCCGTTTCAGGTCCCGGATGATGCGTTCCGCGTTGCCTCCCTGCACATTGGAGAAGATGGAGTCGTCTGAAAAGTATCCGATGATGCCCTTTACGGGGATGACGGCAATCTGCCTGTCTCCCAATCCGCCTTCGATGACATTCCTGGCCGATTCATTGGTGATGAACGCCTCGCTGTCGCCCATCTTCGTCATAAGCACCGCGCATGACCCTGTCAGCAGTGTAAAAAGCAGCACCGGCGCCAGGATTGAGAAGAGGCATCCGCAGAGGCATCCGCCCAGTGCGGAAACCATCTTCCCGCCCGTGCCGCCGCATTTGGGCGGTCTCCCAGGCGGCTGGGGAGGGGCATTATAGATTTCGCCCATCGGTGCGCGTTCGATTTCGTTATCCATGGCCTACTTCTCCTTTGGTTCGTAGTAGTCGATGCCCTCGCGCGCCTCCTGCCCATGGATGACACGCAGGTACCCGGTCTCCTTGCTCAGACTCGGCGGCGCCCCGTCCGACGAGACGTAGAACCGCTTCATCCGAAGATGCAGCGTGCGTCCCTCGAAGCTGAAGATGTAGTAGACGTAGAGACGGGGGCGAATCTGGAGGAGGACGTGAACCAGGCTGTTGTCGTCAAGCTCCATCTGGGGCTTTTCGCCGTCAATGAAGGAGCCCAGCCTGTAGACTGCGTAGACGTTTTCATCGTCCTCAGCCCGCAGCGCATAGATGTCCTCGTCCACATCCGCGAATCTCATAAGGGAGAGTTGGATTGCCTTGATGAGGCCAGTCTGCCTTTCGGTGGGAAGCCCGATGTTTTTGACGAGTATCGGGATCCCGTCCTGGACTTCGACCCTGACGGTCTGGGAGACGTGGCGGCGCGGCAGCCTTCCGTGGTCCAGGAGCGCCTGGACCGTATACCCGTCCTCCCTCTGCATGTCGTAGTATTGGTTTAGCAGGATTTCGAGGGTTCTGCTCTCTCCAGGCGCAAGAAGAAGCCCACTCGCGGGATTTCCGATGGAGTTCATAAGCTTCGGGGGGCGTCCTGAGGCGCTGTCTATCTTGAATGCAATCCTTCCCTGGCGGTCGGGGGTGTCCCCTCCGAAGTCAAGGGTGTTTCCGGAGAGGTTTGTGACAGTCAGTAGCACCTTGATTGGCTCGTAGCGCAGATAGCGCTGCTGCTGCACCTTGAGCTCCATCCCGATTTGCGCCTCCGCAATCATCGGCATCAGCGCAGCCGCCACGAAAAGCATGGAAAGCAGGAAATCTGTCCTGGGCAAGGAGTGGTTTCTCATAGTGGAATAACCTATTGTCTAGATTGCAAAAAACCTCTATCTGGCGGAACGGCGCAACGCCTCGAAGAGCAGAAGCGTCGCAGCCTGCGCGACATTCAACGACTCGGCGTGGCCCGGCATCGGAATCGTGACCGCACGCCCCACATCCGGACGGGTAATCCCATTGCCCTCGTTGCCGACTACGATGGCGGAGCCGCAAGGCGAAAAGGAGGCGTCGAAAAGGGTGACGTCAGACTCCATCATCGCACACCATACGTCCCTGCCGCCCAGCCCCCGGAAGGCGGCGACCGCCGACTCCAGGTCCTCGAAGATGCACAGCTCCACAACCGACTGGGCACCCATCCCGCTGCGGACGACCTTCGGACTCCAGGGATCGGCGCTGCCTGAGGTAAGCCACACCTGCTCCAGCCCCGCAGCCCACGCAGTCCGAAGAATGGTCCCTACATTCCCAGGCTCCTGAACCTGATCCAGTATCAGCACACATGGAGAGGAAAGACGCGGCCGGAATCCCGACGAGGGCTTCCGCAACACAAGCATCACACCCTGGGGTCCCTCCGTCATCGACAGCTGGGAAAAATCGTCACGGGAACAAATCTCGGGAAGAACCCCAAGAAAACCAAGTGACCGGGACAGGCGAACCCCGTCGGGACTCCCCGAAAAATCATCGGAAAACAACGCGCCTGACACCCAGTCAGGACGCCTCCGCAAAAACTCCTCACTCACACGAAGACCCTCGACTACAAAAAAGTCGGCCTTGCGCTGGTTGTGACGACTCTGCGAATAATGACGAATCTCTTTGAACAGACGTGACGAAGGCATGTTCCATAAGATAATATCTCTTGTGGTAGGGAAGAGGGAAAAGAGGGGAGAGGGGAGTGCGTGGACACTTTGCAGTGGGCTTCCGTTATGGATCGCACGGCGATTCTGCCGTGCGAGGCGCGCCCACGCGCGCCAGCCACGCACTGCCCTCTCCTCCCTTCTCCCTACTCTCTACTTCCTACTTCCATCATTCGCAATTTCCCCGCATGACAATACAGTACACGCCATGTCGTGCATCACCTGTGGCATGTTCGGCGTCAAATGCGCGGAAACAAATCATAACTATCTTATTTGCAACAAGTTATAACTTTTGATGCCTTATGAGGACCGCGTTTGCCGTCATCTTTATGTGGGTATTTGCGCTTTGTGGCAATGAACTTGGCGAACTTCTGCGTCTTGCCGACGAAAGCAACCCCGTCATTCAATCGCAGCGTGCGGTAGTCGAGCAGACCCTTCGGACCTACGATGAGCTTCGTGAATTCCTGGATCCCAGCCTTTACCTGGCTGCCGGCGGCGGCACTGCGCTTCGTGGCCTTCCCGTTTCGCCTGATGGCTATTCGGCGGTAGGCGTCCACGATTCCCTTGAGGGTCGCGGGGGGGTGTTGGTTCCCGTCGAGGCTGGCGGCTACATCTCCTTTTCGGGTGTGTCGCGCCGGTGGTTTTCGCCTGACGACGACTACGAGAAGATGTATCAGAACCTAGTTGGGCTGAACCTGTCGGTGCCCCTGTTGCGCGACCGCGGATTTGCCCTGTATGGGCATCGGCGCGGGGTGGCCATGGCGGCGTGCAACGCATCCGTCCACAGGCTTCTGGCATCTCGCCAGGAGGTCCGCCGGAATGTTGAGCTTGCCTACATACAGAGCTGTCTTTCCGCGGTCAACGCGCAGGTATGGTCTGGCGCAACCGAAAGATTCCAGTTGATCTACGAGGAGTCCAGCCAGCTTTCCGAAATGAAGGTGATTCCCGAATACCAGGTGCAGACGGCGTTGCGCGAATTGCAGGGCGGGCGTGCCGACGAGGTCGCAGCCGAGCGGGAGCGGGACTCCGCGCAGGTGCGCCTGGCCCAGGCGGTGGGAGTCAGGGAACTGCACAGGCCAAGGGGATGCACATCCGATGAACTCCTGGATTCGGCGCTCGCACTCCCGGACAATCCCCCGTGCGACGTGGAGTCCGCACTGCGCCGCAGAGGCGAATACCTGGCGTTGTGCGCAGAACGGGACGGCGCGGAAGCCGCACTGGCACTGGAGGACGAGTCCAGAAAGGACTCCCTCACCCTCAATGCGGGAGTCACATGGCAGGGAGACTCACGGCGCGGCCCCTTTGGGGACAGACGCCTGGCCGAAGACCACAACTGGGGCGGCGAGGTGATGGTCGTCTGGAGCCGCCCGCTGGACTATGCCGGCGGCGATGCGCGCCTCGCGCGCGCCGCCGCGAAGGTTGACGAGATTGACGCGCGCATCGAGGCGCTTGCCGTGCAGATCACGGCCGAATTGCGCGGAGCGGAGCTGCGCGTCCAGGCGTCCCGGCGCACTCTTGAGATGATTCTCAAGGGCGTGGAGGCGGCGCGCAAGGCTCTGGAAGCCGAACAGGAACGCTTCCGGCTTGGCGAAAGCACCTCCGCAATTGTCCTTGACGCCCAGAAGGAACTCAACAACATGACCCTCAGGCAAAGCGCGGCCGCCGCAGAACTGCTGGCGGCATACGCGGAACTCCAATACGCACTGGGATATCCGCCGAAAACTGAATAGACGCGCACACACTAGTGGAAGAACTCTCCCGTTGCGGACGTCCATAAAACCTCACAACTCCATCAATGCCATTCCATATCTTCGGACATCGTGACAAGTCGGATCTGCCTGGCACACAGAGCGTTCCCAACTCAATGGCCACAAGCATCGCGCTTCCTGAAGACCAGCGCGCGCAGTTGGCAAGCGACCTCTCAATGCTCGACAAGGCGGACATTTCCCGGAGCCAGCGGCTCCAGAAGGATGTCGAACGATCCGTCATCGCCGCGGCGGAAGACACCGTCAAGCGGCTGCGCGTCATGGAGATGGGTCGCTGCCCGTCCTGCGGAGCGCACATCTATCAGCATGTCGGTGCAAATATCTGCGACGCATGTGGATGGCACCAGTTCGAACTCCCGAAGAAGGGCATGGTGCGAGTCCACATGAAGGACGGCGCGCCATCACTTGAGGGGGAACGCGTCTACGTCCTCAAGAGCGGCGACTGCCTGGTCGTCAGGGACGGCGTGGTTGTCGCACAGGTCCCCCGTGACGCATACACCTGGGTCGAATACGACTGGCAGAAGGAGGAGCTCCTGGCACGCCACCAGGAGGCGCAAAAGCAGCTGACCGTCCCCTGCGGATGGTGCGGCAAAAGCACCAACCCGATGGCGGACGGCTTCCACCTCCTGCACATCGCCTTCGGGGCGACCCAGGAACGATACTGCTTCTGCAGCGACGACTGCTTCGAGGCATTCCGCAAGATGTATCCGTCCCGCGTCCACAGGGACTGCTACAACCGCGACTGCGATACGTGCAGCCTCTGCCAAAAACGCTATGGGGAAGACGCGGCGGAGTTCCGTCTCCTTGCAAAGGACTACATCAGCGAACACAAATAATCCACATAGCACGGACTGAGACGAATGGGCGACTTCCGAACAACAGAGGGCGAGTCCATGCCCGAGATGCGCCAGGAACGGCGGCGGCGCATCTGGAAGCTTACAAGGCGCATGCTCCTGGCGCTGGTCGTCGTTGCGCTGGCAGGGCACTTCATCCCCGTGCGGCGCTATGCCGTCGCCCGGGGGTATGTGACAACCCGCGAATATGCGGAGGTGCGGCCCCCCGTCACGGGGATTGTAGGCAGAATCCTGGTCTCCTCAGGAGAAATGGTGGAGGCAGGACAGGTGCTTGTCGAACTCAACAGCGCGGAAGAGGAGGCTACGCTTGCCGAAACCCGCGCACGAGTCTCAAGACTGGCATCCGAACGCGAAAGGCGTCAGGCCGAGATGTCCATCGACCTGGAAAGGCGCGGCGTCGAACTTCAGGAAAAGAAGAGACAGCACGCGGATGAATTGCGCATTGCCGAACTCGAACTGGCAAATGCCGAAAGCCTCCTGGCGCTGACCCAGGAGCTCTGCGCGAAGGGACTCAAGTCACGGCGGGAGGAGGAGGACGTCCACCTGCGCCGCGAACTCTGCAAAGTCCGCCTGGAAGCCCTGCAGCGCAAGGACTTCACTGTCTACGACGAACTGCTGAACCGTGACCGCGACATGTATGCGTCTGAACGGAAGGCGCTGGATGAGGAGCTCGCGGCGCTGGAGGAGTCCGTGCGGCGCGTCGAGGCGCGCATCGAGCTGCGAAAGATTCGCGCGCCCATCTCCGGGCAGGTGGTCCGCTACGAATTCGTCGTGGGCGAACTGCTCCAGCCAAGTTATGTCATCTATGAAATCTTCGGCGGGGAGGAACAGGTGCTGAAGCTGCGGGTGGACGAGAAGCACGCGGCGCGCATCGCCCCGGGGCAGGAATACAGATGCCGCCTCGCGAGCTACGACAACGGCCTGATGCCGGTCTATTTCCGCGGAAAGGTCAGCTACCTGAGGGACGTCATCCAGAACGACGGCTCAAACGCCTACCGCATGGTGTACTGCACCTTCGACCCCGGCAAGTACCCAATCCAGCCAGGGACGACCGCCGAGGCCAGGATATACTACGCCACGTCGGGATTCTGGGAATTCCTCTTCAATATCGATCCCTGACGCAGGACGACGCCCCGCGCCAGGACACGCCAGATGCCCCAGAGCCGTCCCGACAACATCACGCTGCTCATGAAGCTGCTGCGCCCATACCGCGCGGCAATCGTCGAGGCTGTCGTATTCACCCTTGTCATGGCGGCAATCAGCTCGATAGTCCCCCTGATTTCGGCGGCACTTGTCGACAATGTCTTCACAAATGGCGAAATGGACCTGTTCCTGGCGCTTGGGGCATGCTATGTGCTGGCGCCTATTGTGCAGCACTTCCTGGGGGCATTCCAGGCAACCCTGTGCATTTTGGCCGCCGTCCTCTTCACAGGCGACCTGCGAAGCGAAATATACCAGCGGCTCCTGACACTCTCCCTGAGATTCTTCCAGGCAAACAGCGCGGGAAAGGTCGCAAACCGAGTCATGGAGGACGCGCAGACGCTCGTCGCAACATTCAACTCCTCCATCACCATGACAATCTCCGACGGTGTGATTGCGGTCATCGCCATTCTCGTGACATTCTCCATCAACTGGCGCCTCGCAATCCTGCTCTGCATCGTTGTCCTGGTCTTCGTAATCAACTACCGGCTCAGCATCAGGCGAATCGTAAGATTCACAAGGCTCATGAGACGGGAGGACGACGCGCTGACAGGAGGTGTCCAGAACCGCATGGCCGCATCCATCGCGGTGAAGACCTTCGGCACGGAACCACGCGAAAACGAAATCTTCCACGGACACAACATCTCGTCGCTGAACTACAGCTGGACAAGGGAAATCGCCAACAACGACTTCTGGATGAACGTCTCCCTCATCGCCGCATTGAGCCAGGCAGTCCTCTACTTCTGCGGGTGCGCACTCGTCCTCAAGGGGGAGATGACCTACGGCGAAGTCCTTGCGTTCAACCTCTATTCAATGCAGCTGATATGGCCGGGAGTGCGCTTCAGCCAGCTGGCAGGACGCCTCCAGGAGGGAAAGGTCGCGCTGAACAGACTCGTCGAATACCTGCGGGCGGAACCGGAAATCAAAGACCGACCAAACCCAAGGCCATGCCGACGACTCCAGGGACGGGTCGACTTCGAGGACGTCCACTTCCAATACGAGGAGGGAGTCCCCGTCATCCAGGGAATCTCCCTGCATGTCGAACCCGGCGAGCGCATCGCATTCATCGGCACCACGGGATGCGGCAAGTCAACAATGCTGAACCTCCTCACAAGATTCTACGATGTCACAGGCGGACGCATCCTCATTGACGGGGTGGACGTGCGGGACTACAGGCTCGCCGACTTCCGGCACCAGTTCGGAATCGTCCTCCAGGAGTCCTATATCTTCTCGGTCACTGTCAAGGAGAACATACGCTATGGACGCCCCCGGGCGACCATCGAGGAGGTGCAGGCTGCCGCAAAGGCCGCCGAAATCCACGATTTCATCATGACTCTTCCAAACGGATACGACACCGTCATCGGCGAAGGCGGCGCCGCCCTGTCCGTCGGACAGAAGCAGCGCATCAACATCGCACGCGCCGTCTGCGCGGATCCCGCAATAATGATCATGGACGAGGCCACCAGTTCGCTGGACTCCGACTCTGAGGCGGCAATCCAGCGCGGCATGGAGAGACTCCTTGCAGGACGCACCAGCTTCGTCGTCGCACACCGGCTCTCGACTATCCGCAACGCCAGCCAGATTGTCCTGATCGACCAGGGAAAGGCGGTCGAACAGGGAACCCACGACGAGCTGATGGCCATCGAGAACGGGCGCTACCGCGACCTCTACACCAAGCACATGGGAAAGGGGGTGCTCGACGATGCCTAGAGGCGGCGGATTCTTCAAGTTCATGCGCAATGAACACTTCCGCGACTATCCGTATCGCGGAAAATCCAGCGGCGAGGGCTTCAGGGAGAGCCGCGGATACCTGCGGCGCTTCATCCACGAGTATATGTGGCCATTCCGGTGGCTGATGCTGGCCACAATCCTGATGATGGGACTCAATACGACTGGGTCGTATTTCATCGCTGCGCTAAACCGCGTCGTCGTGGACCATATCCTCGTCGTGACAGACCAGGAGGGGAAGCCCCTCCGCCCGGCGTATGCAACGGAGGCACGAAGCGCCGCAGTCGCAGACCGCAACGTTCCCGCCAGAACACCGCCAATGGAGAGCATCGGGCGCCAGATGGCAAGGGGAATCCGCTTCAACCACCGCCCGGTGGAGGCAGGAAAGGCACTCTTCATGCTCGCACTGCTCTACTGCGGAACACAGCTGCTCTTCAATTATCTCTCACGAAGGGCCGCAAAGCTGGAAACCACGCTGGCGACCAGGGTGCTGGGGAAACTCCGCGAGGATATGCACAAAAAGGTGCTGGACCTCTCGCTCTCGTATCAGCAGCGGATGAGCCCGGGCAGACTCCTCTCGCGCATCGTCAGCGACACAGGCGCGGTCCGCATGGAGACCAGCTATATGCTGGAACTCCTCGTCAGGGTGGTCGGAATGGCCTCCGTGGGAATCGGAATCCTCGCATTCTCGGAGTGGCGCGTCCTGGCCCTGCTCCTCCTGACCATGCCCGTCTTCTTCTTCATAAAACGACGCTTCGAGCCAAAGATGAGACTCTTCCAAAAGGAGCAGCGCCATACCAACAGCAGCCTCTATGGCCTGATCTCCCAGAAGATGGACGCAATCAAGGCCGTGCAGTCATACGGACAGCAGGGCGAGGAGGCGGTCGCCTTCCACAGACTCTCCTCCGCATACAGCCGCGACGCCATCCGCGTACAATGGCGGTTCATGCTGATGGAGGCGCTCAGCTGGCTCTCGCTGCACATCGCAAACTGCGCAGTCTTCCTCTTCGGAGGATATATGGTCGCAACCGGCAGGATGACACTGGGAAAACTGGTCTTCCTCCAGACGCTTACACAGCTCTTCTTCCAGCCAATGACGGACTACACGCAGCTCTCCTTCGTCAGCCAAAGACTGCAAGTCGCACTCGGAAGATGCTTCGGAGTCCTGGACGAGCCGCTCGAAATCACAGAGGCGCCAGACGCAGTCGACTTCCCAAAACCACTCCAGACGGGAATCCACGTCCGAAATCTCTCGTATGCATTCAACGACGGCGAAAAGGACGCGGGAAAACCAGTCCTCTCAAATGTCAATCTGAACATCCCCGCAGGAGAATGGCTCTGCATAATGGGTTCGTCCGGTTCGGGGAAGACAACGCTGCTGCATCTGCTGTCAAGGCTCTATGTCCCGACAACGGGAACTATCGATTACGATGGAATCCCCATCGAAAAGATCTCCCTCAAGTCAATGAGAAGCCGCCTGGGGGTCGTCCCGCAGGAGGCGCAGATATTCTCAGGCTCTGTCCGGGACAATATCGCATACGGATTCCCGGATGCGTCAAACCAGCAGATCCTCGAAGCCGCGAAGGACGCGCAACTCCACGATTTCATCCTGGAAATGCCTGTCCAATATGAAACACTTATCGGGGAAAAAGGACAGTCCCTCTCCGGAGGACAACGGCAGAGGCTCTCCCTCGCACGGGCACTACTCTGCAAACCGGAAGTCCTGCTGCTGGACGACTGCACAAGCGCACTCGACGCAAATACAGAACGACGCATCCAGGAGACGCTTATCCAAAAACTCGCAGGACGCACGGCCGTAATCGTCTCGCAGCGCGTCTCAATGGCCGTCAGGTGCCAGCATATCGCCATCCTGGATAATGGACGCATCTCCGAATACGGCACACACCAGGAACTCCTCGCAAAACACGGCTTCTACGAAACCCTCTTCAACGAACAAACCAGCTGACGGCACAAGAAAAAAATATCTAAGTATCTTAACAAGAAGAACATAGCATCATGCAAAAGTTGTTTGTTTAGGACCGGAAATCCGGATACTCTTCTGTCTTTATCCAGAGTATTGACAGTTCTCCTCCGACTCGACGCGGGGCGGCTGGGGGTGCTGTCGTTTCTGTCTTCCTTTTCCCTGTTTTGTGTGCGTTGTGACGGTGGCTAGAGAAGGCCGGCCTCCCCGAAGCTGAAGAATCCCTTTCCCGTGGGGTCGGCGTCCTTCCGTCCGACGACTATGTGGTCGAGCACCCTGACATCGAGGAGATTTCCTGCGGCCACGAGCATCTCCGTCATGCGTTTATCCTCCTCTGACGGTCGTGGGTCTCCCGACGGGTGGTTATGTGCGATTATGATACGCATGCATCCGATTCGGATTGCGTTACGGAAAACCTCCCTGCAATGCACGAGCGAGCGGTCCATCAGCCCGACAGTGACGCATTCGTCTGCGACAATCTGGTTTCGTATGTTCAGGAATAGCACCCGGAACTCCTCCTGTTCCTGGAATCTCATCCGTGTGCGCAGATACTCGGCCACCATGGCGGGGGAGGAGACGGAGACCTTTTGGGGCAGGGTCTCCTGCCGCAGCCGTCGTCCCAGCTCGAATGCGGCGGCGAGAGCAACTGCCTTCGCGTGTCCAATTCCCTTTTGTGCGCAGATTTCGCCGAGTGGGGCCCGTGCGAGCCTGTCGAGCCTGCCGCCGTAGCGCTCGAGGAGTCGTGTGGCGACCGTAGTCGCGCTATTTCCCTGGACGCCAGTACGCAGGAGTATGGCGATTAGCTCTGGCGTCGACAGCGCCGCCGGGCCGATGCGTTCGAGTCTTTCCCGTGGGCGGTCGTCCGCCGGCAGGTCTGACATCAGCAGCGGATATGGGGCTGGTTTGCTCTTCATTGTTGTCATTGTGGTTTTTGATGTGGCAGGTCCAGGCTATTATAGCCTGTGTTGCGGCGCAGGCCGCAAAACGCATGCATAGTCGCAAAAATCCTCCATCCTCTGGTAAAACCCTGGGAGCGTGGCACATTAGTCAATTTCCTATGGACTTGACAACTCCTTTCATCCTGCCACGCTTCGGGGAATATCTGCCGACGCGGATTTTGCCTGGCCCCATGGAGGGGGTAACGACGGGCGAGTTCCTTCGCGTCCTCACCCGCCACGGGTGGATTCGCGCCTGGTGGACTCCCTTTCTGCGGATCTCCGTCGCAGTTCCCCGCAGGGCGCGTCTCCAGTCGTGGCTCTCGCCCTATCTCGAGTGCGGCGTGCCTGTGATTTCCCAGATAATGGGCATTGACACATGCAAGCTTGCCCGTGCGGCGCGGGAGCTTCGGCGTCTTGGCGCCGCAGCAATTGACCTGAACTGTGCCTGTCCAAGCCCGATTGTCGTCGGCAATGGCGCCGGAGGCGCAAGGCTACGCCATCCGGGATGGATGCGCGAGACAATCCATGCGATCCGTTCCGAGGTGGACTGCCCTGTCGGCATAAAGCTCCGCATTGGCTTCGACTCGCCAGAGGAATTCCGCGAGTCAATCGCCCCCGCAATCCGGGATGCGTCACCCGACTTTGTCACAATCCATTTTCGGACTGTCAGGGAGGGCTATCAAAGAGTCGAGGATGGACTGGAACGCCTTGCGGCCGCCCGGGGGCTCCTTCCTGAAATCCCGCTGGTGGGTTCGGGGGACCTCTTCGACGCAGACTCCGTCCGCAAAATGCTCGAATACTGCCATGTCGACGCAGTCGCCCCAGCACGTGGTCTCCTCCGCAATCCACGGCTTCTCGTGGACGTGGAACGCGCCCTCCGCAACCAGCCCACGGACCCGTGGGGCGACCAGGAGAAACACGCCCTCCTCCAGGAGTTCCAGACGGAGGGCAGCCACCTGGGGTTCCTCCTCCAAATGGCGGCAAACCTCTTTGGAAGAAACTCGGATGATTTCAGGAAAACCGTAGAAAAGCTCACAGCAAAACCATGACCGCCCAAGTCAAGCCATTCCACATCGTCCTCCTCGCACCGGAAATCCCGCAGAACACGGGAACCATTGGCCGGCTCTGCGTCTGCACAGGGGCGACTCTCCATCTCATCGACCCACTAGGATTCCAAATCGACGATGCGCACCTGAGACGGGCGGGACTCGACTACTGGCCATATCTCGACTGGCATCGCTGGAAGAGCTGGGACGAATTCCTGGACGCCATGAGGCCGCCGCGCCTGGTGTTCCTCACTTCGAAGACCGACCGCAGCTACTTCAGTCTCAAGACACGGGAGGGCGAGTTCCTGGTCTTCGGGAACGAACAGCATGGGCTGCCACAGGAGTTCTATTCGAGATACGCGGATTCCCTATACACACTGCCCATGCCCGGCGAACACGCGAGATGCCACAATCTCGCAAACGCCGCCTCGATTGCCCTATACGAGGCTTTGCGGCAACAAGGCGCGCTCTAATGCGCCCTCCCCTGTGGAACATTACCATTTTCTTACATAACCAGCGCCCCTCCCCAGGGCGTCAGAGGCTCCCGGTATATTACGCGAACTGCCTGGAAATGCCTCAATTCTGGATTGGCAAAATCAATGAAAAAGAACAACAACTGCAACCACCACCACTTTGGCCTGACCTCCCAGCAAGTCCTCGAAAGCCGTGCCCGACATGGCGCGAATCTCCTGCAGCCCCCAAAGCGGGCACCCTGGTGGAAACAACTCGCAAAGGAATTTGACGACCCGATCATACGGATTCTCGTCATCGCCGCGCTATTGGCGATTGTGACTGGCCAGGCGGTGGAGTCCATAGGAATATTGATTGCAATTGTCCTGGCGACTGTCCTGGCATTCCTGAACGAGAGGCAGGCTGAAAAGGAGTTTGACATCCTGAACCAGGTCAACAACGACACCCCGGTAAAGGTAATCCGCGAGGGCAAGGCACAGGAAATCCCGAAGAAGGACGTAGTCGTCGGGGACATTGTCCTGGTCGACCAGGGGGAGGAGCTGCCCGCGGACATGAAGTTCATCGAGGCGTTCGGCATCCTGCTGGACCAGTCCAGGCTGACTGGCGAATCGGTGCCCGTCCCGAAGAGGACCTGGGATGACGCACAGAGGAATCCCCCCAAGGAGGAGGAGACCTACCCCTGCTGGATGGGCCTGAAGGGAACCCCCGTCGCCGAAGGGCACGCCGTGGGCGAGGTCATCGCCGTCGGCTCCTCCACCGAACTCGGCAAGACCGCCCTCGCGGCAGCCGAAGTGACTGACGAACAGACCCCCCTCATGAAGCAGCTCGACAGGCTGGCCGAGCAGATTGGCGCAGTCGGCATGACCGCGGCCGCACTCACCTTCCTCGTCCTCGTGCTTCACGGCGCATTGAGCGGAAGCATCGTGCAAACCACTGGACAGTGGCTGACGAGCATCCTCATCTTCATCAGCGCCACAATCGCGATGGCGCGCGTCTGGCTGCCCAGCTTCTACACAGGGGCGCAGCTTCTGAAGATACGCGTCAAGAAGCCCGCGTGGCTGGAGAATGCCGCAGCCGCGGGATGGGTCGTCCCCTGCATCATCGGCGCCGGCGTGCTGGCCGTCGGCATCGCCGTCCTCGTGCTGACCGGTGCAGTCCAGGCCTCCCCGTCAACGTGGATTGACCATCATGCGGCAGGCCGCTTCGTCAACTTCTTCATGGTCGCCGTCGCGCTGATCGTGATGGCCATGCCCGAGGGGCTCCCCATGAGCGTCACTCTGGCACTCGCGTATTCAATGCGGAAGATGGTCGCCACAAACAACCTCGTGAGAAGGATGCACGCCTGCGAGACCATCGGCGCCGCCACTGTCATCTGCACGGACAAGACGGGCACGCTCACCCGCAACCAGATGCGCGTCCAGCAAATGTCCGTCCCCGAACGCCTATATCCAATCCTCGAGGCGGCAATCGCGGGGAACTCCACAGCGGAGCTTTCCATTAACGGGGAAGAGGAGCCGTCGCCCCTGGGCAATCCCACCGAAGGCGCACTCCTCCTCTGGCTCCACGCACACGACAAGGACTACAACGCGCTGCGCAGCACATTCCACTTCACGGCAGACGACCAATGGCCCTTCACCACGGAACTCAAGTTCATGGCAACCCGCGGCAACGCGGAGACACTCGCGGGGAAGCCCGTCCTTTTCCTTAAGGGCGCACCAGAATTCCTGCTCGCAAAGTGCACGCTCCTGGGAACCGCCGGGGAGGACGTCCCTGCAACCGACGAAAGACGCCGGGAAATCCTGAAGGAGGTGCGCTCCTGGCAGGAACGGGGCATGCGCACCCTCGGATTCGCATACCGGGAAGAACCAGACATGGACTCACGGGATGTCCACAAGGTCGCACAAGACCTCCTCTGGCTGGGATTCGCGGCAATCGCCGACCCAGTCCGCCCCGAAGTCCCTGGCGCACTGGAGGAGTGCCGCGACGCAGGAATCACAGTCAAGATGGTCACGGGAGACAGCCCGGACACCGCCAGGGAAATCGCACGCCAGAGCAATCTCCTGGATGCCGGCGGCGCCACCGACGAGGACGCGCTTATCACGGGCGCGGAGTTCCAGGCCCTCTCGGACGAGGAGGCGCTGGCGGCCGCCAAGCGCATCAAGGTCATGGCAAGGGCACGGCCAAATGACAAGCTCAGGCTCGTGAACTGCCTCAAGGCACAGGACGAGGTGGTCGCCGTCACAGGGGACGGCACGAATGACGCGCCAGCACTCAACCGTGCAGACGTCGGCATCGCAATGGGGAAGACCGGCACCTCCGTCGCAAAGGAGGCCGCAGACATCATCCTCCTCGACGACTCATTCCCCAGCATCGTCAACGCAGTCATGTGGGGGCGCTCCCTCTACCGGAATCTCCAGAAGTTCCTGCTGTTCCAGATCACAATCAACTTCATCGCGCTCACCATCGCAATCCTGGGACCGTTCCTGGACATCGAACTGCCCCTCACGGTCATACAGGTCCTGTGGATAAACCTGATAATGGATACCTTCGCGGCAATCGCACTGGCAACCGACCCGCCAAACCCCGCCGTCATGAAGGAACCACCCAGGCACCCGGACGATTTCATCATCTCAGGAAAGATGGGACGCCAGATCCTTGTCATAGGAGTCCTCTGCATCGCACTGCTCACGGGCTTCCTGCTCTATATGAAGAACCACGGAGTCGTCCTGGGAGATAACTGGAATGACACGGACCAATACTCGAGGCTGATGCTGACGCGGTTCTTCTGCATATTCGTCATGCTGCAATTCTGGAATCTCTTCAATGTCAAGTGCTGGGGAACAAACGACACAATCCTCAAGCACCTGGCAGACAACAAGACATTCCTCGGAATCACCGCAGTGATTCTCATCGCGCAGATCCTGATCGTCACCTTCGGCGGACGGGTCTTCAGAACCGTCCCGCTGAATGTCACGGAGTGGCTTGAAATCATCCTCGGGACATCCGTAATACTCTGGTTCAGTGAACTTGCAAGGTTCGTCTCAGGGAAAACAACCCGGAAATAGCGCTCCGTTTTTTCCAAAAATCCACTGCAACCAGCTTGAAAACGGAAGATGAACATTTAGAGTAACACCGCTTCCCATGCCAGAGTGGCGGAATTGGCAGACGCGCTGCGTTCAGGTCGCAGTGGGCTTACGCCCGTGAAGGTTCAAGTCCTTTCTCTGGTACCAGCTTCTAAGAACCCCCGATCTTTATTATGATTTGGGGTTCTTTTTTTTGCCAGATATGTCGCGAGAGTGATGGAATTGGTAGACATGCGAGATTTAGGTTCTCGTGTCGAAAGACG
>URJM01000027.1 GCA_900548225.1 uncultured bacterium
AATCCTCCCCAAGCTTGCTCTTCATGACGGCCTCCTTCAATTGGACGCGGAACTTTCCCTGGAAGAAGAGAGGCGTCAGCGCCAGGAAGGAATCGTTCAACTTGTACGGGACGATTTGGCGCAGGGCGACATCGCCGTTTTCGGAGAGCGTATAGACAATGCAATCGTAGTCGGCGTATCCGATTGTGGCGTCAATGCGTTCTTCGTGCGGTTCGTTCGGGGGCAGCGTCCATGTGCGGCTGTAGAGCGAGATTGGGGCGGCTGAACCATCCAGCTTTCCAACTGAGATGTCGTATGTCACCTTGCCGCCCCTGGTGCTGCAGACAGTGAAATCCTGGCGGTATTCGCCGTCGTTTGGGTTGGAATGCTCACGGACTTGCAGGGTGGCGCAGGGGCCGAAGCATGCCTCGATCATGGCGTCGGGGGTATATCCCTCTCCGTCCACGGCGAATGAGGAATGCTGTCCGAAATCCGGGAGCTTCCAGGAGCGGCAGCAATTGACGCGTAGATTCTTCCGGGGTGGCCCGTCCAGCCCGATGGTTTTCCATGGGATGACCATTTCGCCTTCCCATACGATGGAGTCATCGATTTTCATCGACCGTGTGCCCCGGAAGCTCCAGAGGCCATCCCAGGCGGAATCGCTTCCCCGCATTTCGCAGAATCCTCCCGCCATGTTTCCTGCGAAGCGGTAGACCGCGTCTGTTTCGACATAGAATTCCACGGACTCGCTGCCCCAGACCTCGGGTTCCTTGTCATCGGTGCGGGGATCGCCCTCCACGAATGGCAGATGCGGCGGGAAGTGCGTCAGGAATCCGACGTAGAGATTGTCGTCGTCATACAGCAGCATGAACTGGTGTGGAGGGAGTGCCCCCGACTCCAGCGGAAAGGTTCCCTGCACCAGCCGTGGGAACGAAGCGGCGAGCTGCCAGGCGTTCTCCGTCAGGTGTCCGTCTCCGTCTGGCGCCTCGGCATTTTGCGGGACTGGCGGAATTGAGATTCGCATGGGGTGGGATTTCACCAGAGGCTGGAATTCCACGCCGGAGAGGTCTGCCACCTGCTGTGGCGTCAATGCCGTATCGAAGGTCTGGAGAGTCTGGAGATGTGTATCGTCGCACCAGGGTGACGTTCCAATCCAGGCATCGGAGTATGGTCCGACGTTCAGGTTGCCCAGTTTCTCCATTGGCAGCGGCTGTTCGCCCTCCCCTACCACACGGCCATCCAGATAGACGCGCACCTTGTTTCCATCCCAGGAAACCCCAAGGCGGTAGTCGCGGCCTGGCTCCAGGAGCTCCTTGAAATCCATCCCGTATGACTTGTCGCGGTCTGTAAAGGAAAAGACCAGCCTTCCATCCGAGAAATAGTGGAATCCAGCCGTCAGCCGGCTTTTCGTCCGGATGTTCACCAGATTCCGGAGAGTGTTCAGGGGTGGCTGTGGCCTGTCAAAGCGGCACTGGAAGAGAAGCGTCCCCTGGTCGCCGCCGAAGAGAGTCGCCGCAGGGATAGAAAAACCCTCTGCGCCTACGGCAAGAAATCCATTGGGTTCGATTGTTCCCTCCGGGGCGAACGCGACGCCGTTGACGACCGCGCTCCTGTCCCGCCTGAAGTCCAGACTCAAGGTCTCGCGGGACAATGCAGTGACGGAGAGGAGGACGCAAAGGAAGATGGAAACAAGTCTCATGTCTTTGAAAAAGAAGCAGTTGGAACCGAGGCGAGAAAATGTGTTGATGCGTGATCGAGGAATCTCCAGCCACCTCCAGGGATCCTGGAATCTCACGCAGGGAAGATACTTTAACCCACTTTCCAAACCCATGTAGTTCCACTACGCTTGGCAATGCAGTTCCTCTTGAAGAGGCATATAGCATCGCAAATCCTGGAAGAGCGCCTTGTTTTTTCCCTGAAAAGACCCATAATTGAATAATCGTTTTATTTCCGACGGGAAGGAATCATTGCATTCCTGCACAACGAAAAAGAGGAAGAGAAAAATGAGGCATTCAAGATTCACCCTGATTGAACTGCTGGTCGTGATAGCAATCATCGCCATCCTGGCCTCCATGCTGTTGCCCGCATTGAGCAAGGCACGTGCGAGGGCGCGCTGCATCAGTTGCGTAAACAACCAGAAGCAGATTGGGCTTTACTATCTGATGTATGTGGACGAATATGACGGACGCTGTCTCGGGACAGGCTCCACCTTCACCTACACCGCAGACTGGGAAGGCGGCGGCGACTACAACCCCTGGTGGGGAGGAATCCTGGTGAAGTATGCCGCAGGAGGACTGACTGGACTCTCCTTCAAATGCCCCGTGGACAACGACGATACCATGCGGTCATACCACACCGCCTCCTGGCTGAACGAGGGGACGGCGGCCGGACGCTGGGCGCCCTTCCAGTGGACGCGCTACTGCATGAACCGCTTCGCGGACAACCCGCCCGGCGACGGAAAGTTCGGTTTCAGTTTCGTGATGGACAAGATCGTGCAGCCCAGCCGTGTGCTGTGGATTGGCGAGGGCACCTGCACCGCCGTCCCCAAGCGGGGCTACTACATAGGCTTTGAGAACTACCTGCCCCCGGGCACATATTTTGCAGTCTGGACAGGCGTCCACGAAGGCAAAGTCAACACCATCTTCCCCGACGGGCATGTTGAATCCATCGTGACCCATTGCGGCTCCAGCTACGAGGAATACACCGAGGCAAGAAACCCCGCCAAACTTGGCCTCTCCGGATACACCTTCCATTTCGACCGATAGCAGACGGCACCCTCTTTTTTGATTGCTTCCTGGCGAGGTGGCTCGGCGGGGCGGTTATAGTGTGGGAAATTGCGTATCGCGAGTGGCCTCAAGGCGACTCCGGCCGCACTTTTCGCTCCAGTACCCCACACCTCACCACCCGCCCTTCACTCCACCGCTCGCCGTGGCCATGGCTTGAAGCCCACGTCAAAGAAGAGCGACAACTTGTTTTCCACACACTATTCATGCCTGTCTTCACCACCGACAGCGGCACGCAGGTTCGCGTGCGCTTTCTCACCGACGCCATTGCCCGCATCCAGATCTTTCCGAAGCACCGCGACTTCGAGGACACTGGCCTGAACCGCTATCACTTCATCCAGGAGCCAGCGGAGATTTCCCCCCGGAGGGAAACCGAGGAACCCGGGGCTGTTTCCTGGTCGACGGATGCGCTCACCATCCGCTGCGATACCGCAAGCGGACTGCTGACCTGTATTGACGCAAAGGGGAAGACCCTGCTGAAGATGACCGACCTGGTCTTGTCGAAGAAGGCCGCGCAGACATCCTTCCAGGCAGACAAGGATGAAGACTGGGTTGGTTTCGGCGACCAGACGCGAAAACGCCTATACCACCGGGGACAGAAGGCCATCTGCTGGGTCTCCAACGTCTCCTCCTACGCACCCGTCCCCTTCTTCATGTCCACCAAGGGCTATGGTGTCGTGGTGAATTCCACCCATTGCGTAGTCTTCGACATGTGCAAGACGCATCCCGACACCTTCCTCTGGAAGGACGAGCGTGCGGTTGTGGACTTCTACCTTCTGGCGGCGCCCACCTTCAAGGAGCTACTCCGGCAGTACACCCTCCTTTCAGGCAAGCCCAAGCTGCCGCCAGAATGGGCATTCGGCCTCTGGTATATATGCCGCACCCAGGCCAATGACGCGGAGGTCTTGAGCGACGCGTTGAATTTCCGCAGGGAGGGCATTCCCTGCGACCTCATCGGACTGGAGCCGGGCTGGATGGAGTCATGCTACGACCTGTCGCTTGAAAAGAGCTGGAGCACAGAGCGATTCCCCCTGCCTGACTGGCAGAAGAAGTGCGACCACACCTTCATCAAGGCGCTCAAGCGAATGGGCTTCCACCTGGAACTCTGGCTCTGCAACGAATACGACCTCTCATACGAGGAAGAACGGAAAATCGCCGCCGAGACAACCGGACAGGATGACAGGAATGCGCCGACATTTGACGAATTGGCGGAGCTGGATCTCCACTTTGCAGGACCGCGATACGCCGACACCATCACCAGGAAGGACGAGGCATGGTTCGAGCACCTGAAGAAGTTCGTGGACTGGGGCGCGGACTTCTTCAAGCAGGACGGGGCATTCCAGGTCTGCACCCACCCGGACCGCGTCTACGGCAATGGAATGCTTGACGCGGAAATGCACAACCTCTACCCCCTGCTCTACGCACGCCAGATGTGGGAGGGATTTGCCAACTACACCAACCGCAGGCCCGTGGTCTTCACGCCTTCAGGGTGGGTCGGCTTCCAGAGCTGGGCGGGAACCTGGACCGGCGACACGGGAGGACGGCTGGAGACCCTGGGGGCCATGCTCAATACCTCCATGGTCGGACACAGCTGGGCGACCAACGACATGGAGGTCATGCAGGAGGAGGGAATCCACTTCGGATATCTCCAGCCCTGGAGCCAAATCAACAGCTGGACCTATTTCCGCATGCCATGGCTGCAGGGTGAAAAGCTCCACAAGATGCACCACTTCTACGCAAACCTGCGTTCGAGGCTCATCCCGTACATCTACACCAGCGCATACGAAACCACACAGACATCCGTCCCATTGATGAGGCCGCTCACACTGGAATTCCAGGATGACAGGATGTGCCGGGAGATTCTTAACGAATACCTTCTGGGACGCGACCTGCTCGTGGGAATCTACAAGCACGAAATCTACCTGCCCGAAGGAGAATGGAAGGACTTCTGGAGCGGAGTCGTATACGAAGGAAACCAGACCATCCGCTGTGACTGGCCTGAGGACCGTGGCGGCGCCCTCTTTGTCCGCCAGGGTGCTGTAATCCCCTTCGGCCCGGTCATGCAATATCGCCACGAAAAACCGCTGGACACCGTCGAACTCTATATCTTCCCGACGGAACGCCCCGCGACTGGCGCCCTCTACGAGGACGACGGGGTCACCTTCGACTTCCAGAAGGGAGTCTACGCCCTCACCAATATCGAGGCCCAGGTCAAGGACGGCATCGTTGAACTGACAATCAACCAGCCCAAGGATTCAGCCGTCAAGACCTGGCAGGCTACCATCGCCCTCCCCCGGAAGCCCGCGGAAATCCGCCTCAACGGGAAAGCCGTCCCATTCCACTGGAGCGAGGAACGCATGGAGGCAAAGACCGTCTGAGGAGAAAAGTCGCCAAAGAAAAGGGGCTGCTGCAACAACCTCGCGAAGAGGGAGAGGCAACAGCCCTTTTTTGTGTCTTCTGTGTCTGTCCTTAGTGCTTGATGACGGACGGATCGTAGTCTTCCGGTGCTTCGTAGCCGAGAAGATTCATGATTGTCGCCGCGATTGAGGAGATTCCGAGTCCCTCCCTGAGCTCCTTCTGGTAGTCGCCCTTATACTCCGGGTCGTAGATGATGCATGGGACTGGGTTGAGGGAGTGGCTGGTCTTGACCTTCGGGGCTCCATCCTCGCCGAGCTTGGGCGACCCGTCCTTTGCATGTTCGACCATGTCGTCGGCATTGCCGTGGTCTGCGGTGATGACCATGACGCCTCCGGCCTCGTCGATGGCGGCCTTGAGACGTCCGAGGCAGAGGTCGACCGCCTCGACACCGATGCGGACTGCCTGGAAGACCCCCGTGTGGCCCACCATGTCGCCATTGGGGTAGTTGCACCTGATGTTGCGGTATTTCCCGCTCTTGACCGCCTCGATGAGCGCGTCGGTGATTTCGGCTCCCTTCATCCAGGGGCGCTGCTCGAAGGGCACGATATCAGAGGGAATCTCCACATACTTCTCGAGCTTTTCGTCAATGTACCCGGACTTGTTTCCATTATAGAAGTATGTGACATGACCGAACTTCTGGGTCTCCGAGCATGCGAACGTAGTGACCCCTGTCGCGGCAAGGTATTCCCCGCTGGTGCGGTCGATTGCGGGCGGGCTGACCAGGTAGCGTTTCGGGATATGGAGGTCGCCGTCATACTGCATCATGCCTGCGTAGCAGACCTTTGGGACGCGGACGCGGTCGAAGCGGTTGAAGTCATCGCCCCCCTCGAACGCCTCTGAGATTTCGATGGCTCGGTCGCCCCTGAAGTTGAAGTAGACCACGGAGTCCCCGTCCTGGATTGTGCCGACGGGCTTGCCGTCATCGCCTTCGATTACGAATGCGCCCAAATCCTGGTCGATTGCGTGGGTCTCCCTGCGCAGGGTCTCGATTGCCTCCTGGGCGCTATGGAAGAGGCGCCCTTCGCCGAGGACATGTGTCTTCCAGCCGCGCTCGACCATCGCCCAGTTGGCGTTGTACCTGTCCATCGTGATGTACATTCTGCCGCCGCCGGAGGCAATCCTGGCGTCACACCCCTTCTCACGGAGTCCCTCAAGGAACTTCTCGAAGGGGATTACGTAGTCGAGGGCGCTTGTCTCGCCGACATCCCGTCCGTCCAGGAGAATATGGACTCGGATGCGCGAGATGCCCTCCTCCGCGGCGTGCTCCATCATCGCCTTCAGGTGGTCGATATGGGAGTGGACATTGCCGTCGCTGAAGAGGCCGATGAAATGCAGGGTCGAATTGTTCTTCTTGACATTGTCGGAGATTTCGCGCCATCCCTGGCCGGAGAACATCTTCTTCGAGGCAATGGAGTTGGAGACGAGCTTCGCACCCTGGTCGAAGACACGGCCCGCGCCCATCGCGTTGTGGCCGACCTCGGAGTTGCCCATGTCAGCATCGCTGGGCAGGCCAACGGCAACCCCGTGGGCCTTCAGCTTCGTGTTGGGGCAATTCGCCAGAAACCAGTCGAGATGGGGAGTGTAGGCGGATTTGACCGCGTCGCCGTCGGCATACTTGCCATAGCCGACACCATCCATGATGACGAGAAGGACAGGGCCACGACGCCCCTTGAACCAGGTGGACTTGTTGAGAGCGTTAACCATTTTTAAGGATGTGGAAACAGGTATTTGGGAGAATTTGCTGTTGGTATTTGCGACTAGGCGTCCTGACTGCGCATCTGACAATGTAACTACTTGCGCCAGAACAACTTACAAAGACAGAACGATTCTGGCGGGGCAGACATTGCCGACGGGAGGCGGAAGAGGCGGGGAGAACCCCATTTTCGGGCGGGCATCCACCGTCCTCCACCTTGCCCCTGGCAATCAGTATCCCATCTTTTGCATTTCGGCCTGCAGGGCGGACTGGAATTCCTGTGCGTCCTGCTGGTCGGGGTTGGCGGAGCCTTCGTCGGGCGTGAACCCGATTCGTCCGTATTGGTCGAGATACCACTCGCCGCTTGCTCCTGAGCCGAAGGAGACCTTGCCCGAAAGCGCGGCTCCCGGGCGAACGACCTTGCTTACCTCGACGGTCGTCTTTCCGCGGATGACGCCTTCGTCCTTTGCGGGGGCGTCCTGTGTAGTGGTCTCGTCAATGGGCTCGGCGGCTTCATCATACCCGGCGTCGGGGCGATCCTCCTCTGGGGGGAGGCTCCGCGTCGGAGTGGCGTCGGCCTTGGTTTCGGGGAGTCCCTTTGACCTGACCGCCTTTTCGTCCTGCTTCTCCCAGTTGACTTGGAGTTCGGAGGTCAGCATCCGCAATTCCATGTAGGTCATGTGGATGCCGAAGCGTTGCGCGAGCTGGTCCTGGAGTTCCGAGAGACTCATGCCCTGCGACAGAGACTCCTGGATGAAGTCGTTTCTTTCGCCTTCGGAAAATGCCATGTCAGAAGCTCCTTTGTGACTGTTTGCTGGAATTGCCTCTCCCGAGGCTTAGCACTCCGGGAGAGATGCGGCGGCTGCGGCCTGCCCGTGGCGCTTTTCGCGCTCGGAGGGTTCGTAGAAATGGATGTCCGCCAGTTCGGGGAACTCCTCGCGGAGGACCTTGCGTGCCATGTCGAGGATGATCTGGCCGCCTTCGCCGGAGACGACGCGCCCCAGCACCTCGAGGTGCTTGATCACCGGATAGAAGGAGCAGTATTCCGCCACGGTATAGCCAAAGTAGACGCCGATGGTCTCGTAGATCTTGCGTGCGCGTTCATCGCCCTTCGCCATGAGCTCCTGGACCCTCTTCAGGCGCAGCGGCAGCGCGTCCACGGGAATGTCATCCATTTCGATGCCCGCCAGGGGGATGAGCCTGCCGACGGCCTGCTGCGAGAAGTAGTTCGCGCCGACTCCGATGTCGTGTGACCATTCGTCCATCGCGGCCTCGGGATTGTAGTCGACCGGGGCGAAGGCGAGTTCGTTCATCCACCCCTTGATTGTCATCTGGTCGTCCACATATCCGGCGGCAAGACTTGACCCCATCGCGATGCCGAGGACTGCGCCCTCCTGGAGGGCGATGGCGCCCGCAAGCGCCGTGACGTCACCGTCGTTCTCGAGGCGCAGGGGGATTCCCCACTGCTTCTGGATTTCCTTGAAGATCGGGGCGGCCTCCGCGTCAAAACGGCTGCGCGGAGTGATTCCGCGGAAGAGGGAGACGTTGCGCGCGCGGCCGTCGACGAAGACTCCCGCCGAGGAGCCGCCAATGCCGCGGATCTTCGCGCCCGGGTCCACGGAGTGGATTGCCTTCTCGGCCTCCTTGAGGACGAAGTTGATGCGGTCGTAGTGGTACTGGATGTCGGTCTGGGGCTTCGGATCCCAGACATACTCCGCCGAAAGCAGCGGCTCGCCGTCATCTTTGAGGGCAAGCTTTCCGTCCTTGACGACTGCCACCTTCTCGTCGGAGGCGCCCAGGTCGAAGCCGATGCGCCATCCTTCCCAGTCCAGCTTCACCGCCGCGCCGGCGCCGTTGTTTTCGGCGGGCACGTCATCGGGAGTCGGCGCGTAGACGAAGGTCATCGTCTTCTCGTAGGTGAAGTCGCCCCAGAACTGTGCGTCAAAGCGGCGGATGCCGGTGTCGCAGTAGCAGCTCTTCAGATAGCTGACCAGGCATTCGGGGGCGTGGATGGTCACCTTCCAGCCGCCAAACTGCCACAGCAGGAACTTGACAAGGCGCTCAATGTAGAAGAAGTTGCCGGCGGCCGCAGGATGCTTCATGTCGTAGACGACTGTGTCGAAGCGGGAGACGCGGCCGCGGTCGCGCTCGACTGCGATCAGGCACGGAACCCCGCATCCAGACGCATTCACGGCCTCGACAAACACGCGGTTCGCCAGCACGGGCGGGCGGAAGCCTGGATCCAGAACGGGGACGGTCTTCGGAGCAACTAGAGGAAATTCGTGGTTCATTTGTCTAGATGGTTGTGGGGTGAGGTGTCTGTGGGATTGGAAATTGCGCGGCGCCGCCTAGGGATGCGGAAAACACGTCTCCATCTGGCGGACGAGCTCGAACTGCGTGCGGCAGCGGTCGAGGTTGTGCCCGTCACGGTGGATCTTGAAGTAGACATCCCCTTCCAGGAAGTCGGTGAGGAAACGGAGTCCGCACTCGAATGTAAGGAGGATTCCCGAGAACGGGAGGAGGCGTTTTTCCTCGTCGGTCAGGAAGCCGCCCGCAGTCGAAAGATATCCATTTACGAGGGCGTCGTAGAGGTCGAGGTCGAACTTGACCTTCGAGAGGTCCCTTTCGTCCTCGGCGGCGGTAGCCGTGGTGGTCCTGATTTCGTCGCCGAAGTCGTATAGGACGCTTCCAGGCATGCATGTGTCCAGGTCGATTACACAGACGCCGACGCCCGACTTGTCATCGAGCATGACGTTGTTGATCTTGGTGTCGTTGTGCGTGACTCTGGAGGGAAGCCTGCCGTCCGCCAGCCTGTCCACCACCACGGAACACTCCTTTTCGTGTGCCAGGGCGAAGTCGATTTCAGCCTTGCATAGCGCGGCGCGGCCAAGCTTGTCCTCCTTCAGCACCTTCAGGAACTTCTGGAAGCGCTTCGGGGTGTGGTGGAAGTCCACGATAGACTCGAAGAGGGGGCCTCCCGGCAGGTCGGCCAGCGCGCACTGGAATGCGCCGAATGCCCGCGCCGCCTGGTATGCCTGCTCAGGGGAGGAGACTGCGTCGACGGTGCTTGCGCCCTCGATGAAGAGGTAGACGCGGTAGCAGGAGCCGTCCTCGTCGCGCCAGAATGGTTCGCCGTTGTCGGCATTTACAAGCGTCAGGCTCGCACGGGAATCCCCGGGATTCTTCGATGCAATATGCCTGGTGACACGCTGGATGTTCTCCATCAGCTTCGGCACATTCGGGAAGACATTCTGGTTGATTCCCTGGAGAATGTAGTGGACAGGGAGGCCGCTCTGGTCGACCGTCAGCCGATAGGTGTTGTTGATGTGCCCGGAACCCCAGGGCTCCACTTCGACTAGGACGCCACGCAAATCAAAGTGCGACGCAACATGACTCAGCTTCTCAAGAAGTTCTACCGACATTGGATTATTCCCGTCCTTTGTGAAATCTAACGACAAAAACCTGGGCACGCGCCCAAGACAACTCTAGCGCCAGAGCCTCTCAGGATAGACTCCCTGCGCTGTAAGGCTCTTCACCTGGTCCAAGACAATCTGGCGATCCTCGGAGTAGGTCATGCCAAACCACTTCTCAGGACTGGTGCGGACAAGGGATTTCCAGCCACGCTCCTTGATGAGGGTGTTGACAACCGTGGGAATGAAGAATTCCTTCTTCGGCTCCTGGATGTTGGCCGCAAGGAACTCCTTCAACTGGGCATCCAGCTCGGGGAAAAGGGAGGCGGGGAAGCCCCAAAGGTTCATCGAGGTGGGCTCGTCGCCCGTCAGCTCAGTCCAACTCCCGTCATCGTTCAGGTAACGGGCACGCCCGCCAGGCAACGCCTCAATTGTCGTACGCTCGACCACGTCCGTCAAAAGACCATTCTCCACGGCACAAATGCCACGGGAAACGCTGCCGTTCTCGGAAAGGGTGTTGTTGAGACGGAAGGCGACTATCCCACAGGTGGTGTCGTTGAAGTCGGGAGACGCCAGAAGCGACGCCATCTCGGCAAATGACTCCTTCCCGTAGAAGTCGTCGGCATTCACCATTGCAAAGGACTCGTGGATCGCCTCGCGGGCACACCAGATGGCATGCCCAGTGCCCCAGGGCTTCTTCCTGGTCGCAGGAGTCTTGAAGCCCTCGGGAAGCTTGTCAAGGCTCTGGACAACATACTCGACCTCAAGCTTGCCGTCAAGGTTGCTGCCAAAGTGCTCGCGCAATGGCTCCTCCAACTCCTCCCTGATGATGAAGACAACTTTGCTGAAGCCAGCACGCCATGCATCATAGACGGAGTAGTCGAGAATGAACTCGCCATCAGGACCAATGGGATCCATCTGCTTGATGCCACCATAACGGCTGCCCATGCCAGCAGCCAAAACAAGAAGTGTTGTAGACATAGGAAAAGTAGAGAGGAGGGAGGAGAGAGGAGAAAGTAGTGCGTGGACACTATGCAGTGGGCGTCCGTTGATAGTAGGGAGGAGAGAGGAGGGAGAAGAAAGGAGTGCGTGGCTGGCGCGCTTGAGCGCGCCTCGCACGGCGGTTCAGCCGTGCGATATGTGAGGATAAAGAAGAGTGAGAGGAGGGAGAAAAAAGTAGTGCGTGGTTGGCGCGCTTGAGCGCGCCTCGCACGGCGGTTCAGCCGCGCGATACGAAAGGAGGGATAGTAGAGGGTAGAAAGTAGAAAGTAGTGCGTGGACACTATGCAGTGGGCTAAAGTTGGTAGTAGAGAGGAGAAGGAGGGAGCCACACACAGGCAACGCACGGCAATTCGGCCGTGCCAGGCGCGCCCAAGCGCGCCAGCCACGCACTCCTCCCTTCTCCCTTCTCCCTACTCTCTACCTTCCATACTCCTGTATTGAGAGAACCCCGTCGGCGCCGTTGAGCTTGGCGTGGATGCCATTAGCGCAAGCTAATGCGGCTGCGACAGTTGTGAAGTAAGGAACCCCGTATTTGATTGCATTCTTGCGAATGTAGGAGTCGTCAATCTTCGACTCCTTTCCGATTGGGGTGTTGATGACAAGCTGGATGTGTCCGTTCTTGAGTTCATCGAGGATGTTTGGACGCCCCTCGTTGATTTTGAAGACGGCCTTCGCGGGGATTCCCGCCGCCTCGAGGCTCTTGAGAGTGCCTTCGGTTGCAAGGAGCTGCAATCCGTCGGCTACGAACTGCCGCGCGGCAGGCAGGATTGCCTGATGGTCCCTTGGGGCGACCGTGATGAGGACAGTCCCCCTGGTTGGCAGAGGCGGCTTCGCAGCCTCCTCGGCCTTGAAGAATGCCAGCCCCAGGTCCTTTGAAATCCCCAGGACTTCGCCCGTGGACCTCATTTCGGGCCCGAGGACCGGGTCGACCTCCGGGAGCATCGGGAATGGGAAGACAGCCTCCTTGACCCCGAAGTGGGGGATCTTGCGCTCCTTCAGATTCAGTTCGGAGAGCTTCTTGCCCATCATCACGTCGGTGGCCAGGCGCGCCATTGAGATTCCACAGACCTTTGAAACCAGGGGGACCGTACGGGATGCACGCGGATTCGCCTCGATGACATAGACCTTGCCCTGGCAGATTGCAAACTGGACATTCATCAGGCCGACGACACCCATCTCAATGGCAATCCGACGGGTGATGTCCTTGATTTGCGACTCCACCTTGTCCCCCATGGTGGGAGGCGGAATCACGCACGCGGAGTCGCCAGAATGGATGCCGGCCAGCTCAATGTGCTCCATCACGCTGGGGACAAATGCGTCGGTCCCATCGCTGATTGCGTCGGCCTCAGCCTCAAGCGCATCCCCCAGGAAGCGGTCGATCAAAATCGGACGGTCAGGGGAGACCTCCTCCTCCGCCTTGAGGACATACTCCCGGAGCATCTCCTCGTCGTGGACAACCTCCATTCCACGGCCGCCCAGCACAAACGACGGGCGAACCATCACCGGGAACCCAATCCTGGTTGCAATCGACATCGCCTCGTCAAGGTTTGACGCCATGCCGGATTCGGGCATGGGAATCCCCATCTTGTCCATCATCTTCCGGAAGAGGTCGCGGTCCTCAGCCATGTCGATGGTGGCAGGTGGCGTCCCGAGAATGTGCACTCCGTTCTTCTGGAGGCTGTCGGCAAGATTCAGCGGGGTCTGGCCGCCGAATTGGACGATTGCCCCGAGGGGCTTCTCCTTGCGGTAGATTGCCAAGACGTCCTCCAGGGTGAGGGGCTCGAAGTACAGCTTGTCGCTGGTGTCGTAGTCCGTGGAGACCGTCTCCGGATTGCAGTTCACCATGATGGTCTCGTAGCCAAGGGCGCGAAGCTCCTTCGCCGCGTGGACGCAGCAGTAGTCGAACTCAATGCCCTGCCCGATCCGGATGGGACCGCCGCCAAGCACCATCACCTTCCTGGGATTCGGGGATGCCACGGACTTGTCCTCGGGAAGGTTGTAGCTGCTGAACCAGTAGCACGCGTCATCGACGCCTGAAACAGGGACCGCCTCCCAGCCCTCGGTCACCCCAAGAGCCTCCCGACGGAGGCGGACGGAGTCCTCGTCGACTCCAAGAAGCTGCGAGAGATACTTGTCGCTGAAGCCGTCCTTCTTGGCCTGGACGAGCAGCTCGTCCGAAATCCCCGCCTCCTTGCTTGCGATGACAGCCAGCTCCTCGTCAACCAGCGCCTTCATCTCCTCCAGGAAATACCGTTTGATGAAGGTAAGGCTCTGGAGCTGTTCGATGGTCGCGCCCTTCTTCAGCGCCTCGTACATTGCGAACTGGCGGTAGCTTGTCGGCTCCCTCAGCATCACGAGCAGCTCGTCAAGGGTCTTTTCGTGGAGATTCTTGTAGAATCCCAGCCCCGAGGTGGAACCCTCCAGAGAACGAATCGCCTTCTGGAAGGCCTCGCGGTAGGTCTTGCCAATGCTCATGACTTCGCCCACGGCCCTCATCTGGGTGCCAAGCTTGTCCTGGACGCCGCGGAACTTCTCAAATGCCCACCTGGCAAACTTCACCACCACGTAGTCGCCACTCGGGGTGTACTTGTCCAGGGATCCGTCACGCCAGTATGGCAGTTCGTCAAGGGTGACGCCTGCCGCCAGCAGCGCCGACACATACGCAATCGGGAACCCCGTCGCCTTCGAGGCCAGCGCACTGGAACGGCTGGTCCTGGGATTGATCTCGATGATGACAATCCGCCCGTCACGCGGATTCCGCGCAAACTGGACATTCGTGCCGCCAATGACGCCAATCCCCTCGACGACGCGGTAGGCAATCTCCTGCATCTTCTTCTGGACATCCTGGGAGATGGTCAGCATTGGGGCCGTGCAGAAGGAGTCGCCCGTATGCACTCCGACGGGGTCGACATTCTCGATGAAGCAGACGGTGATCATCCGCCCCTTGGAGTCACGCACAATCTCGAGCTCCAGCTCCTCCCACCCCAGCAGCGACTCCTCGATGAGGCATTCGTGGACAATCGACGCCTGGAGGCCGCGGTTCACAATGGTCTGGAGTTCCTCGGTGTTGTAGCAGAAGCCGCCGCCAGTGCCGCCCATCGTATACGCAGGGCGCACGACCACGGGGAAGCCTATCTCCTTCGCGGCCTGCATCGCCTCGTCAACGGTGTGGATGATTCGGCTGGGAGCCATCTGGACGCCCAGGGAGTTCATGGTCTCCTTGAAGGCCTCGCGGTCTTCGCCGCGCTTGATTGCGTCAATCTGGACGCCAATCACCTTTACGCCATAGCGGGCCAGCACGCCCCGTTCCGCCAATTCGCTGGAGAGGTTCAGCGCGCTCTGGCCGCCGAGATTGGGCAGGAGCGCATCGGGGCGTTCCTTTGCGATAATCTCCTCCATCCGCTCCGCATTCAGGGGCTCGATGTAGGTGTGGTCGGCGGTGCTCGGATCGGTCATAATCGTCGCAGGATTGGAGTTCACCAGGACGATTTCGTATCCGAGGCTCCTCAGTGCCTTGCAGGCCTGGGTGCCTGAATAATCGAACTCGCAAGCCTGTCCAATGATGATTGGACCACTCCCGATTATCATGACCTTCTTGATGTCTGCGCGCTTCGGCATTGGCTCCTCCTCAGGAGATATTCGTTGAATGGCTTGCGTAAAAAGACCCTGCTCGGGCAAAATCCGCTTAATATAGTTCCTGGCAGGGGGCTCGGGCCGACTTCCGAAGCCCATGCAGGACACCATTGCCGGGCTGTTCCGCCCCGCCCCGCGAGCCGCTCAGGGCGTGATTTTCAGCAGCCGAAGCGGATTGTCGCGGCCGACTTTGAGCAGCTCCTCGTCAGTCAGGACATTGAGGGATTTGAGAAAATCCATGCAGTCCCTCATGGTCCGTGCGGCGGCGACCAGGCAATTCTTCTCGGGATTCCAGAGTTTGCCCTCGGGGGTGAGGACGGCGTTGTTGCCCCACAGCCGGTAGTTTCCCGGAGGCAGCCCGCAGAGGGAACAGGCGTCGCTGGTGACAATTGTCCTGTCGGCGCCCTTCACCCTCAATATGATCTTGACCAGGTCCGCCGGCAGGTGGTGTCCGTCCGTGATGATCATCGCGGTCATCCTGTCTTCGGCGAGTCCCGCCAGGAGCGGGTTGTCATGCCGTTCAAGGAGATTCGGGCATGCGTTTCCCAGGTGCGTGAGGAGTGCGCATCCCGCGTCTGCGGCGCGGTGCATGTCCGCGTAGTGTGCGAGATGATGTCCTGCGCTGGGGACGATTCCCAGGGCAATCGCCTCGGCGATTGCCTCCGGCGCGCCCGGCGCGTCAGCCGAAAGCGTGAGGACCCGTATGAACCCCTCGGAGATTTCGTCATAGAGACGCACGTTTTCGGCGCTGCATTCCTTCAGCAAGGTTGGTTCGTGGGAGCCCACGGAGGTAATCATGGGTCCCTCCAGGTGGATTCCGGGAATGTGCATTCCAAGGCCGTGGCGTTCCACCGCACGCTTGATCAGGGGGAGGTTGCGGCGGTAGAGAGCCTCGGACGAGGTGACGACCGTGGGCAGAAACACCTCCGTGCCGGCATCCGCCAGCTCCTCCACTACCTTGACGACGCCATCTTCAGTAAGCTCGGGGGACGAGAAGTCCACGCCGTTGTGGCCATTCACCTGCAAATCAACCCAGCCAATCGTATTCCAGTCCATGATGTTCAAAAAAGAGGGAGTTGTTGGATAATTCAGAGACATCGCAGAATATAAACCCACTGGGCCATGGCAGGGAATCCAGGGAGCGCGGCGCAACATGGAAATTGCGGGGGCGCCTGGGACGCTTTTTCCGCCGCATTTCCTTTGCCTCCAGGGGTTCCCCGGTGACTGTAGGCTCGTGCGGAAAGCTTATATTAACCCATTTTACGAGATTGCCGTTTTCCCGAGGATGAAATGCGCGGAGGAAGGCCTCCCTGGAGGCGCCTTCCACGCGCAGCACATGACGTAGGTCAACTTTAAGGAGATATAGAATCATGCCAGCAAACAACCATGTCGGCGCGAAGATCAAGGGTCTGCGCGAGCTTCGCAGCGTCACAGTCGAGGAGCTCAGCGAAAGATGCGGCCTGCCCGTGGAGCAGATTCAGAAAATCGAGGCGGGAGACGTCGCCACGTCCCTCACCCCGCTCCTGAAGATTGCAAGGGGCCTGGGATGCCGTCTGGGAACATTCCTGGACGACGCCACGGTGGCGGGGCCGGTCGTCTCCTCCCCGTCAAAGGGCGGCGACGAGGGCGTGCGCTTCGTCGGAGCCGGCGACAAGAACGGGCTGGTCTTCCATGCGCTGGCCGCAAACAAGGCCGACCGCAACATGGAACCCTTCATCATCGAGGTCAACCCTCCGGAAAACAGCTCCTACGAAGTCTCCTCCCATGAAGGCGAGGAGTTCATGTATGTCCTCGAGGGAGAACTGGAAATCGACTACGGACGCAAGATCTTCCACGTCAAGGCCGGCGAGAGCATCTACTACGACTCCATCGTCCCGCACCACGTCCACGCGGCTGGCGGCAAGGTCGCGAAAATCCTCGCCGTCGTCTACGCGCCACACTAGTCGCAGAGTTCCGCAGATTATGCATAACTTGCTGACATTCAATATGTTATGCATATATAGGAAACAATTCCACGTCTGACCTACCCCTTCGAAATGAGCATTTACGACGAACAACTCTTCTCCGAGAAGACAATCGGCGAGTTCTTTGACGACCTGGTCGCGAAGCAGCCCGACTGGCCGTTCATCATGTATCCCGACCGGGATCTTTGCTGGTCCTACAAGGACTTCTACCAGCGTTCCGACGATTTGGCGAAGGGTCTTCTGGCGATTGGCATCAGGCGTGGCGACCACATCGGCGTATGGGCCAGGAACGTTCCCGAGTGGCTGACCTTCATGTTCGCCACAGCCAAGATTGGCGCGGTCCTGGTCACCATCAACACGAACTACAAGATCCACGAGGTCGAGTATGTCCTCAAGCAGTCCGACATGCGCATGCTCGCGATTGTCGACGGGCAGCGCGACGTCTCCTACGTCGACATTGTCAACGAGCTTGTCCCCGAGCTGAAGACCTGCCCCCGCGGCTACCTGAAGAGCGAGAACCTTCCCTTCCTCAAGTATGTCGTCTACATCGGCCAGGAGAAACACCGCGGGATGTACACATCCTCCGAGCTCTTCCAGCTTGGGGAGTCCGTCTCCGACGATGTCCTTCTGGAGGCCAAGAAGGGGATTTCGAACCACGACGTGGTCAATATGCAATACACCTCCGGGACGACCGGCTTCCCGAAGGGCGTGATGCTCACGCACCGCAACATCCTGAACAACGGCTTCTACATCGGGGAGCGCCAGGAGCTCACGCGGAACGACCGCGTCTGCGTCCCCGTCCCTCTCTTCCACTGTTTTGGCTGTGTCCTTGGCGTGATGGCAGTCTTCTCCCACGGCGGCACCCTGGTCATGTGCGAGCAGTTCGACCCGCTGGTCGTCCTGGCGTCAATCCAGAAGGCGAAGGCCACGGCCACCTACGGCGTGCCCACGATGTACTATGCCGAGCTGAACCACCCGATGTTCAAGATGTTCGACATGTCAAGCCTCCGCACGGGAATCATGTCCGGCTCCCTCTGCCCCACCGAGCTGATGCAGCGTGTCATCACCGAGATGCACATGCCGGAAATCACGATTCCATACGGCCTCACCGAATCGTCCCCGGTCTTCATCATGTCAGGCACCCACGAGACCCTGGAACACCGCGTCAACACGGTCGGAACAGTCCAGCCGCACGTCGAGGTCAAGATCATCGACCCCGAGACGGGGGAGACGGTCCCCCCGAATACGCCGGGCGAAATCTGCTGCCGCGGATACCTGGTGATGAAGGGCTACTACAAGATGCCGGAGGAGACCGCAAAGGCAATCGACAAGGACGGATGGCTCCATTCGGGAGACATCGGCGAGGTGGACGAGGACGGGTACTACAAGATCACCGGACGCCTCAAGGACATGATCATCCGCGGCGGCGAAAACATCTATCCCCGGGAAATCGAGGAGTTCCTCATGACGAATCCCCAGGTGGAGCAGTGCGAGGTCGTGGGGGCGCCTGACGAGCGCTACGGCGAAATCGTCTGCGCATTCGTCATCCCCGCCCTGGGCGTCACCGACCTCACGGAGGAGGACCTGCGGGAATACTGCCGCCACCGCATCGCATTCTACAAGACCCCCGCCCACTTCTTCATCGTCAAGAACTTCCCGGAGACTGCCTCGGGGAAAATCCAGAAGTTCAAGCTCCGCGAAATCGCCAAGGAGAAGCTCGGGCTTGCGGGAAAGACTGTCTTCAAGGAAAAGAAGTAGCCTCAAAAGGGGGAGACCGGCAATGGACAGGACAGCCGCCTGGAATCTGCTCTGCAAGTACAACCACGACCCGTTCCATCTGCGCCACGCGCTGACAATGGAGGGTGTGATGCGGTATTTCGCACGGGAGAACGGCTTTGCCCAGGACGAGGAGTTCTGGGGGAATGTGGGGCTGCTCCATGACATCGACTTCGAGCAGTTCCCCGAGGAGCACTGCGTCAAGGCGCCAGAGCTGTTGCGGGAAGGCGGCGCCGACGAGCCGCTCGTCCACGCAGTCTGCTCCCACGGCTGGGGGATCACGGTGGATGTCAGGCCGGAGCACCTGATGGAGAAGCTCCTCTTCGCATCGGACGAGCTTTCGGGGCTCATCTGGGCAAGCGCGCTGATGCGCCCCTCACGAAGCGTCCAGGACCTGGAGCTCAAGTCGGTCAAGAAGAAGTTCAAGGACAGGAAATTCGCGGCCGGATGCTCCAGGGAGGTCATCACAAAGGGGGCGGAATTGGTTGGCTGGACGCTTGACGAGCTTATCGAAAGGACAATCCTCGCCATGCGCTCCTGCGAGGCGTCCGTCGAGGAAGGGATGGCCGGACTCGGGAAGAAGTAGCCGGCCGCACACGCGCCCCCTCCGGGAAGAACCCCTTCCGAAGGGGGCGTCTTCCTTGCCATGCCCCGCGCGATATTGTCTTCAGAGCGCGGGCAGGGTCAGCCGGAACGTGGTGCCGCCGCCAGGGGTCTCGTCGATTTCGACGCTCCCCCTGTGGAGCTGCATGATATGCTTTACGATTGCAAGGCCCAGCCCCGTGCCGCCAAGGGAGCGTGAACGCTCCTTGTTGATCCGGTAGAAACGCTCGAATATCCTGGGCCAGTGTTCACGCGGAATGCCGCACCCGTGGTCGATGCAGGCGACGACCGCCCGGTCGCCGACACGGGAGACTGCCAGGGTGACGCTCTGGCTGCCACTGTATTTCAACGCGTTGCTTATGAGGTTCGAGACCGCCTGGGTCAGCAGCTGCGCGTCCCCCAGGACGCAGACTGGCGAGGAATCCACCAGGGTGACATCGCAACCCTGGCGATTCGCCACCTCCCGGCACTCGTTCACTGCCTCCTCGACCGCGTCGCTCAGCCGGAAGCTGTAGAACTCGCTGCGCTGCTCGCCCTGACGATGCTCCAGCGACGAAAGGGCGAGAATGTCCTGGACGAGGCTGTTGAGGCGCTGGCTCTGCGCGCACATCAGTTCGACGAGCTTGTCGAACTGCTCCTTCGGCAGGTCGCTTGTCTGCTGTATGGTCTCCGCCGCCACGATTATGGCTGTGAGCGGAGTCTTGATTTCATGTGAGACGTTGGAGAGGAAGTCGCGCCTGAAGGTCTCCATCTTCTGGAGCTTGTGGAGCTGGCTGCGGAGACGCTCGGTCATCTCCTGAACATTCCTCGCAATTGGCTTCACCATCCCGTGGGACGGCACGGGAATTTGCGCCTCCAGGTCCCCCTCCGCAATCCTGTCCATGCTCGCCTGCAAGGCGGCAAGGGGGCCTTTTATCCGCCAGAGAATATAGGCGAGAAGAACCAGAAACGCGGTGATGCCCAGCCCCAGCGCGGTCCATATCGCGCCGCGGACCAGGCGGGACAGGCTCTCGGTGCGATGGGTGTTGACAGCCGTCCGCAGGATGTATTTCCTGCCGTTTGCCTCCACGACGGTCGCATGGTATGTCATCCAGCGGCCTGTGCTCTCGCTCTGTCTTGTCACCGCCTCGGGATGGCCTGCGAGCGCGGATGCCACCTCCTCGCGCATAAGGTGGTTCGGAAGCTCGTCGGCCTGGCGGCTCGAGTCCGCCTCGACCCTGCCGTCATCCCCTATGAGGGTGATTCTGAGGGAATCGCGGTCGAAGGTGTTGCACAGGTTCCGCGCGTCGTCAATGCGACCCTCCTCAAGAAGGGGCTGGACCAGGCGGCGGATGAGCTCGCTCTCCTCCTGGATGTTGGAGAGGGTCTCCTGCCGGATGCCCTCCGTGAATGCGCTCAACTCCCAGAAGGCCAGGCCTGCAAGCACGACAATCGCGGCAAGCAACACCGCCGGAAAAAGGAGAAGTGTCCTGTTCTCGGACTTCATTCGCTCTCCTCCGCCTTGAGACGATACCCGACGCCCCGCACTGTCTCGATGCTGGAGCCAAGGGCGCCAAGCTTCCGCCTGAGGCTGACAAGCTGCACGTCAATGGCACGCTCGGTCACAGGGTAGTTGTCACCCTTTGTCATGGCCACAATCTGCGAACGGGTGAAGACCCGGCCGGGATGCTTCAGGAAAAGCTGCAGCAGCGTGAACTCGCCCGCGGTCAGCTCGATTCCAGCCCCGTCAAGGGTCGCACTGTGAAGGGCGCTGTTGAGGACAAGGCCGCCGTATGCGTATTCCTCGGTCTCAAGCTTCTCCTCGTAGCCACGAAGCTGGGTCCGGATGCGCGCAAGAAGGACCTGCCGGCTGAATGGCTTGGTGACATAGTCGTTGGCGCCCATGTCAAGCCCCTTGATGATGTCCGCCTCGGAGTTCCTGGCCGTAATCATGATGATGGGGATGTGGCGGGTCGCCTCGTCGCCCTTGAGCACGCTGCAGATGGTGAGACCGTCTATATACGGGAGCATCAGGTCAAGCAGGATCAGGTCCGGATGGCACGCACGGGCCTCCGAAAGACCCTCGTTGCCGTCGGCGGCGGTGACGACGTCCCCGTAGCCCGACGCCGCAAGGGTCATCGCAAGCAACTCCCTGATGGATTCGTCGTCCTCGACTATGAGTATCCTTTCCTTTGACATCTATGCCCCCACGACTGTCTCTACAGTCGCGTCCCCAATGTCCTTCGACATTCCAGGACGCACATAGAATTTACTCGCCCTGTCGGTAATGTTGGAGAAATGCCTGACAATTTTACGCATCTCGCTCAAAAGCTCCAGGAAGACCAGCCCCACGTCGGGCTTGCAAGTCCCCTTTGACAGACGGGCGATGTGCTCCTGCTCGGAGGCGCTGAGGTGCTCGTAGAGGCGCGACCTGCGCATCATCGCCTCCTGGATGCGCTCGGGGGAGTTGTCGGCGAGGATGTCGTAGACCAGCTGGAACTGGCACTCCAGCAGATGGAGGAGTTCGTCAAACTCGCGGCTGGCGCCCTCGCTGAACTCAAGGTGCTTGTCCTGAATATGCTCCATTGTCGACTTGATGATGGCCGCATGGTCGCCAATGCGCTCCACATCGTTGGAGCAGTGCAGCAGCAGCGGGATTTGAGATGCCTGCTCCGGCGTGAGGGGCTGCTGCATCAGCTTGGAGAGGTAGTCCGCAATGTCGGCCTGCCGGTCGTCCACGTCACGCTCCCGTTCCTCAAGGCCACGGACAATCTTCTGGTTCGCCTCGTCGTTGTGGGCGTACATCCTGAGGGTGCCGTCCGCCATCGTCCACGCATTCCTGAGCATCGCCCTGAGCGCGGAGGCGGTCTGGATGAGAGCCAGGGTCGGATCCTTGAGCAGATGTGGCTCAAGCCGCTTGTAGCGGACTTCGTCGTTCCTCACGGGGATGATGGCCTCGCATATCCTGGCAAGCGTCGGAATGAAGGCGCTCAGTACGAGGGTCGTGAAGACATTGAAAAGCGTGTGGGCGTTTGCGATTTGGCGCTGGACGGTGCTGTCGCCGCTGATCTTGCCAAGCGCCCAGTAGAAGCTGGGCTTGCCATCGATATGGATGTAGAAGCTGGCGAGGACCAGTATCACCCCGAGGAAGTTGAAGAGGGTGTGCGCCAGGGCGGCCTGCTTCGCCACGCGGTTCGCTGGTATTGCCGCAAGCTGCGCGGTGATGGTGGTGCCGATGTTGGAACCCAATATCAGGGCCACAGAGGTATACAGGTCGATGAGGCCGTTCGCGGCAAGGACGATTACCACGCCGGAACAGGCGGAGCTGCTCTGGATGATGAAGGTCGCCACCATGCCAACGCATATCGCACCAAGCGTCGATAAAAACGGAATCGAGACGCTGCCGGGCTCGGGAGTGCAGGAGAAAAGCTGTAACGCCTTCGTGAACGCAGGAGAACCACTCAGGCTCTTGAGCTGGTCCCCCATCACCTGCATCCCAAGAAAAAGAAGGCCAAAGCCCATGACGGTCATGCCCCAGGAGGATAGGGCACGACGCTTCTGCTGAAGACGCATCAAAACGCCAATGAATATCGAGGGCATGATGAGCCACTGGATGTTGAAGGCAACCAGCTGCGCTGTTATGGTGGTGCCAATGTTCGCGCCAAATATGATACCTATCGATTGGACAAGGTTCAACAGCCCGGCATTCACAAAGCCAATGACCATCACTGTACTCGCACTGGAGGACTGGATGATGCAGGTGACAACGGCACCGGAGAGGATCGCGACAAAGCGGTTCGCCGAAAACAGACGAAGTATGGAACGCATCCTGTCCCCGGCAGAACGATGCAGACCCTCGCTCATCAAACCCATCCCGTAGATGAATAGGGCTAAACCGCCAAATACTGTGAGAAATTGCTGAATCATGTGTGGTTAGTATGGATTGTCGTTAAATGTCGTAACCTGTCATGCCACTTAAGATACCAAATACTAACACAATGACTAACATCCTAACAAAAAACTAACACTCCGCTCATACACCAGGCTGAAGAGGGGTACGCTGGATCCGTGGGGCACAGGGTCAGGGAAAACGGGAAATAGGTCGGGTTTGCAGACATGAGACCAAACCTGTATCTCGCCCCCGCCCGCCTAAGCACTGAGCCTGCCGGGCCGGACATCGCGGTCGAAGAGCAGCAAGAGAGACTTGACAGGATGTTCGACGAAAGAGGGCAGGAAGATGTCCAGGTTCTTCAAAATGGACATTGATAAGAGTAGCCGTCTGACAAGGGCAGAATCGCCCCGCTAGAAGGACGCGGGAGGAAAGAAACGAGGGCATCCACGATAGCCCGACACCGTCCCTGATTTATAGAAATTGCTTCTAAACCTCAAATAATCCAGCAATTCTGAGAGGTCGAGCAATGGTCGAACAAGAAAATAGCATTTAATCACAGAGGCCCCTGGGAGCAAGCCAGAACAAGTGGACAGATACGAGTTACACTAGAATTCATAGATCCAAAGAATAAATTTATTAGTCTTCTTTGAAATGAGCATTCTATAATTCAAGGTAAGGTGGAGGTAATCAAAGTGCCCCCACGAATAGTTAGGAATCATGGGAACGTAAAAATCGCCATTGTCATCCATTCGTATGTCAAAATAATGTCTAATGTTCTCGAAAATATATTCCGTGCATCGGGGAAAACTAATTATTTCCTGAATTCCGATTCCACCTGTTGCGTATTCGTCCTCACGAAAGGAAAGGAAGGAGTCGTCATCGGATAATATAAAATCCATATCCAACTCTCCGAAAATCACAATATCGTGGCGCCGAGGGATTGATCTTCCCTCTGCCAAATATATTGTCCCAATTGTTGCAAAAACAGGTATTTGCTGATGAGGAAAAACTTCATTATACTCATGTATGTCCTTTAGCGTTGCTGTCCGCAGGCAATAA
>URJM01000028.1 GCA_900548225.1 uncultured bacterium
CGTCCCCCGCCATGCCCTGGCGTTCAGGATTCTTCTCGGGATTGACGCCGACTGCCACAATCACCTTGTCAAACATGAGCTCCGCCTTCTGGAGAATCGAAAGGTGCCCGACATGGAAGGGGTCGAAGGAACCAGCGTAGATTCCAACCCTGGGACGGCGGCGCTCGAGATACTCGATGAGAAAGCGCATATTCGCCCTGCACTCCGGAAAACGCTTGCTGAACCGGTCGAAGAATCCCTCGCGCCCCTTGCGGTAGGCCTCGATGTTGAGATACTGGAATTCACGGAATATCTGGAATTCGTACGCAAGGAGGTCGACGGGCGACCCGTGAAGCAGCACCTGGCAGTCGCACTCGTGGAAACGACGCGCCGTGGCGCTGACAGGCTTCTGACCCTTCGAAGAGATGATTATGTCATGGATCTTCTTGCGGGACTTGTCGGGAATGCGGCCGCCCAGGGAAGGAACAAGAAGGTCGAAGACCGCAGAGGAATACGCCTCGTTGCGCGTCTCCTGGGGATACCAGTAGACATCGTGGAAGAGCGCCGCCAAAAGCATCTCGGCGGTCGTCTTCTCGGCAAGCGACAGCTTTCGGACAAGGCAGCAGACATCGTGGAGATGCTGGAGCGTGTGGAAATACCTGTGGGGCTGCTGGTATGCGGCAAAGACACGGTCAAGCCACGGGGCGTCCAGGTTCAAATGGAAGACATTGGACGCCGCGAGCATTTCGCGGATCTCCCGCTTCTGCTCCTCGGTGTCTCCGGAGCCCAGAAAGCGTGGTGTTGCCAGTGATGTGGGGACTATTGTCGTCATTCCAAATAAGATAGCCTGCGTGTTGAAAACGACAACGCCGCAGGGTGTCGCCCGCGTTGGCGATCCTGCGGCGTGTCAAGTGCGCCCTGTCCAGGCGCGTTCAGCGTGTTAGAGCACGACGTACTTGGCCAGGAAGAGGATGGTCAGGACGTACATGATGGGGTTGATGTCCTTGCGGCGGCTGGAGAAGAAGTTGAGGAATGTCCAGGAGATGACGCCGGCGCAGATGCCCTCGGAGATGCTGTATGCCAGGGGCATGACGAGGATTGCGAGGTAGCAAGGAATCGAGTTCAGGTAGTCGTCGAAGTCGATCTTGACAACGCCGGAGAACATGTAGAAGCCGACGATGATCAGGGCGGGGGCGGTGGCAAAGCCGGGAATCGCCAGGAAAATCGGGGCGAAGACGATTGAGATGAGGAAGAGGAACGCAGTGGTCAGGGCGGTCAAGCCGGTGCGGCCGCCGACGCTGACGCCAGAGGCGGATTCAACATAGGTGGTGACGGTCGAGGTGCCCAGGACGGCGCCGGCGGAGGTGGCTACTGCGTCGGAGCAGAGCGCCCCCTTGATGCGGGCAAGATGCCCCTTCGAGTCAAGCATGTTGGCCTTGGTGGAGACGCCGATGAGGGTGCCCATCGTGTCGAAGATGTCGACAAACATGAAGGCGAAGACCACCACGACGAAGTCGAGGGAGAGGAGGAGCGCCTTGCCGGAGATGACAATCTTCTCGCTGGTGGCGGGGTCAATGACGGTCTTGCCCCACGCGTTGGAGTCGAAGAGGGCACCGAAGATGGAGACGAAATCCTTGAAGGACTGCGTGAAGGTGCTGAAGCTGATGTGCGGAATCAGGGAGAAGCAGCCGAGTTCGGGAGCCACCACGTAGAGTCCGGTGAGCTGGGCGAAAATGCCGAGGATCCAGGTGATGAGGATGCCGAGGAGGATGGCGCCGCGGATGTTCTTGTGGAGAAGCCACGCAGTGACGATTGTTCCGATGATGGCCAGGACGGCGCTGATGCCATACTGGTTGAAGGTCTCGCCCCCAAATGACTGCAGGGAAAGAAGGGTGGCGGGGTTGTCGATGACGATTTTCGCGTTCTGGAGGGCGATGAAGGCGATGAAGAGGCCGATGCCGACGCTGATGGCGGTCTTAAGTGCCAGCGGAATCGAGTTGAAGAGGCTCTCACGGACCTTGGTCACGGAAAGCAGAAGGAAGATGATTCCCTCGACGAAGACGGCCAGAAGCGCAGTCTGCCAGGTGTAGCCCATTCCGAGGACGACAGTGTAGGCGAAATACGCGTTGAGGCCCATTCCAGGAGCCAGCGCGAAGGGGTAGTTCGCGAAGAAGGCCATGCAGCAGGTGCCCACAAAAGACGCAATTGCAGTGGCAATGAAGACGCCGCCCTGCGGCATTCCGCTGGCGCTCAGGATGCTGGGGTTGACTGCCAGGATGTACACCATCGCCAGGAAGGTCGTCAGACCTGCCATCATCTCGCGGCCGACGGTGGTGTTGTTCTCTTTCAGCTTGAAAAAGTCTGTCATTTGAATTGCCCTTTTTTGGTTGTTGGTTTTACGAAAAAAAACAGAACTATGGAAACACTTGGAACAAAAGGGATGACGAAAATGCCCGCCGGCATTTGGATGCGGCAGGCAAACCCATTGCGGGAATCAGGTCAGAAGCTGGAACTTGTCCACGTCCACCAACCCCATGTCGGTAAGCTTCAGATGAGGAATGACCGGCAGCGGGATGAACGCCAGCTGCAGGAAGGGTTCGTGTAGCGGGCATCCCAGGTCGCGCACCGCGGAGCGGACATCGCGGAGCTAGCTCATGAGAACGTCGCACCGCTGGTCGGAAATCAGACCCGCCAGGGGAAGGGGCAGAAGCCCTGTCACCTCGCCGTCCCTCGCCACGGCAAAGCCGCCCTGTGACTCGCGGAGGGCATTCACGGCAACCGCCATGTCCGCGGCATTCGTCCCCACAACGCAAATGTTGTGGCTGTCATGCCCGACGCTGGACGCGATTGCGCCCGAAGTCAGCCCGAAGCCATGCACCAGCCCGTGGGAGATGTTGCCGGTGCGGCCGTGCCTCTCGACTACAGACACGGGAAGCACGTCGCCAGAGGATGCGTCAAGCTCCAGGAAGTCGGTCACAAGACTGCCGTCGGAGACGCCGATGACCGGCTGGATGCCAGTCGGATGCCTCTCAAAGTCGGCGGCGGAAACCTCACGGCACTTGACCGTCCCCCGCAAAAAGCCAGTCTCCTCGACATCCTCCTCGGAATAGGAGAGTTCCTTGAGGGAGACGCCCTTGACGAATACCTCCTCGATGGAACAGCTCTCCAGGTCGGAAAGCAACAAAATGTCGGCACGACGGCCTGGAGCGACAAGGCCACGGTCGCAGAACCCCATCGCCTGGGCAGCAGACCAGCAGGCGACACGGTAGGCCGCCAAAACAGGGGCGCCACCGGAAATCGCACGGGAAACCATCCTGTCTATGTGCCCAGACTCCTCCATGTCCAGGGGACTCCGGTCGTCAGTGCAGAAGGCCAGAAACGGCGAATTCTCAAGCGTAATCAACGGAATGAGCGCGTCCAGATTCCGCGCGGCACTGCCCTCCCGAATCAATACCTGCATCCCACGAAGAATCTTCTCCTTGGCTTCGGAAAGAATGGACGATTCATGACAATTCTTGACTCCCGCAGACACGTATGCACACAAGTCCTTTCCTGAAAGCAGTGGGCAATGGCCGTCGATATAGTCGAACTCCTTGACTTTACTGAGGACCTCGGGGTCTCTGAAGAGGACTCCCGGCACATTCATGAGTTCGGCAAGCGCCGCCTTCGGATATTTCCTGTGCCACTCAAGCAGCCTGTCGGCGCCGATGCGCGCGCCGCTGGTCTCCAAATCCGTCGCGGGAACGCAGGAAGACAGCCGGACTTCAAGCGCCATCGTGAGCCTTTCCGCGGCGTCAAAATAGAACCTGAAGGCATCCTCGCCGACGACATTCGCCATCTCATGGGGGTCGCAGACCGCCGTCGTAACGCCATGCTTGAGGACCTGTGCCTCGTATTCCCTCGGAAGCAGCATCGAGGACTCCAGGTGGACATGCGCGTCAATGAATCCAGGCACTGCGAAAAGCCCGTGGCCGTCGAATTCGCGCCCTCCCCTGTAGTCGCCGCCGATGCCGGCTATGACGCCCTCGGAGTCGACCGCAATGTCACCCGGCTCCACTTCGCCCGTGGTCAGATGGAATATCCTGACATTTCTTATGACCAGCGACGCGGGGCGTTCTCCGCGGGCGACTGCTATTCGTTCCTCGAGGGACATTTCTGGTTGGCGTTCAACGCTACATTTCGTTTTTGGGGGACGCAAGTGAATAATGCATAACATAACACGGAAAGGATGTGTAATTTCATCATTACGGAATACACTAATGGTTTTCAGCGCCAGCCACGGGGCAGAACAGGGCCGCAGGAGAGGCGCCCGCCCGCCGGCCCATGCACGCAATCAAAAATGCCAAACATGGAAAAGAACAGAAGAGTCCTCGTCTATCTCGGGGCAACCATCCCTAATGATTCAGCCTACACCGATGCCGTGAAGGAACTCGGCCGGGAGATTGTCCGGCGCGGAATGTCACTCGTCTTCGGAGGCTCTCGTGAAGGGACCATGACGATTCTGGCGGACACGGTGCTGAACGCCGGAGGCCATGTCGTCGGGGTTTTCCCAGAGGAGCTTCCACGCAGTTTCCTCTACGAAGGCCTCCCGGAGGTGGTCATGACAAGGACCTTTGCCGAACGAAAGGCGACGATGCTGGCGCTGGCGGACATGGTCGTCGCAATGCCAGGCAGTTTCGGCACCTGGGACGAATTGTTCGACGCGCTGGAGAGCCAGAAGGTGAATATCATCAACAATCTGCCGGCAAAGCCCATTGGAGTTCTGAATGTCAATGGATTCTACGACGGCGTAATGCAACTGCTCAGACGGTCGATTGACGATGGATATACGACTCCGGAGTATGAGAGACTGCTGCGGGTTGCCCCGACCGTGAAGGAGTTGATGGAGATGCTGGCCTGAGGCATGGCCCGCAATCTTTTACGCCGTTAATGCGGTACACGCGGCTTGAAAACCCGCCATTTCATGCTATCTTGCGAAATTTTCAAGTTTTCCCCCACCAAACAATTCACCCTCAGCATTATATGAGTTACCACCATTCGAACTTTTCCAGCAAGATCGGCTTCGTCCTGGCAGCGGCAGGTTCTGCCGTAGGTCTTGGCAACATCTGGCGTTTCCCCTATCTGGCGGCAAAATACGGCGGCGGTATCTTCCTTCTTACCTATCTCATCCTCGTCCTGACCTTTGGCTACTCAATGCTTATTGCAGAAAACGCCCTGGGTCGCAGCACCGGCAAGGGGCCGATCGGGGCATTCCGCGAGTATACCAAGGAAAACAAGGGATTCCTGGGCTTCATCCGCGTCGGCGGCTGGATCAACGCTATCGTCCCAATGCTGATTCTTCCATACTACTGCGTCATCGGCGGATGGGTCACAAAATACCTCTTCACGATGATCTCACATCCCGTCAGCGACTTCAGCAAGGACAATCTGGTCGAATCCGGCGAGAAGATGGTCACATTCTCCGCCAAATACTTCACCGATTTCATCACAAACCCAAAACAGTCGGTTATCTTCTTCCTCATCTTCGCGGCGATTATGTGCGCCGTCATCGCGATGGGTGTCCAGAAGGGCGTCGAGCGGTTCAACAAGATATGCATGCCCGCGCTCTTCATCATCATGCTCGTCCTCTGCGCATACATCATCTTCCTGCCCAACTCCAAGGAAGGATTCATCTACTACCTGAAGCCAGACCCCTCAAAGTTCAGCTTCATGACGGTCGTCGCAGCAATGGGACAGCTCTTCTTCTCCCTCTCAATCGCGATGGGAATCATGATCACCTACGGCTCCTATATGCGCAAGGAGGACAACCTTGTCAACAGCGTCAACCAGGTTGAATTCTTCGACACAATGGCCGCATTCCTGGCCGGACTCATCATCATCCCCGCAGTCGTGACCTTCGGCGGAAAGGAAGCCGCAGAGTCCGCCGGAGTCGGACTTGTCTTCATCACGCTTCCACAGGTCTTCGCGACCTTCGGTGGAAACCTGATGGGAGCCCTCTTCTTCATCCTCGTCCTCTTCGCGGCGGCAACCTCCGCCATCTCGATTCTTGAGACAAACGTCCAGACAGTCGGACAGGAACTCGGAATCACACGCAAGCGCGCACTCTTCTACTGCACAGCCGAATTCTTCGCCGTCGGAATCATCACCATCCTCGGATACAATGTGCTGAGCTGGGTCAAACCACTCGCATGGCTGCCTGGACACGAAGGCTTCGACATCCTCGACAGCCTTGACTTCATCAGCAACAACGTGATGATGCCTATCGCCGCAATCTTCACGACAATCCTTGTCGTGGCTGTCATCGGACTCAACAAGTTCAGCAACGCAATCGCAGAAGGACACACATGGCTCCGACGCTGGCTCTTCGAGCTCTGCATGAGCGTCATCGTCATCCCATGCCTCCTCCTTATCCTGCTCAACTCCTTCAACCTCTTCGGCTAAAGGCAGTTACATAGAATAATACTAAAAGCTCCCCTCCTCCTGCACGGAGAAGGGGAGCTTTTTCATGCCCCACCTCGTGGGCTACGCGTCTGTTTTGCGGCCTACCCGGCCCGGCCTTTTGCGCATCTATCGCCTGAACTTGGCGCAGACCCGCCGGGCATTCTCCATGATTTCCTCCTCGCCGGCGACATGCCTGTGCTTCATGACGAATTTCCCGTCGCATATCATTGAATCAACGCACGAGCTTTCGCCTGCGTAGACGAGATTGGAGACGATGTTGTAGTCACCGATGAAATATGGCTGGTCGGTATTGATGAGGATTGCGTCAGCCAGGGCGCCCTCTTCGATTCTGCCGGCACCGGGGACGAAGTAGTCGGCCGCCTGCGTCGCAGTCTCGAGGACCTTGGCCGCGGGGCATACCGTTGGATCCATTGACTGGAGTTTTCCGACCAGTGCGGCGATTTTCATCTCCGAGAAGAAGGAATGCGCGTTGTTTGAAGCGCACCCGTCGGTGCCGAGGGCGATTCTGCATCCTGCGCGCTCCGCCTCCTGGAAATGGAACATCCCCGAACAGAGCTTCATATTGCTGGTCGGATTGCTGACGAGGACCGCCCCGGCTTCGGCGGCGCGCCGCAAATCGCTCTCCGTCATCCAGACTGCGTGTGCAAACCTGGCGCGGTCGTTGACAAGTCCGCAGTAGTCGGCATACTCCAGGGGGGTCATTCCGTCGTGGGCGTTGCGGCAGTCGTCGAACTCCTTGCGGGTTTCGGCAAGATGCATGTGCATCAACAGGTCGTTGGCGAGGGAATCCTCCGCGATTTCCCGAAGTTCGGCCTCGGGAACCGTGTAGATTGAGTGGGGATCGCACGCGATGGTCACCCTTGGACTGAGCCGCCCGGCCTTCCAATCAGACAGGACCTGCTTGTTCTCCTCGCGACGGATTTCATTCGCCCTCACGTTGCCCACATTCAGCCAAAGCAGCCCAATGCATGCGCGGGTGCCCATCTCCTCCACTGCACGGATGGTCTCAGGCAGGAAAAAGTAGCTGTCGTTGAAGAAGACTGTCCCGCTCTTCACCATTTCAAGAATGGCAAGCCGGACCGCGTGGTAGACATCATCGCCCGTCAGGCGCGCTTCGGCGGGCCAGATGTGGTCGTTGAGCCACGGGAACAGCGGCAGGTCGTCGGCATAGCCCCTGAAAAGCACCATTGCGGCATGGGTGTGGCAATTGTAGAAGGGGGGCATGACAACCATCCCGCCGCAATCAAAACTCTCCGACGCGGAGTCGGACGGAAGTGATTCCGCAATCCTGGAGAAACGACCGCCCTTGATGGCGATGTCGACACGGCTCCCGTCAAGAAGACGGCCATTCTTCAATAGCAAATCGTACATATCCGGTTCATTCCGCCCCATTCCTCGGACGGACAGTAAATCGACTGGAGGAAAACTATTGGAAAGCCAAACAGTAAATGGACAGAGTATCGAAAACCCCGTCCATACGACTTTAACGACTTTCGTTCCGCTGACTTGAAATTCTCGGGGAGGGCGGCATCTTGGGGTGGGCGGTCGGGGGGATAATCCCCCCTCCCTTCCACCCCAAGTACCCTCCATCCAATGGTACGTACGCGCGAGCGCACGCGTGAAAAACCGACCTCCTCGAGGGCGTCCCTGTTCTGGGATGCTGCCCTGGAGGGAGGCCGGGATGGGGTGGGGTATCGCGGGCTAGTATCTGTAGAATTCCGCCTTGTAGGGGCCTTCCACAGGCACTCCGAGATAGTCGGCCTGCTTTTGGCTCAAGGTAGTCAGCCTGGCATTGAGGGCGTCAAGATGGAATCTGGCCACCTGTTCGTCTAGCTTCTTGTCGATGAGATAGACGCCTACGGGGAGATTTTCCTTTGCGAGTTTGATTTGCGCCATCACCTGGTTTGTGAAGGAGCAGCTCATGACGAAGGACGGATGCCCTGTGGCGCAGCCAAGGTTGACCAGCCTTCCGTCGGCGAGCAGGATGATGCAGTGTCCGTCGGGGAAGACCCACTTGTCCACCTGCGGCTTCACCGGCTGGCAGTGGATTCCAGGGATTTGCTTGAGTTCGGCTACCTGGATTTCATTGTCGAAATGGCCGATGTTGCAGACGATTGCGGAGTCCTTCATGGCGACCATGTGGTCGGCGCGGATGACATCGCAGTTGCCGGTGCATGTGACGAAGATGTCGCCCTGGGAGACCACATCCTCCAGCCTCACCACGCCATACCCCTCCATCGCCGCCTGGAGCGCGCAAATCGGGTCGGCCTCGGTAACCACCACCCGGGCGCCCATTCCGCGCATCGCCTGGGCACAGCCCTTGCCGACATCGCCATAGCCGCAGATGACGGCCAACTTCCCGGCAACCATCACGTCCGTGGCACGCTTGATGCCGTCAATCAAAGACTCGCGGCAGCCATACAGATTGTCGAACTTGGACTTTGTGACCGAGTCGTTGACATTGATTGCCGGAACGAGAAGCTTGCCTGCGGCAAAGCGCTGGTATAGGCGGTGGACGCCCGTCGTGGTCTCCTCGGAACAGCCGCGCCACTCCTTGACGACCTCGTGCCAGTGGCCAGGCCTCTCCACAAGAATCCGCTTGAGGAGATTCTTCAGCTCGACCTCGTCCTCGTGGGCGCCGGAGCCGCACTCCAGGACGGAGGGATCCTCCTCGGCCTCGTATCCGAGGTGAATCATCAGAGTCGCGTCCCCGCCGTCGTCTACAATCAGCTGCGGCCCCTTGCCGTCCTCGAATGTCAACGCACGGAAGGTATTCTCCCAGTACTCCTTGAGGGTCTCCCCCTTCCAGGCGAAGACAGGCACGCCGGCCATCGCAATCGCGGCGGCCGCGGAGTCGCGGGTCGAATAGATGTTGCAGGAGGCCCAGCGGACACTCGCGCCAAGCTCCACAAGGGTTTCGATGAGAACAGCGGTCTCGGTGGTCATGTGGAGACTGCCGCTGACACGCATCCCGGCAAGAGGCTTCCCGGGGCCATACTGGCGGCGGCACATCATGAGGCCAGGCATCTCCTTCTCGCTCATGATGATCTCCTGACGGCCGACATCCGCCAGCGACGGGTCGGCAATTATGTATCTGTCTGTCACGGTTAAAGCCATTTTAACTCGTATCTCCTTGATTATCAAGATGTTATGACTTATTGCAACTGGTCGTCCCCAGCCTCGCCGGATTCCTCGGCCTCCTGACGGCGGCGGAATTCCTCCTCCTCACGGGCCGCAACCTCCGCCTCGGCGACGGAACGCTGCGCCTCGAAGGAGGCCGCGCGCTCGGCGGATTCCTCGGCGGCGGCCGCCTTGGCCTCGTTGACTGCCGCGTCCTCCTCGGAGAGATTGTCCACAAGGGAGACATTCGCGACCTGGTCGTCGCCCTTCTTTCTGTTGAAGGAGATGACCCTGACGCCGTAGCAGTTTCTTGCGGTGCGCCTGATTTGCTCGACGGGGATTCTGACGGCCTGTCCGAACTGTGTCAGGATGAGGAGATTCTTCTCCGTGTTTGGCTCGACCTGGATTGCGGCGACCACGCTGTCGCCGTCGCGGAGCTTGATGCTTGTCACACCCTGGGCGCCACGGTTGGTCTGGCGGTAGTGGTCCTTGACCACATAGCTTCCGCTGGACTCCTCCGAGACCTCCTCGGCGGCGGACGCATCCTCCGCTCCCTCGGGCGCGGCGGCATCCAAATCTTCGGCCACATCCTCGGAGGCTCCGCCGGCCGGCATCGGCCCGCCGTCGCCAACGGGAGTCCGCTTGCCCTGACCCATTGCAGTGACGACGAGCAGGTCGTCGTCAGGCTCGGCAATCGCCATCGAGACGACATGGGACGGCGTGCCGTCAGGCCACGGCTTCAGGGTGATTCCACGGACGCCGGCGGCGGTAACGCCCATGTCCCTGACCTGGGTCTCGTGGAAGCGGATTGCGCGGCCTGCATCCGTCGAGATGAGGATCTGGCTGTCGCCAGTCGTCATCTGCGCGTCAATCAAATCATCCTCGTCGTTCTTGAAGGTAAGCGCCCTCTTCCCAGCCTTCGGGACGCTCTTGAAGAGATTGAGCCTCATCCGCTTGACGATTCCATTCTTGGTCACCATCACGACGAACATCTTCTCCAGCTCCTCGATGTTGCTCTCGTCGACTGCGAGGATGGCGCGGATCTCCTCGTTCCCTTCCTGCTTGCCCTCGTCATGGATGAGAGGCAGCACGTTGTGGATGAAGCGGCCGCCGTCGCCGCGGGAACTCTCGGGCAGTTCGTAGGCACGGCGCAGACGATAGATCCGACCGTAGTTGGTGAAGAAGAGCAAGGCATTGTGGCTGCGGGTGGAAAGGACGATGTGGACTGTGTCGCCGGACTTCCTCGCCTTCATGCCGTGGACGCCGGAGCCGCCACGGTTCTGGACTGCATATTCCTCTGCACTGCAACGCTTTATATATCCAAGCTTGGAGAGGGTCACAACATAGATTTCACGCTTTGTGAGCCCGTCAAGGTCCATTTCGCCTGCATTTGTCTCGATGAGGGTGCGGCGCGGCGTGTCGAACTTCGCCTTCATCTGGAGGAGTTCCTCCTTGACGACCGCCATGATGTTTTCCCGGCAGGAGAGGATTTCGTTGTAGTGCTGGATGTTCGCCTGGAGAGTGTTGTGCTCGTTGGTAAGATCCTCGACGGCCAGGTTGGTCAACTGCGCGAGCCTCATGTCGAGGATGGCGTTGGCCTGGATGTCGTCCAGCCCGAATCGCTCCATCAGCTGCCTCTGCGCGCCTGAACGGTCCTTTGACGCGCGGATGATTGCAATCACCTCGTCGATGTTCGCCTGGGCAATCAAGAGCCCCTGGACGATGTGGTCGCGCTCAATCGCCTTCCTGAGAAGATATTCCGTGCGCCTCCTGACGACCTGTTCGCGGTGGTCGATGTACGCGTCCAGGAGCTGCCTGAGATTCATCGTGCGGGGGCGGTTGTGGTCGACGACCAGGAACTGCGCGGGATAGGTGATCTCAAGGGGGGTGTTCCTGTAGATTTCGTTGAGGACGACATTCGGGATGGCATCCTGCTTCAGCGCAATCTCAATCATGACGCCGACACGCTTGCTGGAGTAGTCGTTGACGCTGGAGACGCCGTGGATGGCGCCGGACTGGGCCTGCTCGCCAATGCGGCCAACCATGTCGGCCTTGTTGACGCCATAGGGAATCTCCGTTATGACAATCTTCGTCCGGCCATTGTTCTCGAAGACGACCTCCGCCTTGCCGCGGACCCGGATGCCGCCGTGGCCTGTGGAATAGAGCTGGCGGACGCCCTTGACGCCGTGGACGATGCCGCCGGTCGGGAAGTCGGGCCCAGGCAGGATCTGCATCAGTTCCTCAAGGGAGATGAGCGGGTTGTCGATGATGGCCACCGTGGCGTCGATTGTCTCCCCGAGATTGTGTGGCGGGATGTTTGTGGCCATGCCGACACCGATGCCCTGCGACCCGTTGACGAGGAGGTTCGGGAATGCCGCCGGCAGGACGATTGGCTCCACGTCCTCGCCGTCGAAGGTCTCCCGCATGTCGACGGTCTCCTTGTCGAGGTCCGCGAGAAGTGCCTCCGCCGCACGGTCCATCTTGCACTCGGTGTATCGGTAGGCGGCCGCGCTGTCGCCGTCCATCGAACCGAAGTTTCCGTGCCCGAGGATGAGCGGAAGCCGCATTGTGAAACTCTGCGTCAGGCGGACGATCGTGTCGTAGACCGCCGTGTCGCCATGGGGATGGTAGTTGCCGATGACGAGGCCGACGACCTTCGCGGACTTGTTGAAGCCGCCGGAGTACGTGTATCCGCCCCGGAGCATCGCGTAGAGGATTCGGCGTGCGCCTGGCTTGAGGCCGTCGCGCACATCGGGGATTGCACGGCCGATATTCGCGGAGACGGAATACTGCAGATATGCGCCGCGCATGATCTGGTTGACCTCGGAGGAGACGTCCGTCCGGTGTATCGCCGCCCACTCCTCCGCGGCAATCGTCTTGCCCTTCTTTTCTTTCTTGTCTGCCATTTTGGATTTGCCTTGTCTATTATGAAACTCTTCTTGTCACTCGGAACGCCATTTGGGGCGCATTGAACAGTCCTGCCCCGCCCTCTAGATGTCGGGGTTGAGGACCTCGTCCGCGTGTTCCTCGATGAACTGGCGGCGCGGCGCGACGGCCGTGCCCATGAGCAGGTCGAAGGTCTTGTCTGCATATTCGGCGTCTTCGACCTTGACCTGGATCATGGTGCGCGTCTCGGGATTCATGGTGGTCTCCCAGAGCTCATCCGCGTTCATTTCTCCAAGACCCTTGTAGCGCTGGATCTTGATGCCCTTGCGCCCCTGGGCGGTGACCGCCTCGCAAAGCGCCTGGAGGGAGGAGACGGGCGTCACCTGGTTGGATGTGTTGACGAGTTCCGCGACGATCCTTTCGCTTCCGAAGAGCTCCTGGATGTCAAGCCCGTATTCCTTCAGGGAGGCACCGTAGTTCTCCAGCGCCGTCGACTCGGGAATCTTGACGACCTGGATGCTGTCGCGCTGCTGTTCTTCCTCCTCGGAGACGCTTTCGATGGGGTTGCCCTCCTCGTCGAACTGCTGGACGGCCGCCTTTTCCTGGTCTGCGTCCTCCTGGGCGGCGGTGGTGACCGCCTCCGTCTCGCACTCCTCGGAGCCCTGCCGTTCCGTCCTGGCCTTCTCGATTGCCGCGGCAATCGCCGCCCGTGCCTCGGCCTGAATCGCCTCGCACTCCTCGGAGCTCCAGGCATACCGGGTCTTCTGCTCGCCATTCTCGCGAATTTCGATCATGTAATCGGGGAAGCTTCCATGCTCCTTGCGCAACTCCATGAACTCGGCCGCCTTGATTCCGTAGCGTGGCAGGTTGGTGCCCACGAGCCTCAGGCAGTCCCGGATGCTCTGGATGATTGCGGTTGGGGCGTTGCTCGGAAGCTCCGTGCCGCCGGGAAGCCTCATCGAAAGCTTGGTCAGGCCAAGGCTGGTCAGGGTGCTGTTCATGTCGTCCTCGGTCTCCACGAAACGCTCCTGCTTGCCCTGGGTCACCTTGAAGAGTGGAGGACGGGCGATGTAGACGTAGCCCGCCTCCACAAGGGGCTTCAGGTGGCGGTAGAGGAAGGTGAGGATCAGCGTTCGGATGTGGGAGCCGTCGACATCGGCATCCGTCATGATGACAATCCGGTGGTACCGCGCCTTGGAGACATCGATGTCGTCCCCCGCGCCGGCTCCGATTGCCGTGAAGAGCGAGCGGATTTCAAGGTTCTTCAGGAGCTTTTCGGGCGCCGCCTTCTCGGCGTTGATGAGCTTTCCGCGAATCGGGAGAATCGCCTGGAAGGAGCTTTCGCGGCCGTCCTTGGCGCTGCCGCCGGCTGAATCCCCCTCCACGATGTAGAGCTCGCAAAGGCGGGGATCCTTGCTGGAACAGTCGGAGAGCTTGCCGACAAGGCCGACAAGCGCCTTCTGGGGATTCATTACCTCCTCGATGGCCTGCCGGGACTTCTCACGGGCGACCGCGGACTTCACGGCCTGCTCGACAAGGCGGGACGCAATGTCGGGATGCTCCTCGAAGTAGTCCTTGAGGCGCTCGTAGGAGGCGCTCTGCACAAGGCCGCGGACCTCGGGATTGTTCAGCTTGGTCTTCGTCTGGCTCTCGAAGAGCGGGTTCTCGACCTTGACGGAGACAACCACCGCAAGACCCTTGCGGACATCCTCGCTGGTGACAGCAATCTCCTTCCCGTTCTTCTTGGGGGAGGATTCCTTCGCGCCCTTCACGTTCTTCTTGCCGGCCTTCTTCGCGGCATCCTCGGCCACCTGCTTCTGGTAGTTGTTGATGGCCATGGTCAAGGCGGTCAGGAAACCCACCAGGTGGGTGCCGCCGTCCTTGGTGTTGATTCCGTTGACGAAGGAGTGGATCGACTCGTCGTAGGTGTCGTTGTACTGCATGGCGATGTCGTAGAAGAAATCGCCTGTCCCGTCGCTGCGGAAATTCCTGGTCTCGCCCTGGAAGGAGATGACATTCTCGTTGAGGACATTCTTGCCCTGGTTGAGATATGCGACGAATTCGGTGACGCCGCCCTCGTAGTGGAAGGTCTCGCTTCGGGGGGAGCTGCCCCTGACATCGGTCAGGGTAATCTTGATGCCGGCATTCAGATATGCAAGCTCGCGGAGGCGCTTCGCAAGAATCTCCCAACGATACTCCAAAACGCTAAATATCTCTGGGTCAGGAAGATACTGAACCGTCGTGCCACGCTTGTCACTCAAGCCGACCTCCACAAGGGGCTCCACGGTCTTCCCGCGGGAGAACTTCATCCGGTACTTGTGGCCGTCGCGGCAGATGGTCAGATAAAGCCACGCCGAAAGCGCATTGACGCATGAGACGCCGACGCCGTGCAGGCCGCCGGAAAACTTGTAGACCTCCTTGTCAAACTTGCCGCCGGCATGGAGCATTGTCAGCGCGACCTCGCAGGCGGGCTTGTTTTCAGTCGGGTGCATGCTCACCGGAATGCCGCGCCCGTCGTCGCTGACGGTAATCGAGTTGTCCATGTTGATGGTGACCTCGATGTTCTTGCAGTATCCCGCCAGGGCCTCGTCAATGGAATTGTCAACTACTTCGTAGACAAGCTGATGGAGTCCATTCACATCCGTGTCGCCGATATACATGCCCGGGCGCTGCCTGACTGGCTCCAGGCCCTTGAGCACCTTGATCTGGCCGCCGTCGTTCCCTGTCGGGACAGCCGCGCCCAATTGTTCTTCGTTCGCCATGTTATTCCTTTGTGTAAGGGGGGTTGCAGGATATGTAAAAAAACTGTCTGCGTCTATGCGCATACACGCGCACGCGTATGCGCGTAATGTACACGCGCACGCGCATATTTCAAGCCGACTGGCGCACATACGGGAAAGGTCGGATGGCCAGAAAGACGCCTGACCTGTTGACAAGCCGCCGGAAATGACGCCAGCGACGCAGAACATCACCCTCCCCCCACGGAATCCAGGGGGCCCCCGAACTGTCTGTTGACAAGACGCCGGAAATAACGCCAGCAATGCAGAACACTACACTCTCCTCACGGAATTCGGGGCTGCCTCGTGCGCGTACGCGCGCCTGTACCTCCGGATGGTGGGTAAGGGTGGGCGGTTGCCCCCAACCGCCCACCCTAAGGTGCCACCCCTCCAGCCAAATGTCAAGCAAAAGGGAAAATAATCATTAAAATCATATCCTGCAAGATGTTACGGACTGACCAGGTTGGCTCTCCATGTCATATACGGGAGAGGCGTCCGGCAACAGTTGGCGCGGGGGAATGCGGTGGATTCTCCATGACCCTCGTACCAACACGCCGAATGCGGACTGACCAGGTTGGCTCTCCATGTCATATACGGGAGAGGCGTCCGGCAATAGCTGGCGCGGGGGAATGCGGTGGATTCTTCGTGACGCCCAGGCTTCATTTTGTTCGAGGGCATGCAAGGGGGCCGGGCTGTCAAGGGGGGCGTGCCGCGCGGACGCCCAATTTACTACATAACTACTTCCATACAAAGCAGTTATGCCATATCATGCACGACAACCGGTGATTATAGGGAAGTCGGCGCGTCAATCCAGGCGCATTCGATGTCCGGGAAGGTTTCCTGGACCCTTTTCATGACAGCCTTTGGTCCGAGGGTTTCGGTTGCATAGTGTCCTGCCGTGACGACTGCGACATTGAGTTCCTGTGCGGTAATGGAACGTGAATGTCCCAGTTCACCTGTCACGAGGAGTTCCGCTCCGCTGTATGCCGCCTCCTGGAGAAGCCCTCCTCCGCTGCCGGTGACGATTGCGATGCGGTTGAATATCCTCCTGCCGTTTGCATGGTAGATTGCGCAGGAAGCGCCGAGTTCCTCCTCCAGTGTCCTGGCAATCCAGTCGACATCGAACCCCGTGGCGGAGTCCGCAATGACTCCTCCCGGGATTCCCCGGTCGAGTGCGAATGGGCGCCGGTCACCCGAAGCGATTCCCAGGAGTTCCGCGAGCTGTGCATTGTTTCCGGCGGATTCATGTGCATCCAGCGGCAAATGCATTGCGTAGAGCGAGATATCGTTTTTCAGAAGAGTCCGTATGCGGTCCGCGTCAATCCCCCGGAGGGAAGTCATCCCGTCGCCCCAGAAGAGTCCGTGGTGGCAGAAGATGTAGTCGGCGTGGATGCGTGCGGCTTCATCGAAGACCACCTGCCTTGCATCGACGCTGAAGGCGGCCTTCCTCACCTCGCCGTGGCATTCCACCTGGAGTCCGTTGCGTGAATAGTCTGCGGTGCAGTCGTAGTCTGCGAAGAGGGAATCGAGATAAGAGGTCAGCTCCTTTTGCGCGGGCATGAAATCAGCCTCCTGTGTACATCTGTGGCCTTCAGGGATTGACGGGTTCTCCTGCGACTTCGCGGTCGAATCCTGGAAGCACCCCTGCGATTCTGCACTCATGGAAAGTATTGGCGTCCAGCTTCAGCGCGGGGGGCATGCACACCTTAAGATAATTGTCGGACCATCCGTGGTTTTGCGGCTCTCCGCTTTCGAGAAGCACCCTCAGCGTCGTCCCCACCTGGGATGCGGCGAATGTGGACGCCTTTCGTGCGGCCAGTTCCAGCAGCCGGGTTTCCCGTTCATGGGAGACATTTCCCGCGGGTCGTCCTGGCCAGGTGGCGGCGGGGGTGTTTGGACGTGGCGAGTAGCAGAATACATGCATCAGCGAGATTGGCAGCGCCTCGAGGTATTCGTGGCACCGTCGGAACGCCTCCTCGTCCTCCCCGGGGAATCCCACCATGACATCCGTGCCGATGCAGATTCCCGGGACCTTTTCCCAGGCGAGATTGACCGTGCGGGCATATTCCTCGAGAGTATACCGGCGTCCCATCCTGCGAAGAATCTGCGCGTCTCCGTTTTGCAGGGGCAGATGGAGGAATCGGCAGAGGCGTCCGTCCCCGGCCATCAAGTCGATTACCCGGTCCAGGAGGGGGCCTGGCTCCACGGAACCGAGTCGGATGCGGTAGTCCCCGGGCGTCTCGAGAATCTTCCCGATCAGTCCGGCCAGGTCGACCCCGTCGCAGCCGTATGTTGCGATATTGACTCCAGTGAGGACGATCTCGCGGTAGCCGCGGGATATCAGTTCGCGGGATTCCCGCAGCACATCCTCGACGGCGCGGGAGCGGGCGGGGCCGCGCACCTGTGGGACGATGCAGTATGTGCATCCGAAGCTGCATCCGTCCTGGACCTTGAGATTTGCGCGGGTGCGTTCGGGATAGAATCCGACGCCTGGGATCTCAAACCCCTCGCAATGGGGGACGCTCTGGTGGGGGGAGACTGCCTGGTGCTCCGTGTGGACGGGATTCCCGGGAAGAAGCGCCGCCAGTGAACGGGGCTTCGGGTTCGGGAGAAGCATATCCGCAAGGACGGCTCCACTGCCTTGGAGGAGAAGGGGATCCGTCGCAGCGCATCCACAGACCACGAGGAAGGCGTCAGGATGGCTTCGGCGGGCCGCGGAAACCGCCTGGCGGCTCTTCTGGGAGGCGGCGCCGGTGACTGCGCAGCTGTTGATTACAATGACATCGGCAGCCTCGCCCCACGGGACCACCTCGTATCCGTGGGATGCCATGTCTGCGGCGAGCATTGCCGAGTCCGCCTGGTTGAGGCGGCATCCCAGTGTATGGAAGCTGACCCGTCTCTGTGCCATCTATAACATGTTCTCTATCAAGGACTTATAACACAAAGGGCGCGCCAGTCCGAATACCGGCACGCCTTTGCTTGTTCCCTTTTGTTCGTGCGAGGAGGACTCCCTGTCCGGGGTTATCGTCCTTCTCGTATTGGGGCATGGTGGAGTTACTCCGCCGCGGCCGCCTCGAAGGGGATGATGTTGATTTTGCGCGAGTGCTTGACGAACTCGACAGTGCCGTCGACGAGTGCGAAGACGGTGAAGTCGCGTCCGATGCCGGCGTTTTTGCCGGGGAAGTACTTGGTTCCGCACTGGCGGATGATGATGCTTCCTGCGGTGACCTTCTGGCCGCCGTATGCCTTCACGCCACGGTACTGCGGATTGCTGTCGCGTCCGTTGCGGCTGGAGGATTGGCCTTTTTTATGTGCCATGACTAGAGCTCCTTACCTTTGAATACTTGGTGATTTTATGTACAAAAATGGTGTTTTGCGATTGCAAGCCGCTTAATATAGCGGCGGTTCCCGAATCTTCAAGCCATGCGGCGACTTTGTCGATTGGCCGTCAGCGCCTCCGCGGCCAATGCCGCCAGCAGGAGTGCTGGGAGAATCCAGGGGACTTTTTCGTCCTGTCCGTCATTCCCGGTCGTCTTCCCGCGGGTGGTGTTTTTGGCGGCGAGAACTCGTTCCATTGATGCGGGATCGAGGAATACGGGGTTTGATTCGGATGCGGGGGGATTGACCTCCACCAGCATTCGTCCCAGCCGGTGGCATCCTGGCGTCGAAGTCGTGAACTCCGCCCTTGTCGCCTCGCCGACCAGATTGTCGACCTGTGGAGGTATTGTTCCGCAGTCGATGCGCAGGATTTCCGACTTTTCGGCCAGTGCGGTCTCGAGGAGTTCCCTCATAAGCGGGAGGAACGACTTGGAGAGCGTGATGCCGGAGGCGGCGGCATGGAATCCGAAGGTGAAGAAAAACGCCTCCCCCTGGCCGATAGGGTGGCGTATGAGCGCGGGTGCGTGGTCCAGTGTCTCAAGGAGGACCGAATCATTCGCCGACGGGGCGACCTGGAGCCACTGGCGGATTGTAAACACATGCAAGTCCGAAGGATTCGACTCCGGGAAAAGTGACGCAACCGGGGAGCCTGCCGGAACGGGGCCAATCCCCATCGGACGCCTCTCAAGAAATGCGTGCCCCGGCGGCGCAATGCCGACCGACTGAAGGCGCCTCCATTCGGACTCGGGACGCGCACCGGGAATCCAGAAGACCGCACCCCCCGCCTCGGCGTATGCCCGCAGCCTTTCGCAGGACTCGTCCTGAAGGCCATCGGAGACGCCGAAGAGGAAAACCGCGCGTTCCGACGTGAAATCCGCGAACGGAAGCCCTGTCGCGTCCAGCATGGAGACCTCGTATCTTGGGTAGGAGCCCTCTGGTTCGGCGGTCAGCGCCGGGATTGCGAAGAACTCCAGTTCATCGGCGATCTTCTCCTCCGTCCCGTCAAAGACAGCAAGTAGAGGCGACGGGGGCGACCGTCGTGCCCAGAAGCATCTCGAGTCATCGAATGGCATTTCATCGGCGGGCTCCAGGCGTACAGTCGCCGCCGGGTTGACGGAAGCAGGAACCAGGAAGAGCGCGGCCGTGGCCTCACCTGGCGGCAGGAGCAGCTCCTGCGTGACCCTGGCGACATCCGTCTCCAGGACGACCGTCCGGAGTGCGCTTTCGGCGCCCCAGTTCCGGCATCGGACCTCGACCGTCGTCTCCCCCTGCGCAGTGATTCCCGTGGCGGCCGCGTAGACGACGGCGCAGTTGGACCGTGGGCGGCTTTTTGGGGCGTGTGTGACGATTCGGGTGCCTTCGGGCATGCCGGAGTCGACCTCTCGCCAGCTTGCCTCCTGGAAGTCGCTGAAGACATGGAGTTCGCGGAATCCAGGCTGGAATCCTGAGAGCCACCTTGCGGCGTCCTTGAGTCCGGGGTTGGGATTCCACCCCGAGAAGCCGGCGTTCCAGGCATCGGGCGAGAGTCCCCCGCCCCCGTCTCCCGTGCTTATGAACCTCGTCCCGTCGGGCAGTGCCTTTGCCTCGGCGCGCAATTCACCGATGGCGTCCATCATTGAGGCCGAGGTATCCAGGAGCGCGGCGACTCCGATGCGGGGGCTTTCCGTCCCCCCATTGTCCAGTGCCTTTGGCTGCCAGCGGGGCAGTGCTCCGAGGAGGACAATCAGTGCAACTATCGCCGTGCGCAGCGCCAGCAGCAGAATCTGCCTCCAGAAACGGAATCCCTGGAGTGGCATTGGGGAGGGTTTGAGGAACCGCGTCCCGGGGAACCTCAACGTAGGCGGCGCCATCCTGCTGAGCAGATGGATCACGGCTGGCAGCAGTGCCAGCGGTAGAAGCCAGAGGACACCTGGATGCGCGAAAGTCAGCATTTTCGTGAGGAACTGGCCGTCAGGAGGGGGTCTCCGACATGGCGACCGTCCTCATGATGTCGCCCATGCGGAGATTCAGCTCGTTGATGGAGGTCAGGCACTCCTGGAATTCCTCCGCCGCCGCACCGCCGACATAATTTGAGACGAGCCGCATCACCGCCACGGGAATATGCGGGTGTCCAAGCTTCCTCTCCAGAAGACGGCAGAAGTGGATGACGGCGGGACTCTCCATCTCGACAATGTCCGCGCTGTTCTCAATCCTGTTGTCGGCGCGGTAGTATTTTGCGTTGTCGAAGACATCCCCCGCCGCAACCCGGCCGGTCGTCATTGCCTTGCCGGGAAGATTTGCCGCAAACGCCCGGCGGACTGCCTCGCCAAGGGCGGCGTCGCACTCCATCCAGCACTCCTCGGCCACTCCGGGGACGAAGCCGACGCCGTCCGAGCCGTAGAGGGGCGCCACGTCGTAGTCGCTGTATGCGGCGTGGGTCACGAGCATAAGCTGTCCCAGGGGGAGGCTTCTCTTCAAGGCGCCGGCCGTGCCCCAGACGAGGATTGCGTCGCACCCGTCATGGAAGAGCAGCTTTGCGGCGGCTGCGCACGCGGCCGTCTTTCCCGGTCCGAATCCCGTGGCGCATGGTATGCCTTCGGGGAGGCCGACGGCCTCCTCGGCAGTCGGAATCATCAAGCCGATCTTCATCGCGTCCGTCTCCTTGCCTTATGCCTTTCAGCCAAACTCGTTCCAGGGGATGTTGACGGGGGCGCCCTGGTTGATAATCTCATCCAAGTGCCTCAGCAGCGGGAACTTGTTGAAATTTGCCGTGCCGAGTTGGTGGCGTCGGCGAAGCGCTCGTGCCGCCCTGGTGATGATGGGAATCGACTCGAACGTAGTCCCGGGGAACTTTTCGAGAGCCTCCTTGAAGGACATCCCCTGCCCCAGCGCGTCGCCCAGCTTGCGGTTACGGCCGGAGTTGATGGTGACATAGAGGTCGCTCGTGGCGTAGATGACGCTGTCGGTCTGGCCGCCGAGTAGGTGGACAAGGCGGAGCATTTCGCGGACGGCCTGTCCGAAGAGGGACGCCTGGGGATTGCTGAGGGTCGTCCCCTGTGCCTCCGCCAGGCCGATTGCCAGCGAGACGCCCACCGCGTAGGCGTTCTTCATCGCCACCGCGGTCTCGATTCCGACCACGTCGAGTGTCGGCTGGATGTGGTAGTATGTGGTAATGAGGAGCGACTTGATCCAGTAGAGCGTATCGGAGTCCTCCCCGCACAGTGCAACCGAGGTATGGAGGCGGTTGCAGAGTTCCTGGCTGATGCATGGGCCGCCTATCGAGTTGATTGAGAGCTTCCTGCCCGGCGCCAGCTTTCTCTCGTTGTACGCGCGGGAGATCGGCAGCAGCGTCCCGTCCGGCTCGTCCTCAAGCCCCTTTGTGACGGACAGCACCACCAGGCTGTCCGGAATCCTCGAAAGCACGTTTTCGGCAAACCAGTCGATTCCGAAGGAGGGAACCCCCGATATCAGCAAGTTGCAGTTCTCAAGGGCGGAGTCAAGCTCCTCGTAGAAATACGCGGTGACGCCGGGGGGGAGTGGCTTTCCGAGGCGTGGATGGAAGTTGTCCTGCTTTATGCGCTGGATGACATCGTGGTCGTATGGAGTCCCGACCAGCCTGATGACATGGCCGTTGTCAGAGGCGGGGAAGCACATGGCGGACCCCATCATGCCCGCGCCGACAATTGTAATGATGCTCATTGCTTGTGATTGGGTAGTGTTCTTCTGCAAGGCGAATTGCCACATAAGATAACACAGGTCGGGAGGTAGCGGCACCCCGAAGCCGTCGGCCGCAGGGGGAGAATCCATGTGCGCGGTGCGTCAAATGCGTGCCCTGGCGCGGGGTCTCCGCCAGTCATCCCGTCTTCGCGACTTATATTGAATGCGTGTTTGAGTTTTTCACTTGATTCTGGAGGTACGACCATGACCCAGGAACCATCTGTCGAGAACAACGACCCCGTCGAGAATGTTGCAGACGAATCCTCCGGGGAAGCTCCCGTCATGACCAAGGACGAGGCTGCGCTTCTGGCCCTGGAGCTTCGCAAGCGCGAGTTAATCGAGAGGCTTGAGGAGGAGGCGCGGGAGACTCCCCTGGGGCGCCTTTGCCGCAGCCGGGAGTTCTGGTTCATGGTCTTCGGAGTGATTTTCGTGTTGATCATGGGCTTCCTCATTGCCTGGGTGGCGCGTGATCTCGGATACATCAAATAGGCAATGGAAGGGCAGAACGAATGAGCTATCGATATCAGGGACGCGTCCAGGACATCCTTGACGCAGCCGTCTCCTCGGGCGAGGAGTGCGGTGTCCAATGCATAATACGCCGTGGCGGCGAAACCGAAGCCGAGTGCTATTCGGGCAGCATGGACGCGGCGGGCACGCGCAAGGTGACTCCCGAGTCTGTCTTCCCTGTCTTCTCGACTGGCAAATGCCTCTTTTCGACCCTTGCCCTGAAGATGATTGAGAAGAGGGCGATTGGCCTTGACACTCCCCTGGGGGAGGTATGGCCTGGCTTCAGGACGGGCGCGCTTCGTCCCAAGGTGACCATGCGCCATGTCCTCACCCACACCACCGGCATGCACATCATGCCCCCGCTCGCCTCGGCGGAGGAGCTTTCCGACTGGGACCTGGTATGCGACCGGATGGCGGAGATGGAG
>URJM01000029.1 GCA_900548225.1 uncultured bacterium
CCCTCTGGGAGCCTGGCACACGCACGCAATACCAGGCAATCACCTACGCATGGCTCCTTGGCGGGGCGCTCGTCCACGCCACCGGGAGAAGCATGCTCGACCTCATGACCAAGGAAATCCTCGAGCCCTGCGGAATCACCAACGACACCTTCTTCTCGCTGCCCGAAAAGGAGGAGGCAAGGCTGGGGGACATCGTCAGGGGAGACGACCTGCTGCCTAACGTGGAACTCCACGAGACCTTCATGAACCCCCTTGACAACGCGATGAAACTGCGCTGCGTCCGCCAGGCATGCATCCCGTCCTTCGCATGCATCAGCAACGCACGGGGAATCGCAAAATTCGGAGAGGCGCTCGCCGACGGACGAATCATTTCGCATGAAATGATAAGGGAGGCGACCAAGCTCCAGCGGCCAAAGGACGAGCCAATCCCGTCATACGACCAGGACGTATACTGGAGCGTATTCGGATACGGATACATCCTGCTCGGAAACTATCCAAACCTGGGAGAACTATTCGGACACCACGGATGGGGAGGAAGCGAACTCTCCATCAACCAAAGGACGGGGACCGTCTTCGCAATCGTGAAGAACAAATTGTCTGGAAAAGTCAACCAGCGGATGAAGATGGAAATCCACAAGCTGGCTGATGAATAACCAGACAAGCCACAGGACAACCAGGCAAGTCCAGCAGGAATAGACGCGCCACAGAGGGACGCTCCGGAGACGCTATATTTTCCCGTTGGACGATATTGTCATAAATTTTACAATTCTGTCATCTTTGATACCCACAATAATAGGAGAATCATTCTCGATGGACCCATTCCTGGACATCATCCCCTTTCCGAAGCATCTTGACATTGGCGAGTGCGGCCAGCCTGAGTACCGTTGGGACGGGCTTGTCTCGCTGGTCCTCCCCCCGGGGCACACCCCTTCGTTGCTGGAGGCCGCCTTGGTTCTTGCGGACGAGCTGGAGCGCTTCACCGGGCGGCGCCTTCGTTTTGACATCGGGGGCTCCCGTGGCGGCGTTTCGCTTCTTCTTCGTCTGGAGGGCGTCGGCAACCCCGAGTCGTACAAGATTGTCGGCGGTGCGGAGGGGCTTGTGGTCACCTCTCCTGACGAGCGTGGGCTCTTCTACGGGCTCCAGACCATCAGGCAGATGGTGAACGCCTCCGACGGCGTCTCCTACCGTGCCTTTGAACTTGAGGACGCGCCTGACTTCGAGGCCCGCGGCTTCTACCACGATGTCACCCGCAGCGCGGTTCCGAAGCTCGAGACCCTCTTCCAGCTGGTCGACAAGCTGGCGTACTACAAGCTGAACCAGCTTCAGCTCTATGTCGAACACACCTTTGCCTTTGCGAAGCACACCGACATCTGGCAGGGCTGCGACCCGCTCACGGCGGAGGAGATCCTGCGCCTCCAGGAGTACTGCATCTCACGCCATGTGGAGCTGGTCCCCTCGATCTCCACATTCGGACACTGCTACATGCTCCTGCGAAGCAAGAGGCTCGAAAAGCTGAACGAGCTCGACATCAACGCCTCCGAACGCCCATACTCCTTCCACGACAGGATGGCGCACTACACCCTGAACCCTTCGGATCCGGGCTCCATCGACATCGTCCGGTCAATCCTGGAGGAATACCTGCCGCTCTTCAAGAGCAACCTCTGCAACATCTGCTGCGACGAGACATTCGACCTGGGCAAGGGGAAGAACAAGGAAATCGCCAAGGACGAGATGGATGTCAAGAAGCTCTATGTCGGCTTCCTCAAGAAGATCATCGGAATCGTCGGTGAGCTGGGCAAGACCGCAATGTTCTGGGCCGACATCATCGGCGAGCATCCGGAGCTTGTGGCGGACTTGCCGGAAGGAGTCATCCCGCTGGAGTGGGACTACCGCCCGAATGCCGACAGGCGCGACACGGAAAAACTTGCAAAGTGCGGAAGGAAGTTCTACATCTGCCCCGGGACATGGGTCTGGAACCACTGGCTGGCGGACATCGACACCGCATCGAAGAACATCCTCAACTACGCAAAGAAGGGACTGAAGCATGGCGCCTGCGGACTCCTGAACACCAACTGGGGGGACTTCGGCAACATCAACCTGCCAGCAACCTCGTGGCATGGACTGGCATTCGGCGCAGGATGCGCCTGGAATACAAAGCACATGGCGGACGTGGGGCTCGATGTCGCCACCGCCATCGACAGGCAGGAGTTCAAGAGCCCCGGCGGACGCCCGGGAATCGTGGCATGCTGGGAGGCAATCTCGAGAACATGCAAGGTCACATGGACTGCAATCTCCCAGTGGGTCGACCCAACCGACGAGGTCCTCTGGGAAGACTGGTCGAAGGATATCCCCTTCGAGGAGGTCAAGGACGCAATCCCAAGGCTTGACGAGGAAATCAGCGCGCTGAAGGACGCACTGGCGGCGGCAAGGCCGCTGGATCCATTCGCATGCGAGGAAATCAGGTTCGGCGCCGAAATGACGCTCCTGATGCACAAGATCGCGGCGTCAATGCATTTCCCGGAACTCTATGCACGCGAGGAACTGGCCGACGAGGTCAGGATGCGCGAAAGGCAGCTCTGCAAGCTGTGGCACAGACGCAACAAACCCTCCGAATACTACCGCGTCAGGGAAACGCTCCTGCGTGTCGCAAACAAGCTGGACGCAATGGCACAGGCACACTAAGTCCTTGAAATGCAACAAGATACGAACAAAATACGTGGACGGTGGCGTCTGACTGCCGCCGCCGCTCCACACGCGCCCTTTCCCGTCTGACGTCTTCCTGAATGAGCATTCCCTCCGATGCAACCTTCATGGGCACCGAGCCCGTCCACAAGCTGCTGGTCCGCTTTGCGCTTCCCGCGATGGCCACCACCTTTGTGAACTGCCTGTACAATGTCGTCGACAGGCTTTACATCGGCCGGTACTACGATGCGGCGGATCCGATTGCGGGAATGGGGTTGACGATGCCCTTCATGGTCATACTGACGGCATGCGGCATGATGGTCGGCCAGGGTTCCTCGGCAATGATCTCCCTTTTTCTTGGCGAGAGGAAATACAAGGAGGCCAACCAGATACTTGGGCAGTCCCTTGCGATGTTCCTGCTCTTCATCTTCACCTTCCAGATGATTGGGCTGGCATTTCTGGACGAGCTTCTGGTTCTCTTCGGCGGCACCGAGGCGGCCATTCCGTATGCGAAGGCGTATCTTGAGATCATCCTGTGGGGCAACATATTCCAGCACATCAGCTTCGGCATGGGCAACCTCATCCGCGCCGAGGGCAACTCGATAACCGCCATGGGCGTCATCGTGCTGGGCTGCGTCTCCAACATCATCCTCGACCCGATCTTCATCTTCTGGCTTGACATGGGCGTCAAGGGCGCCGCGGCAGCCACCGTCCTGTCGATGGCCATCTCCTCCACCTGGGTTCTTGTGCACTTCATCAACGGCCGGATCCTGACCCTGAAACTCAAGTACATCCGGCTGCACAACAGGCTCTTCTGGAGAGTTCTGGCAATTGGCATGGCTCCATTTCTCATGCAATGCCTCGGCAGCCTCGTGATGGTCATATACAACCGGGGCTTCCAGAAATTCGCCGAGACTCCCGCCCAGGCCACCGTCTCCATCGGCGCGTTCAGCATCCTGAGCGCAATCATCATGCTGATGCTAATGCCATGCTTCGGAATCAACATGGCGCTTCAGCCAATCATCGGATACAACACGGGTGCAAAACTATACAAACGGGTGCTTCACGCACTGCGCCTCTCAATCTGGACGGCCACCGCGATCTGCTTCGCGATGGCGGCCGTCTCATTCGTCTTTGCCCAACCCTTCTCCGCGCTTTTCTGCAAGGACGAGACACTCATCGAGACAGCCGCCTACGGCCTCAAGGTCGCCTGCCTCGGCGTCGGCTTCATCGGGGTCGGAATCATCACGGGGACATACTTCCAGTCCATCGGGCGCGCCACGGTCTCCATCATCCTCGGCTCCCTCCGCCAGGGCCTCGTCCTCATCCCGGCGCTACTGGCCTTCCCCGCCATCTGGGGAATCAAGGGAATCTGGTGGGCCGCGCCATGCTCGGACATCTTCGCGGGAATCCTCTGCGCCGCGGTAATGTGGTTCGAATTCAACCAACTCAAAAGACGCATGAGGGAAACTCCCCTGCCCGAAGGAACGGAATAGGCGACGGACAATCCCCGCGTCCTGCATTTTATTATGGGAGTCGCCGGAAGGAGGAGGCCAGACACCCCCGCCGGCAGCGCAGAAAACCTGTTCATCCCTCGACTCAGACATGTTCATCCACCCTGCAATTGAAGCCGCCTACAAGGTTCTTGACGGCAAGAGCATCACCCGCGACGAGGCACTCCGGATCGCCAGCGAAGTCCACGGTGCAGACATACTGGACCTGGTCTCACTGGCGAACAAGGTCCGCGTCAAGTTTGCGGAACCGTACTCACGCTGCTCGATTGTCAACGCAAAGTCCGGCCGTTGCGGCGAGAACTGCCGATTCTGCGCCCAGAGTGGCCACCACTGCACCAACATCGAGAGCTACCCGATGCTGGAGCCGGAGGAGGTCCTGAAGGCGGCGCGCCATGTCTACGAACAGGGCGTCCGCACCTTTGGCTATGTGACGAGCGGGCGTGGATGGACGAAGATTGACGACGACTTCCGGAAGGTTCTCGACACGGTGGACCTGCTTGCCCGTGAACTACCCGACATGAAGGTATGCGTCTCCCTGGGCATTCTCTCCGAGGAGTGCGTGAAGGCCCTGGCCGACCACCATGTCTACCGCTACAACATGAACCTTCAGACCAGCCCGGCCAAGTATGCGGAGCTGGTTTCGACGACCCACACCATCGAGGAGAAGATCCAGACAATCAAGCTCCTGCAGAAATACGGTATCACCAACTGCACCGGCGGAATCTTCGGACTGGGGGAGAGCTGGGGGGACCGGGTCGACATGGCCTTCGCAATCCGCGACCTCGACGTGGAGGGGGTGCCGCTGAACATCCTGCTCCCAATCCCCGGAACCCCGCTCGAACACAATGCCCCGGTCACCCCCGCGGAGGCCGCAAAGTGCTTCGCCATCTTCCGGCTCGTCAATCCGACGAAGATGCTGAAATTCTGCGCAGGGCGCGAAACCACCATGAAGGACTTCCAGGGACTCCTGATGCTCTCGGGACTGAACGCGCTGATGACGGGAGGCTACCTGACCACCCGTGGACGGGAAATCGCCGACGACGAGCGCTTCGCCGCAAGCCTGGGCGCATTCGGAGAATAGGGACTGAGAGATTGCAGAGATGGGCAGGACGTATTTTGTCAGCGGAATCGACACTGGTGTCGGCAAGACGATTGCGACGGGCATGATGGCCCGGTCGCTGATGGCGCATGGGGTCAAGGTCACCACGGTCAAGCTGGTCCAGACTGGATGCCACGGCTTTTCCGAGGACCTTGAGATGCACCGCAAGCTGATGGGTATTCCGGCGACTTCCGAAGACCTCCAGGGGCTGACCTTTCCGCAGACCTTCGACTTCCCCGCGTCCCCCCACTTTGCGGCGGAACGGGAGGGCCGCGCCGTCGATGTCGAAAGAATCAGCGACTGCGTGAAGAAAGTCTCCGCAGGATACGACGTGACCCTGGTCGAAGGCGCCGGGGGGCTTGCGGTTCCGCTCACCCACGACATCCTCACGATTGACTACGCGCGCAGCCAGGGGTGGCCCGCCATCCTGGTCTGTTCAGGAAAGCTCGGCAGCCTGAACCACGCAATCCTCTCAATCGAAGCCCTCGCCGCAAGGGGAATCCCCCTCGCCGGAATCGTCTACAACCACTGCGCCGAGGCAGACCCCGAGATTGACCAGGACACGCCCAGGATGATCCGCGAATACCTTGACAAGTCCCGCATGGGCGCTCCGCTGATTCGCCTGGGCTTCGTCAACCCCGATGCGCCCGAGGCCACCGACCTGCCCGATTTCACCCCTTTCTTCCGCTAGCATAATGAACAAGGAAACCGACAAGAACCACATCTGGCATCCATACACCTCCATCAGCCACCCACGCCCCGTGGACGCGGTCGCTTCAACCAGCGGCACGCATATTTACCTGGAGGACGGAACGCCGCTCATCGACGGCATCTCCTCCTGGTGGTGCGCCGTGCATGGCTACTGCCGCCCCGAAATCGTCCACGCAATCCAGGAGCAGGCTGCGAAGATGCCCCATGTCATGTTCGGCGGCCTGACCCATGGTCCCGCAATCGACCTTGCGACCAGGCTTCTGAAGATTCTGCCCGCCGGGCTGGAGAAGATCTTCTATGCTGACTCGGGGTCGATTGCAGTCGAATGCGCCATCAAGATGGCGCTTCAGTATCAGAATGCGGTGGGTCGTCCCGGGCGCACAAGGATTGCCGCGTTGCTGGGTGGATACCACGGCGACACAATCGGCGCCATGTCCGTGAGCGACCCCGAGGAGATGCACAGCATCTTCCGGGGAGTTTTGCCGCGGCAGTTCTTCGTCCCCTCCCCGCAATGCAGATTTGACGAGCCGTGGCGGGAGGAGGCCTTCGAGCCGATGCGCGAGCTCCTTGCAAATCACTCCGACGAAATCGCTGGTGTCATCCTGGAGCCAGTCTTCCAGGGCGCCAACGCGATGTGGTTCTACCACCCCGAATATCTCCGCCGCCTGCGCCAGGAGTGCGACAGGCATGACATCGTCCTGATATTCGACGAAATCGCCACCGGCTTTGGGCGCACGGGAGAGCGTTTCGCGTGCCTGCACGCTGGAGTCACCCCCGATGTGATGTGTGTCGGAAAGGCACTCACCGCAGGGGCAATCACAATGGCCTGCGCCATCACGACAAAGCGGATCTCCGACCCAATCCCGGTATTCCTCCACGGCCCCACATACATGGGAAATCCCCTGGCCTGCGCGGCCGCATGCGCGTCCCTCGACCTCTTCGAATCCTACGACTGGAAGGCAAATGTGAAGCGCATCGAGAAAAAGCTCAAGGAACTCCTGCCGAAATACCGCTCGCTCCCGAATGTCCAGGACGTGCGCGCCCTCGGCGCAGTCGGAGTCCTCGATGTCAAGAAAATCCCCGACGAGGAGCAGGTGCGGCGCATCGTCCTGGAGACAGGCGTCTGGCTGCGTCCTGAAAGCCACTTCATATACACCATGCCCCCCTTCGTCACCACCGACGAGGAGATTGAGCGAATCGTCGACGCCATGGGCAGGATGGCGGCAGTCCAATAGGGAGCCGGTGTCCGGCGTGGGGCGCTACTCCCCCAGAAGCGCGCATACGATGAAATTCGTCGCAAGCCGCGTATAGAAGACGTGGGCGAAGTCGCTGATTTGCCTGGAGTCGTAATATCTGAATACGCGCCATCTGCCAAGCGGGTCGTGGAGCCATGCTGGAAGCGCGTCCTGCTGGCAGAATACGTCGTCGACTCCGCCGTCCTCCCTACGGGCGGCATACCTGGGGCCCAGGACCGCCGCGTCCGGCAGGATTTCGCCGAGCGCCTCCCCGTCCTCGAGCGTCCGCAGCCTGATTTCAGTCGTCCAGTCTCCCAGGTCGTCCTTTCCCCAGCCCATTGCGACGACGGGGGTCGCCAGCACTGCGAGCCGTCCGTCCAGCCTGATTCCCACGGCGGAGTATGTTCCGTTTGGCCACTTCTCCCGTGAGACATATTCCCGCAGTCCCGGGGCGAGGGCGGATGCGTCTGGAAGCCCCCTGTAGGGGCATGAGTACAGCGGGTCATCCCGTCCCAGGGGGGCGAATGCGTCCTCAGGAAGCGTCCTGGCGAAGAACTCCTTCACATCCGGCCGTGCCTCCCATTCGGCGTAGCTGTGGTGCTGTCCGTTCATCGTGCCCGCCTCCCGCAGGAATTCCGTCGCGATGCCCGCGTCCACATACAGGAAGCCCCCCGCCTTGAGGAATTCCCGCAGCGCGGCATGTTCCTCCTCGGGGAAGGCCTCCCAGTCGTTTCGGTCATCCCAGTTCACATACAGGAACGGGCACTCCCGGAGCCTGGGGTCCCGGAAAGAGGAGACCATGACGGGGTCGGGAGCCACTTCCAGCCCCGTGTTCTCATGGATGCTCGAAAGCAGGCCGGACAACGCGCCGGGATAGTTGCGGTAGACGGTGGAGTAGTCGGGTGCGACGAGCTGCGCAACCCTCACCTCACCCCCGAAAACCGAAAAGGCTACCAGGAAAAGGAGCGTCGCCGCCAGACGATGGCTATTGAAAAACATTGGTTCACGGTTATATTCTGCGGGCTTGTCCCAGGGGGGGGAATCCCCCCTTGACGGAAAGGAGGCGAAGCAAGGAACACAGGCCCTGGCCGACTGTCAAAGCCTACGTCTACTTCCCAAGGCAAGTATGTCCCCCTCTGAATTTTGGTTTTAAGGTAATATGTCTTTCTTCGACCGCCTATTCTCATTCCTCCACAAACCACAACAGCCCGCGGCACGCCCAAATACCCCGGCGGCACGGGACGGACTGGTGGAGCCCAAGCCCAACAAGAACGTCTATGACGAGGCATTCAAGGTGGAGGTCCCCGAGTGGGCCCAGGGCCTGAACAACACCGAGCTTCCCGACGTCCTCAGGCAGCATGTGGTCTGCCACTATGCGCCCAACTTCGGATGGAAGAAAATCATGACCACCAAGACGGGGCACGACGGAAACCTCATCCCGGAGTACGACGGAATCGCGGGAGACTGCGGCGCCGTAAAGTCATACGGGCTCAAGGTCGCACAGAGACACGGCAGAACCATGCCATACAAGTATGTCGACCTGAACATGGCGTACAGATGCTGCTGCGGAATCCCGACCAAGTGCCCATTCCTCCAAATGGCGCAAAGCGAGGCACGCGCCGTAAACATGCATAGACGATAAGGGATTCCCCTTGACCTCAAAAGGCTCCGTGGTCCGTACCGGACACGGGGCTTTTTTTGTCAATGCAATAACACACAAAAGGGGCGGCAGCACGCGTGACGCGTTTTGGGTCCTGGGCGATTGCAGGGAGGCGTGGGGCATTGCATCGCTACTCCTTGTTCCTCGACATTCCACCTCCCACCCATGGGGGGGTGTCCACTAACAGTTTCCTAACAATGAAGGTATTTGGCAATACGCAGGTTATGCATTAAATTATGCGCGTTTACGCAAGAACGGATATCTTTGGAAGCGGAATGCGTCCGTTGTTTCACGCATCACAGGACTATCACCGTTGCATTCTCATTTCCTGGCACTTGCAAGGATAATTCGCACTTTTCCTAACCTGTAAACAGCGAGGTATAAGAACATGGCAACCAAGACAGCAAAGAAGAATACATCAGAGAAGACCCACCGCAGTGGAGCCGGCAAGCCCCGCGGGCACAGAGTCACCTTCACCTATGTCGGAGAGCCTGGCCAGAGCGTCAGTGTCGCGGGATGCTTCAACGACTGGGATCCGGCGGCCCGTCCGTTGGTTGACAAGAAGGGGGACGGCGAGTATTCCGTCTGCTTCCTTCTCAAGTCAGGCGTCTACCGCTACAAGCTGGTGGTCGACGGGCAGTGGATTCTGGATCCGAGCAATCCGAAGCAGGAGCCCAACGAATTTGGCGGCGCCAACAACCTCCTTGAGGTTGCGCAGGACTAGCGGACGGCTTGCCCGTTCCGCCCTCGTCATTTGTCTTCCCCCTCTTTACTCCATGAGGGGGGTTCTCCGTTCTGCAATCATCCTGCCGTAGGGGGATTTCATTCGAGATGTCAAAGGAATCATCCGCACCAAAGCTAGTTCCGACAAAGAGTGCCGAGGAATTGATGGACACTGGGTCTGACGTGCAGGTTCTCCGGAAGGAGAATCAGATGCCTGGCTGTCCGAAGATCCTCATCGTCACCCCTGAGATTACCTATCTTCCCCAGGAAATCATCAACAGCGGTTATGGCACCAACCAGTACAGCGACCTGACAAACCAGCAGGTCTCCTACTCGTCAAAGGCCGGCGGCCTGGCGGACGTCTCCGCGTCATTGGTGAGCGCCCTCTACAACATGGGCGCGGATGTCCATGTCGCCCTTCCCTTCTACAGGAAGCTCTACCACATCGACCCCAGCAGGCTCGACCACTACGAGAAGCGCCGGCTCCAGCTCTCCAGCGCAGTCCCCGAGGAGCGGGTCCACTTTGCGAAGGACTACATCTTCAACTACCGTGAGAGGGTCTATTCGGCCGACCCGGAGCGTTCCAAGCGCATCAGCCTTGCATTCCAGCGGGAGGTCATCAACCACACCATCCCGGAGCTGCAGCCGGACCTGATCCACTGCAACGACTGGATGACGGGGCTCATCCCCCCCTTCGCGCGAAGAATGCACATCCCGAGCCTCTTCACCGTCCACAACATCCATACCCAGAAGACGACGATGGAGCATATCGAGGACGCCGGCATCGACGCGGCGTTCTTCTGGCAAAACCTCTACTTCGAGCGCCCGCCATACTCATACGACGAGAGCCGTTCCACCAACCAGGTGGACTTCCTGACGTCGGGAATATTCGCAAGCCACTTCATCAATACCGTCTCGCCCACATTCCTGAAGGAGATTGTGGACGGGCGCATTGGATTCATCCCCGGATACATCCGCAACGAAATCGCAAACAAGTACTACGCCGGAGTCGCCGAGGGAATCCTGAACGCCCCGGATCCCGACGACGACCCGTCCATCGATCCGGACCTGGACATCCACTACACTCCCGAGACCCACGCCGAGGCAAAACGGCGCATCAAGACCGAGTTCCAGCAGAAGGTCGGGCTCCAGGTGAACCCCGACGCGCCGCTCTTCTTCTGGCCATCCAGGCTCGACCCCATCCAAAAGGGGCCCCAGCTGCTGTCGGACATCCTGTACCAGGTCATCCACAAGTACTGGGACCAGCAGATACAGTTCGCATTCGTGGCGGACGGCCCATACCAGCACGTCTTCCGCGCAATCTCCGACCAGCACAAGTTCCACAGCCTGGTCGCGGTCCTCTCCTTCGACAAGGTACTCTCGAAGCATGGCTACGCGGCATCCGACTTCATCCTCATGCCCTCAAGCTACGAGCCATGCGGGCTGCCGCAGATGACCGCTCCAATCTACGGAAGCATCCCCCTCGTCCACGACACGGGCGGCCTCCACGACACGGTCGCGGACCTGGACATCCACAACCACACTGGCAACGGCTACGTATTCAAGAACTTTGACGACGAGGGTCTCTTCTGGGCAATCGACCAGGCGATGAACTTCTGGGCGCAGCCGAAGGAAGTCCGCGAAAGGGAAATCTCCCGCATCATGGTCGAGAGCAAGGCCAGATTCAACCACAAGCAGACGGCGCAGGCATATATCAACCTCTATGAGCGGATGCTCCACCGCAAGCTCGTCGAGTGGAGTGCGTCCTGAAGACGCCCAAGACCAACATCCGTCCACCATGGAGAACCGCCCAGCATCCACAACTGTGAACGGAAGCGCCCCCGAGGGGAAGGCGCTTCCGAAGCTATTCGACGACCCGTGGCTGACCCCCCACGCCGAAACGTACCTCAAGCGCCAGGCCTTCGTCGCGGAGCGGCGTCGCATGGTTCTCGGCTCCGGGCATGACAGGCTGTCGGAGATTGCCGACTGGCACATCCACTACGGCCTTCACAGGCAGCAGAACGGCACCTGGAGATTCCGCGAGTGGCTTCCTGGCATCACATACGCATGCCTCATGGGGGAATTCAACGGCTGGACAAGCTCCCCGTGGTTTGAGCTGCGCCCCGTCCCCGGCACCGAAGACTGGGAGGTGGAGATTCCAGGCGAACTGATTGCAGCCGGCCAGGCATACCAGCTCTATCTCGAATGGGAGGGCGGCAGCGGATGGCGCATTCCCACGGCTGCAAGGCAGCTCAGGCGCGAACGGCAAAGGGAGGGCAACGTCGTATTCAACGCGGTCGTCGCCTCCGAAAAGCCCTTCGACTGGCGGCATGACGACTACCGCCCCGCCCCGCAGATGCTCATCTACGAAGCCCATGTCGGCATCGCGCAGACCGCCCCGGCCGTGGGGACCTTCCGGGAGTTCGAGGAGAATGTCCTCCCAAGAATCGCCAGGGACGGATACACCTGCGTGCAGCTCATGGCCGTCGCAGAGCATCCATACTACGCATCCTTCGGATACCATGTCTCGAATTTCTTCGCGCCCGCGGACAACTTCGGCACCCCCGAGGACCTCAAGCGCCTGGTGGACGCGGCCCACGGGCTTGGCCTGCGCGTCATCATGGACCTCATCCACTCGCACTGCGTGAAGAACGAGCTGGAGGGGCTGGGGAACTTCGCCGGCAGGCGCACGCAGTTCTTCCACGAAGGCGAGCGCGGAGTCCATCCGGCATGGAATTCCTACTGCTTCGACTACAGCAAACCCCAGGTCGCCAGGTTCCTCCTCTCAAACTGCCGGTTCTGGATCGAGGAGTACCACATTGACGGATTCAGGTTCGACGGCGTCACAAGCATGCTCTACTTCGACCACGGGCTTGGACGCGCATTCACAAGCTACGACGACTACTTCGGCCCGAATGTCGACTGGGACTCAGTCGCATATCTCACAATGGCCAACGAACTCTGCCACGACCTGGAACGACAGGTCACGACCATCGCGGAGGATGTCTCGGGAATGCCAGGGCTGGCAATGCCGGAAAAGGACGGCGGCATCGGGTTCGACTACAGGCTCGCAATGGGGGTGACGGACTACTGGTTCAAACTCCTGGACATCCCGGACGAATACTGGGACATGGGCACTCTCTGGCACGAATTGACCAGCTGCCGCCAGGACGAAAGGACAATCTCGTATGTCGAATGCCACGACCAGGCGCTGGTGGGAGGCCAGACATTCCTCTTCAGATGCCTGGGCACCACGATGTACAACGCAATGGACATCGGAAGCAGCAACATCCTCGTGGACAGGGGAATCGCCCTGCATAAAATCGCACGGCTCGCAACAATCGCAACCGCATCCGCAGGATATCTCAATTTCATCGGCAACGAATTCGGACATCCGGAATGGCTCGACTTCCCGCGGGAGGGCAACGGATGGTCCTACGACCACGCCAGAAGACGGTGGGACCTCTGCGATGACACGGGACTCCGGTTCCACAGCCTGAACGCCTACGACAATGCAATGATAGCACTGGTCAGGCGGCACCCCAGGTTCTACGACGCACACCCGGAAACGCACATCGTCGACAATGGACGGCATGTCCTCGCATGGGAACGGGACGGGCTCCTCTTCGCGGTCAACCTCCACCCCACAGAATCCTACCCGGACCTCGAAGTCCCCTGCGCAGGCGGCGAGTACGCCCTCGTCCTCGATTCGGATGCGATACAATTCAACGGATTTGGACGGATACAGCCGGGGCAGCACTACTTCCAGCTCGCAAAAACCGACGGGGAGCAACGGCATATCTCGATATATCTCCCGTGCAGGACGGCGCTTGTCCTGGAATGCATGGACGGGCTCCGGGGCGAAAGCGGCCCACGCGCCTAGCGCCCGCCGAAGACACGGTCCCGCGAACGCTTTCCGTTTTTCTCTTGCCGGACACTACAAATTCACGCGCACGCGCTTATATTAACCGCGGTCATGTCGCTGGTATCGGAACCTGTGCGGCAAGGTGTTTGTGAACCGGGTCAGATGGGGAACCAAGCAGCCCTAAGCATGCAACTTGGGTGCCAGTCATTCCGCTGCCCGCGACATGGCTTTTTTTATCGCCATCCACCCAGGACGGCAGGCAGGAACGCAGCAAGGCCTGAATCCGCCCAGGGAAACATGAGCGTCCCTATATCCCGTTTGCGCCAGGAAGCCCCTCCACGGAGTCCGAGATGTCCTATCAGGTATTAGCAAGAAAGTGGCGTCCACAGACCTTTTCCGAAGTCGTGGGGCAGGATCATATCGCACGGACCCTCAGAAACGCAATTCTGACGAACCGCATCGGCCACGCATATCTCTTCGTGGGATCACGGGGAATCGGCAAGACCACCAGCGCCAGAATCTTCGCAAAGGCACTCAATTGCGCAAATCCCGTGGACGGGGAGCCGTGCTGCAAGTGCGAATCATGCACCGAAATCTCCTCGGGCAGCTCCATCGACGTAATCGAGATGGACGCGGCAAGCCACAACGGAGTCGACGACATCAGGAGGCTCCAGGAGCTTGTCACATACCCGCCCCAGAAAGGCAAGTACAAGATCTTCATCATCGACGAAGTCCACATGCTCTCAAACGCGGCGTGGAATGCGTTCCTCAAGACGCTCGAGGAACCGCCGGACTACGTGAAGTTCATCTTCGCAACCACCGAACCACACAAGCTGCTGCCGACCATCATCTCAAGGTGCCAGCGCTTCGACCTGCGCAGAATCCCAGTCCCGCTGATCATGGGACGACTCAGGACCATCGCGGACAACGAGGGAATCTTCATCGACGACGGGGCGCTCGCATGCATCGCAAGGGCGGCAGACGGGGGAATGCGCGACGCACAGTCAATCATGGACACGGTCATCGCATTCTGCGGGGGAACCTCCGAGGCCGAAACCATCCACGAACAGGACGTCATCGACATCTTCGGGCTCGCAGGAGGACGGGAACTCAAGGCAATCGCCGCGGGAATCCTCGCAAACGACCTTCCAGCCACGCTGGAAGTCATCGCACGGCTGGCAGACGCGGGGCGGGACCTCGAAAGGGTCTTCAGCGACCTCGTGGAATACTTCCGGAACCTCATGGTGGCATCCACATGCGCCGAGGCGGACAAGTTCCTGCAGCTCAGCCCCGACGAACTTGCGGAAATCAAGGAGCTGGCGCACCAGACTCCCCCGCAGCTCGTCCGCAGGACGCTTGCCGCGCTGGCGTCACAGCAGAAGACCTTCGGGGAATGCCTCAACAAGAGGATTGCCCTCGAGGTCGTCGTCGCCCAGATCATCGGCGAAATCCACAGCACCGACCTGGACGATGTGCTGACCCACCTGAATGTCATCAGCGGCCTCATCCCCAGGGAGGAGATTGCGCCGAGGGTGCCGCTCTCCCTCAAGGAGCCCCTGGCTGCCGCCGTGCCACCGCCCGTGGCTTCCTCGAAGGAGCCTCCGCGCCCTGCGGCGGCCGTCTCGCGCCCTGCGGATTCACCACCGAAGCCCGCCCCGCCGCCACCGGAGCCCGTGCGCGAGATCCCCGCCGCCCCGCAGCCAGTCCAGGAGCCGCCGCCCGAAGCGGCTGACGAGCTGGAGGATTCGTGCGTTTCCCCCGTCAACGAGGAGTTGCTTCTCCTCGACCCTGTCGAGGATTCCACTCTTGGCGAGAAGATAGTCGCGAAGGCTCCGGAACAGCCCGAGGTCGTTCCGGGCTACAGGCGCGCAAGCAGCGCGGAGCTTGAGGAACTCAAGAAGAATCCCACCGTGAAGGCGGCAACCGACATTCTGGGAGTCGCCCCGTACGATGCAGTGATTCCCCAGTAGCCATCATGGAAATCAAGCATCCCAATGCATTGGAGCGCGTCATCGCGCATCTCAGGCGGCTGCCGGGCGTCGGCAACCAGACCGCCCAGCGCCACGCCTGGGAGTTGCTCGGCTGGAAGGACGAGGAGCTCGCGGCCTTCGCCGGGGAACTCGCCGCCCTTCACGAAAAGGTGGGCTTCTGCCCCGTCTGCGGCTTCACGCTGGACGGCGGGGCCCCATGCCAGCTCTGCTCCGCGACCGGGCGCGACGCCACGCAGATATGCGTCGTCGAGACCCCCGCGCAGGTGCCCGTCTTCGAGAAGACCGGATGCTACCACGGGCTCTACCACATACTTGGCGGCAGGTTCTCGCCCCTCTCCGGCGTCCTCCCCGAAAATCTCCGCATCTCCCAGTTGCGCGAGCGTCTTTCGACCGGCAAGGTGAAGGAGCTGATTCTGGCAACCAGCACCGACGTGGAGGGGCAGGCGACCGCACGGCTTCTTCAGGACGAATTCCAGGAGGTCGAAGGGCTTGCCATAACGCGCCTCGCCATCGGCATCCCCAGCGGCGCGGACCTCGCGTACACCAGCACAGCATCCCTTGCACAGGCTCTCAGCGGAAGACAGAACTTCTGACAGGCCTCCGCAAAAACATCCACACGCAACAATAGAATCTACGCTTATCCAGGAGAATGACATGCCTACGAAACTGCTACTAGGCGACGAAGCCCTCGCACAAGGCGCGATTGACGCCGGAATCACGGGATGCTACGCATATCCGGGCACCCCGTCCACCGAAATCATGGAGTACTTCCAATCCTCGAAGGACGCGGAGGAACTCCGAATCCACCGCCAGTGGTCCTGCAACGAGAAGGCGGCCGTCGAGGAGGCAATCGGAACCAGCTACATGGGAAGGCGCGCCATCGCCTGCATGAAGCATGTCGGGCTCAACGCCTCCGCCGACGGATTCATGAACTCCGCCATCACCGGAGCAAACGGCGGCCTCCTCTTCGTCGTGGCCGACGACCCGTCAATGCACTCCTCCCAAAACGAGCAGGACAGCCGGTTCTACGGGAAATTCGCCATGATACCCGTCATCGAACCCTCGGACCAGCAGGAGTGCTACCGGTTGCCGGAGTATGCCTTCGACCTCTCCGAACGGCTGGAGACCCCCGTCCTGGTGCGCCTGACAACCCGCCTCTCCCACTCCCGCGCCGATGTCGACACATGCGACACACGCCGCCCGCAGAACAACGTCCGCCTCCCGGCCAATCCGAAGCGGTTCGTCCTGCTTCCTGCAATCGCCAAGCGCAACTACGAGGCCCTTCTGGAGAAGCAGGGGCTCTTCCTGGAGGAGAGCGAAGGCTCCCCCTTCAACAAATACCTCGACGGCGAGGACAAGTCCCTGGGCATCATCGCCTGCGGCATCGGCTACAACTACCTCATGGAGGCATACGGCGGCAAGTGCCCGCACCCCGTCCTCAAGCTCTCCCAGTACCCGCTGCCCAAGGCGCTTGTCAAAAGACTCCTTGACGAATGCGGGAGAATCCTCGTAGTCGAGGAGGGGATGCCCGTGGTCGAGGAAATGCTCGGAGGTCCCTTCGGAAACGTGAAAATCTCCGGACGGCTCGACGGCACGCTGCCGCGGACCGGCGAACTCAACACCCGCGCAATCCAAATCGCATGCAAACTGCAGGCTCCGGAACTCCCCGCCCCATCCGAAGACCTGCGGGCACGCCCCCCGAGGCTCTGCGACGGATGCCCCCACATCGACAGCTACAAGGCACTCAACGAAGTCTGCGCAAAGCTCGGGACGGACAACGCAAAGATCTTCGGGGACATCGGGTGCTACACCCTGGGCGCACTGCCACCCTACAATGCCATCACATCCTGCGTTGACATGGGCGCGTCCATCACAATCGCAAAGGGCGCCGCCGACGCAGGGCTCCCATACCCCGTGGCCGTCATCGGAGACTCCACATTCACACACTCGGGAATGACGGGGCTCCTCGACGCAATCTGGGAAAACACCCCCATCACGGTCGTCATACTCGACAACCTGACGGTCGGGATGACCGGCGGGCAGGACTCCGCCGCGCTCGGGAAGCTGGAGGATATCGTCAAGGGCCTCGGCGTCCCCCAGGAGCATGTCCGCACAATCACCCCCCTGCCCGCAAAGCACGGCGAGAACGTCGCTGTCATCGAAGAGGAGATGCTCCACCGGGGAGTCTCGGTAATCATCGCACGGCGTGAATGCATCCAGACGCTCCGCCGCAAAACCGCCAGGAAGTAGCCTGCGTCCAAGAAGGTCTTCACAAGGAAAGCAACACCATGAAATGTGACATAGTACTGGCAGGAGTCGGCGGACAGGGAATCCTGACAATCGCCGCAATCCTCGGAAAGGTCGCCGTGGCCGAAAAGCTCCACGTCAAACAGTCCGAAATCCACGGGATGAGCCAAAGGGGCGGCTCGGTCTTCGCACACCTCAGACTCTCGGACAAGCCAATCTACGCAGACCAGATCACCGCCGGGGCGGCAGACCTCGTCGTCGCAATGGAACCAATGGAGGCGCTCAGGCACAGGCAGTTCCTCGCAGAAACGGGAACCCTCATCACCGACCACGCCCCCGTCGTGAACATCCCTGACTACCCGGACGCGGACAGGCTCGTCAAGGACATCAAGGCACTTAAGCACGCCCTCGTCCTGGACACGGCCGCACTGGCAAAGGAGTCCGGAAACCCCAGAAACACAAACATCGTCCTCCTCGGGGCAATCGCGAACTTCCTCGGGCTCGAGCCTGAAATCATCGAGAAAGCAATCCGGGAGCACTTTGCGCGGAAGGGGGACTCGGTTGTCGATGCGGCCTTGAGTGCATTTAGGCTCGGCAAGGACGCAAAATAGTCATAACATACTGCGATTCAACTAGTTACATCACAACCAAAAAACCAACCAGGGGATTGTTTTCCCCATTCGGAGTTCAAGAAAAAAATGCGCATTCTAGTCACTGGCGGTGCAGGATTCATTGGCAGCCACATTGTCGAGACATTCCAGGGCAAGGCGGAAATCCGCGTCCTTGACAACCTGCGTTCCGGCTTCCTGAAGAACCTCGACGGCTTCAACGTGGAGTTCATCGAGGGCTCGATTCTTGACAAGGCGCTCCTTGACAGGGCGATGGAGGGCGTGGACTATGTCTTCCACCTGGCCGCGATGATTTCCGTTCCCGAGTCTATGTCGAAGCCCCAGGAGTGCGTCGAAATCAACACGATGGGCACCCTGAACGTCCTGGAGGCCGCCGCGAAGGCCGGCGCCAGGAAGCTCTGCCTCTCCACCTCCGCCGCAATCTACGGCGACAACCCGACCGTCCCGAAGGTCGAGACGATGTACCCCGAGCCGAAGAGCCCCTACGCGGTCACCAAGCTTGACGACGAATACTACTGCGCGATGTACACCCGCGAGCGCAACCTGCCCACCGCGTGCCTCCGCTACTTCAACGTCTTCGGCCCGCGCCAGGATCCCCACAGCCAGTATGCTGCCGCGGTCCCGATCTTCGTCGCAAAGGCGCTTGCCAACGAACCCATCACCATCTTCGGCGACGGCGAGCAGACCCGCGACTTCATCTATGTGAAGGACATTGCGCGCGCCAATGCCTTCTTCGCCACCGAAAGCGACGCGACGGGCGTCCACAACATCGCATACGGCGGCGTAATCACAATCAACGACCTTGCGAAGAAGATCGTGGCGCTCACCGGCTCCACCTCGGAGATCGTCCACAAGCCCGAGCGTGCCGGTGACGTCAAGCACTCCTACGCCGCAATCGGCAAGCTCCAGTCCACGGGCTTCAAGCCCTGCTCCAACTTCGACGAGGGCATGGCCGCCACCATCGAGTACTTCAAGAGCCTTCGCAAGTAGCCATCCAGAGAGGTCTCCACTGACATGCTCCAGCTTCTCTTCGTCTGCAGTTCCGACCGCACGCGTGCGCCCATTGCGACCGCGCTCTTCCTCCAGGCTGCAAAGGAGGCTGGGCTGGCAGATTGGACCTGCGACTCCGCAGGACTTCGCACATACCACGGGCAGCGCATCGCCGACGGGGTGGCGAAGGTCCTGGCGGAGGTCGGACTCGAACCCCGGAGGCTCGGAGTCCAGCAACTCACCCCGAAACTGATCAAGGCGTCGGAGCTAATCCTCTGCATGACCAGGGACCAGGAACGGGAAATCACGTCAAACTTCATCTCGGCGCGAAACAAGACGAAGACCCTCATGTCAATCCTCAGGGAAGACAAGGACATCTTCGACCCCAACAAACTCCCCATCGAGAGCTTCCGTTCATGCCGCGAAATGATGATGCCGGCAATCAAGGAGCTGGTCCAGCGACTGATGTAGGAATGCACTCCTTCCCGACAATCGCAACCGCGCATACGTGCTACCGCACAAAATTCGGAATCCCGAGGCAAAGCGGTCTCGTCGACGAAGGGAAGGGATACCTGGAACTGCTGCCGCCATACAACCAGCCCAACACTGTCCGGGGGCTGGAGGAGTTCTCGCATATCTGGGTGCTCTTCGTCTTCAGCGAAAATCTCCGCGACGGATGGAAGGCGACTGTAAGGCCGCCACGCCTGGGGGGAGACAAGAGACTCGGGGTCTTCGCCACCAGATCCCCATTCAGGCCGGCGCCAATCGGACTCTCCGCGATGAAGCTCGACAACATCGAAATCCGGCCAAGAGGACGCATCCTCCTGCATGTCTCGGGAGTGGACCTCCTCGACGGAACACCCGTCCTGGATATCAAACCATACATACCATACGCGGACGCAATCCCGGACGCAATTGCGGGATTTGCGCCACAACCACCTGATGCAGAACAACTTAAGGTAGACTTTGCAGACGGGGTGGCCGACAGACTCCCGGAGGAGTTCGCAAGGCTCTGCAAGAAGGTGGTCGCCGCGGATCCACGCCCCGCATACCAGAGAATCCCCGGCCGCGAATACCAGTGCTACCTCGAGGACAAGGAGGTGGTCTGGGTCGTGGGTGACAATCCACTCGAAGCCACAATCCTGCGCATCAGCAGGCACAAGCCGCAATAACCCCCGCGCCGTCACTCCCCATCACGCCCCCAAATGTCCCGCACCGACTATTTTCTGCGACGGCTATTGCTGGTGGTGCCCACCTTCATAGGCATCACCATGCTCTGCTTTGCCATCACGCAGTTCGTGCCAGGCGGCCCCGTCGACCAGATGATGATGCGGATGCACGGCATGGGCAGTGGCGGCGAGAGCGTGGCGGGCGGCCCGTCTTCCGGCTCTGCCTCCCAGGAGTCGATGGAACGCGAACGCGAGGCGTTCCGGAAGCACTTCGGCTTTGACCAGCCACTGCTGAAACGATACTGGAAGTGGTTCTGGACTGAACGGTGCGGAATGCTGACCCGCTCATACAAGTTCACCAACAAGACCGCCTGGGAGATGATATCCCAGCGCTTCCCGGTATCCCTGGCATTCGGCATCACAAGCTTCATACTGACATATCTCGTCTGCATACCGCTTGGAGTCGCGAAGGCGCTTCGGCACGGCGGCACCTTCGACATGGTGTCCAGCGTGATTGTCTTCACCGGATACGCAATCCCTGTCTTCGCATTGGGAATGCTTCTGAAAATGCTCTTCTGCGGGACTGTTGAAAGCCTCTGGGACCTGTTCCCGGCCACGGGATTCCACTCGCCCGGCTACGAAGGGCTCCCTTTCTGGGAAAAGGCGTGGGACATCGTCTGGCACATGCTTCTGCCTATCGCATGCTACATGGCGGGCTCCTTCGCCATGCTGACTCTCCTGATGAAAAACTCCCTGCTGGAGCAAATCAACAGCGACTATGTCCGGACGGTCTACGCCAAGGGGGGTTCCGCCCGGCGTGCCGTATGGTGCCACGCACTGAGGAATGCGCTGATTCCCATTGCGACCGGCTTCGGCGGAATACTCTCCGTCATGTTCGCGGGCAGCGTCATCATCGAAAGGGTCTTCGAAATCCCTGGCATGGGGAACCTGAGCATGGAGGCGATTGTCGGACGCGACTACCCGGTCTTCATGGGAATCCTCGCACTTACAAGCATCCTTACGCTGATTGGCGACATTCTTTCAGACTTCTGCTACGTTATAATCGATCCCCGGATACACTTCAACTGAGGCGGAAATCCCCTGCAATCCTCGTCCTGAACCGCAACCCAAACAATAAAGAAAAGGAGAACACACATGCTGAAGAAATTCTTCGCCGCAATGCTGGCAATCATTGCCTCAACGACCCTCTTCGCTGACATCACGCTCGAAACCGCCGCACTTCCAGGCGCACAACTGATCATCACCGCCGACAGCGCACTCCTGAAGGACTCCCTCTTCATGAACTACATGGAGAAGGCAAGGGAAGCCCAGAAGGAGTTGGTCGGCGAATACGGCGAACTCTACAAGAAGTTCGAAATGATGCTCCCTCCAGGCGCAAAGAACAACGACAAGTCCCTCATCGCAATCGCATCCAGCAAGCTCAACGGCACAATGGATGAAATCATGGCCGCGGATGTCACCCCGGAAGACGCGTCGTTCATCGGCGCCGTAAGCTACCCGGTCTCCGTCAAGGATCTCTTCGACGCAGCGGCGATTCTGCCCATGGACCCCGGATTCAACGAACACTTCACCCTGACACCGCTCGCCATCGCCGACTACAAGGCATACGAAATCGTGGCCAAGGATGACATGGCGTTCAAGGTGGCAGTCGTCCTCTCCAAGGACGGAAAGACGATCCTCTTCGGAACCCCGGACGCCGTCAAGGCACAGCTCACCGCCCCGAAGAAGTTCGACGCCGAGGCGGAAAAGGCCCTCGCGCAGCTCAAGGGCAATGCGGCCGGCGTCGCATTCATCCTCCCGGAGGGAATCCGCAAGGGACTCAAGGAGGCATGGGTCGATGACGCATCCTTCGACGCCGCAATCAGAGACGCGCTCTCCGGAATCAAGACCCTTGGATTCACCGCAAACTCCACCGCCGCCACCATCGATGTGGCACTCCTCGGAATCACCACCACCGCAGAACAGGCGGATGTCCTCAAGAAGAGCCTCATCGATGTCCAGGTGATTCCAATGGCACAGGGCCTGGTCCCGATGTTCATCGAGGGAGCCAGCTTCGGCAACACCCTCGCCTCGACAGCCAACGCCGACGTCGTCAAGGTCAGCGTCTCCTTCACCGAGGCCGACATCGCCGCATGCAAGGCCGCATTCGACACCCTCAACGCCGCCGATGAAATCGAGATGATCGAGGAGGAGACCGTCGAGGAAATGCCCGCCGACGCAGAGTAAGGCCTCGTGAACGCCCTTCCGCCACCGCGCGGAAGGGTTCTTCCAAAGGTCTCAACCAGCCATCACGGCGAAAGGGGCTGTCTCCACGCATGGCCGACGGAGGCAGCCCTGCTCGTATACACGCAGGAAAAGATGTTCCCCCAGCAAGGCAACGGAAATGCGCCATCCCAACGCAGGGAATTCACGCCCGGCGAGGAAAGGCAGGAACCACGCCCGCTTACCGTCACGGAGGCGTGCATGCTCGTCCAAAACGCACTCCGGCAAGCCACCCCATACCGGCTC
>URJM01000030.1 GCA_900548225.1 uncultured bacterium
ATGATTGCGAGGACGGGCCTGTAGAAGAGCCATGCGAGTGCAATCACGACGAGTGTGATCGGCAGTGCCAGGAGGAACGAGATGAGGGATGTCCCCGCGCCGACGAGCCTTTCCAGGAATGGCAGGAAGCTGACGAGGATTGCGATGGGCTTGAAGATCATCTGGAAGCCGGAGTAGATGAGGATGAATCCGACGAGCCGGAGGATCCAGCAGAGGAGTCGGTTTGCGGAGTGTGCGGAGGCGAACATCTCCTCGGCGGAGTGGAGCCCGTCCATCTGGAGTTCCACTGCGCCAGTGGCGGCCTGGTATGGGACGAAGGAGTCGCCGCACTGCTGTGCGACGATTGAGATGTCATGCGGGGTGACGATTGTGAATTTGACCCTGATGTCGCCGATCTTCGCAGTGAGTGGCGCCGTGGTGGTGTCGTCGGCCTTTTCCTCGGCGGCATCCGTCTTTTCCGCATCTTCCGCGGTGGCTGTTGGCTGGGTGTTGTTGCTCTTCACGGAGTAGTAGATCATGTCGTTGACCACCCGTGGCTTTTCGAAGGCCTTCTGGAGTTCGATAGTCGGGGTCGGGGGCGTGTATTCCGGCGGGAGGGCGTATGTCTTCTCCTGTCCGATGCGTCTGATCTGGGAGTCGGAGAGCCTGAATGCATTCAGCGTGACGTCTGCGGCGTAGTCCTCCCTTTCGCGGATGTACTGGACTGTCGGGTTGTCATGCCCTCCCTCCATGAAGTCCGAGGAGTCGATGAGCCTGTTGGACCAGACCTTCCTGTAGGTGTAGTATGTGGTGTCCTCCCGTTCCTCGCTTCTCTCCTCCCACTGGTAGATTTCGACGCTTCTCCTGAGGAGGATTGTCTTTGGGAGTGTGATGTTGAAATCCATATCGGAGAGTGTTTCGTCGGTGTCGGCGTAGCCGGTGAGGTGCACGACCATTCCCTCGAATTCGGGCTTTACCACCTCCGAGGAGATGGGGGTTGTCTTCTTGCTGGTCTCGTTGAGCGCCTTGTACCTGCGGACGGTTCGTCCCTCGTTCCACCACAGCAGCACGATGCCGATAAGCACCGCGGCGAGTCCCGAGAGGATTCCCTTGAACGAGTTGCCCAGTCTTGAGCCGTAGCTGTGTTTTACTGCGACTGCCATTGTATTGTTCTCCTTGCCGTCTTGTGCGGCGTTGTTTGGCTGGTGTCTTCGATTTGCAATTACTCTTTTTCAACGGGGCGTTTCGCCGCGCTTTCGGGGGATGCGACGAACATTCTGTCAATCCAGACTCTTTCGACCTTGTCGTTGATGACTGGCGCGACGTAGAAGTAGATGGCCTCGGCCAGGTTGCTTCTGCCTAGGTGGATGAGCTTGTATTCCGGGCCGGCTATCTTTCCCGCGGCGACTGTCATCTCCGGGCCGGCCGCGTAGTTTCCGAGGCTGATGGCGTCGCCGGCCTCCCCGGGGGCGACTCCGGGCTTGAGGTCGCATCTGACGCTGAAGTAGACATCGTATGAGCCTCGGGGCATGGCGGTTAGCTGGACAAACCACTCGTTGTGGATGTTGGGCAAGGTGACTGCCTTGCCGCCGGCCGCATTCGGGTCGTCCGCAATCATGACAGTCCTCTCGTTTTGTGCTCCGCTGGGGCTTTGGAACCTGTGTTCCGCCAGCTCCTCGATCTCCCACGCCCACCACTGGGTTCCTTCAGGGAAGGGGTTTTGTTCGGGCTTGTCGGTGGACAGCGGGATTTTCGGGAGGCTGACCTCTCCGAGATAGCATCCTTTCATGCGCATGATCCACTGGTTCGGGTCTGCATTTCCCGACTCGCAGATCCTGGTTGCGCCGGTGTATCTGATTGTGTCGATTGTCCAGTCGAGGAGTTCCCTGGCGTCGATGTCCGCCAGTTCCGGGGGTCTTTTTTCGGGGGCGTCCCCGAGTGGTGTGAGCCTGTCGAAGAGGTTCATTGTGAGCGGCAGGAGCGCGACTGCCATTCGGGGGCCGTATGTCGGGTCGTCCTTGAGTTTCATTGCGCCGTCGTAGAACCTCCTCCAGATGGCGGCGATTTCTGCGTCGGTCATGAAGGACTTGGTGTCGAGGGGGTAGCATGTGTCCAGGGCGTTCCCGTGGATTGCGACCTGATTGCATGTGGTTTCGATGTAGTCCTTGACGACTTCCGCCCCCGGTCCGTAGTAGAGGTTGCAGAATTCATCGACGAGTTCCTTTGTTTCGAGGTCCGGGTTCCAGAGGAGCCTGCTGACCACGTATGTCCGCAGGTCTGCGAGTTCGGCCAGTCCCTTTGAGCCGTTGAAGGAGCCCTGTTCGAATATGTTGATTGCGTTGACCTTTCTGAAGAACCGGATATCCTTTGCGAGGGCGTTCCAGTTCGGGTGCGGGAGGTAGTACTTCGTGAATGTGGCGAGGTAGTTCCAGATGAGGAGTTTGTTCGCGATTTTGCTCCAGGCGAGCAGTTCGTCTGCGAAATTCTGGTTTTCCGGGGATTCCAGGGGATAGAAGGAGAACGCCTCGATGGTGCAGAACCTGATGGCCACGTTGTCGCGCGGGATGACGGTCTTTGGCGGCTGGCGTGTGTAGTTGTATGAGAGAGTCTCCACGTAGATGCCTGGGAATTCGATGGCGACCTCGTCTGCGATTTGGTTTACGAAGTCGATGAGGAGGTCGGTCTGGTTGCCGTGTTCTGCCACGAATGCGTTGCACCTGTCGCACTGGCAGTAGCGTTTGTTGTCATTCTGGGAGACTGAGATGAAGTGTGTTTTTCCGTCGTCGTTCCGGAGCGCCTCCAGGACCTGCCGTGTCACGATGTTGCGGACTTCGGGGTGTGAGAGGCATGGCTGGCTGCCGGGGCCTGCGTTCCGGACTCCGCCGACCATTGAGAAGTAGTCCGGGTGGTCTTTGAAGAGTGATTCCGGGAGATACCTGTCGAGGGTGTGGCAGAATCCGATGATTCCGTCCGCGTAGCCCCATTCCTCTGGGATTGAACGGAATGCGTTTGTGCGTGTCTTAGCCGCGAAGTCGTAGTCTCCATGGAGTGCGAGGTCGTAGTATGCGACTCTTGCGATGAATGGCGTCCTGTAGTGGCAGGAGGTGCCGGGTTTCGGCAGTTCGAGGGTTGGCTTGGCTGGGATGTGTTCCACGAAGTCGGTTAGGAATCTCACGCCGTATTCCCTTTCGAGGAACTCATAGACGGCGTAGAGGGTTCCCCTGGTGCCATGTCCTGCAATCCAGATGGTTCCGTCCTCGCCGCATGCGTAGAAGATTTCGTCCTGCTGGAGTGCGTTCCAGTCCAGGATTCTGAGTCCTTTCATTGTGGCCGGGCTCTTTCCGACGTGGATGACTCCCTTCCCGTGGAGGAGGATGTCATTGGAGATTGTCACATCGACCTTTTCCTCGGAGAGCAGCTGGAGATATTTTGCGAGTTCCCTGGCGGCTGTCTGCTCGCTGGGGATTGCGTCCTTTGGGACGATGATTTGGATGGCTGAGAGGAGCGGCATTGCGGCAAGCAGCAGGAGTGCAGTCAGTCTTTTCATGGGATGCGGGTGGGGAATGGTGGAAGGGAGGTTGAAGGGAGCCAGGTCACTTGCCGGTTGCGTCCGGGAATTCCCTTTGGAGGATGTCGCGGAGTTCTTCGGCGGTCTTCTTGTCGCCCAGGTTCTCCTTTGCCTGCGCTGCGATAAGATAGCACCGCGGGGAGTAGGCGGGGATTTTGTCGAGGATGAAGGACTGTGCGGCATATTCGAATGCCCCTTTGTTGTCGCCGAGTTCCAGGAGCGCCTTTGCCGTCGCCCACCGGGCTCTTGCGATGGTGTCGCGGAGGAGCGGCCTGTCCTTGCCGCCGAGGGCCTGGCGTCCGAGGACGAGCGCCTCGTCCGGCCTTCCTTCGGCCAGTGCGATTTCCGCCAGCATGGAGTTTCCGTCGCAGGATGGCGTCATCCCCTGTGCGGCGGCCTCCCTTGACAACTCCTCGATGACGGATTTTGCGGAGTCGTGGTTTCCGTTCATCATCAACGCGTATGCAAGGTACGTGCCGTATTTTGCGCGCGAGTCAGGTGTTGCGTCCTTTGCCTTGAGGAGCCGTCTTAGGGGCAGTATTGCCGCGGCGTAGTCCGGCTCGGCGAGCGCCCGTCCAGCAATTGTCTTCATAAGTTGTTCTGACAGAATGACTTGTGAAGAATCTGCAAAGACCTCCCCGAGGAGTGGTTTTGCGAGACTGTCCCTATGCCTGTAGTAGAGCAGTGCGATAAGTTCCGGGAGGATGTTTTTCCGGATTTCCGGGGTTGTGTTTTCGTGTGCGAGCGCCTTTGTATAGTCGTCTATTGCCTCGTCGAACTTTCCGGCGCTTCTTTCAAGAGTTGCCCTTCTTGTGAGCCACTCTGGCATTTCGGCGGGTGTTGCCAGTCTGATTATTTCGTCGAGTGATTTTTCCGCCGCCTGTGTGTTGTTCAGTCCGAGGGCGAAGTTGAAGGCGATTTTCAGGAGTTTGGCCTTTTCGTCGGCGTCCTGCTCTTCGGATGCGAGTCTTTCGGCGGTCTTAAGCCCCCTTGGGTCTGCGTCCAGCTTCGAGAGTGGTGCCAGCGCCTCCCGCTGGAGCTGCCTTCTTGTCAGGAGCCGTACTTCCGGCCCTGTCTTTTCCGGCGCCCTGTCGGCGAGTTGGAGCAGCAGGTCCGCCGCCGCCTTGTAGTCCTGCTTTTTCAGGAGCAATTGAGCCAGGAAGAGCCCTGCCTTCTGGTATTCGGCCGAGTCTCCTGCCGCGAGCAGGGGCATCAGCTCCCGCGACGACGCGATGGCGTCGTCGGTTCTTCCGAGCCTTTCCTCGTTGACCGCGACCATGAAGAGGATCTCATCCGAGTCTGGGGCATCCGGGTATAGAGTCCGGTATTTCTTTCCGGCGGCGACGATTTCCCCGCCTTTTCCGAGCTGGTTGAGGCAGAGTATTCTCGTGTAGAGGGCCTGTCGTCGTTTCCCGGGTGCGATTTGCTGGTCTTCCGTGAGCTTTTCGAGGAGTGGTTCGGCGTCGGAGTATCTTCCGAGGGCGGTCATTGCGCTTGCGGCGAGCCACTGCAGGTCCCTGTCCTCCGCGGCCTTTGGCGTGCTTTCGCAGAGGCGTGCGTAGAGCTCCAGGTATTCGCGGTAGTGCTTAAGCCCGTAGTGGCAGGAGAGGAGGTTTCGCCTGACCTCCGTGATATTGTCGTCCTTCGGGAATTCCGTCGCGAAGGCACCGAAGAATTGTTCTGCCTGGGCATAGTCCTGGACTGGAGGCGAGAATGCCAGGAACCCCGCCGTCAGAAGGATGTTTTTCCTCGTGTCGTCGGTGAGCCCTTCGACTGAGGCGAGTTCCCTGCACATGGCGAGCGCCTCGGGTCTCCTGCCATTGTTGGCGGCGGTGGTGACGAGATGCATCCTGGCGGCGATTCTGTCTGGCCGTGCGGGGTCGGGGGGCAGGGCGGCAATCTCCTTCATGAGGGCCTCGCCTTCATCGTTTTCGCCGAGATTCACGAGGCAGACGGCCAGCTTGAACCTGGTCTCCTCCGCCTCGTCGCCCTTGGAGTTCTTCAGCAGCTCCCGGTATGGGGGGACGGCGCCCTTGTAGTCGCCGGATTCGCGCAGGCAGTCCGCCAGGAGCATTGTGAATGCCTTCCGGTTCTGCGACTCCGGATACTCACCGAGGTGCTCCTGGATTGCGCCCGCGGCCTCCTTGTAGCGCGCCAGCCCGGCAAGCGCCTGTATCTTGCAGAGGCCGGCCCTCTCGGAGAGCGGGTGTTTTGGATAGAGCCTGAGGAATTCGTCCGCGTATTTCAGCGCATCCCCATACATCTTCCGTCTTGTGACCCCTTCGATGAAGAGGACGTGTTCCTCTGCGGAGCGCAGTCCGTTTGACGGGAGTTCCTCCTGTGCGTGGAATGTCCCCGCTGCCAGGAGTGCGCAGAGGAGTGCTGTTGCGGCGAGTAGCGTCTTCATTCTGTCGGTTCGACGGTCGCCAGCGCGATGTTCCACACGTCCGCCTCCCTGCAGAGGTCCATCACGTGCAGGAGTTGCTGGACATTTGTGGCCTTGTCCGCCCTCAGGATGATTGGCTGGTCCTGGAATGCTCCGGCGATTTGCCTGAGGAGTTCGAGCGCGGTTTCATCGGTGTAGAGTTGTCCGTTGATGAAGAGCCTTCCCTCCTGGTCGATGTTCAGAATCAGCTCTCCGACCTGCCTCTGCTGCTCGTGGGCCGTGGATGCGGTCGGCACGGTGATCTCAATCTGCTTCTCCCACTGGGCGAATACCGTCGCCGCCATGAAATGGATCAGGAGCAGGAAGACGATGTCGATCATCGGCGCCATCTGGAAGCCCGCGGACTTTTCCTGGATGTTCCTTCTGAAGTTCATTTGCCCTTGACTCTCCTGATGATTCCGGCGCAGTCACCCTCCAGTTCACCCGTGAGCTTGTTGAGGCGCCCCCTGAAGAAGGAGTACGCCAGGAAGGAGAAGATGCCGATTACGAGCCCTCCCAGGGTGGTGAACATTGCCTGGGAGACGCCGCTTGTCAGGTTGCTGACCTTGTTCACCATCGCGAGGTCGGTGTCAAGTGCCAGGAACGAGATGATCATTCCCCAGACGGTTCCCAGGAGCCCGACCATTGGCGCGATGGTGCCGATGTCCATGAGATACTGGATTCTGCCCCAGAGGAGCGCCACCTGCCGGGAGCCCTCCTCGTCCATGGCCTTCTCCATCTCCCCGCGCCCCTGGGGAGCCGCTTCGCAGGCCGCGGCGATGATCCTTCCCGCGGGGGAGTCGCTCTTCGACGCCAGTTCCTGGAGGCGGTCGATGTCGCCGGCCTCGGCGGCATCCTGTGCGTCATGGACGAATTTTGTGGGGGCGAGGACGTTTCGCCTCAGCGTGAAGACGTAGTAGATGATCAGCATCACTGCGACGAGGGAGAGCAGGATGAGCCAGTACATGATGTCTCCGCCTCTGACGATGATGTCCTTCAGTGTCAGCGAGGACGTCGCCGCGTTTGCGGCCTCCTGTGCCGGGAGCATCTGTGCCGAGAGGAGGATTGCCGTTGCCGCGAGGAATCTTCCCGCGGTTTCGCCGAGTTTGGTTCTGGTGGCGTTTTGCATTTCTATTGTGAAGCTGCCTTTTGGGGCGTTCTATCGGGTTGAGTCCTTTGCCTTCGCGTCACGGAGCCGTCTGGTCTTCCGCCTGCCGTGCCTCATTGAGCTTTCGGATGTAGTCCTTTGACGCCAGTCCGATGAAGGAGTATGCGAGTGAGAAGAAGACGATCAGGACCGTGAATGCCTGCGACCAGCCCTTCTTGACCAGCGCGAAGCATGTGATGCATATTGAGACGATCAGGAATGAGATTCTAAGCCCGGTGGGGACGGACGGCCACAGGTCTCTCCCGAAGTGCCTGTACGGGATGTTGGAGACCATGAGGACTCCTGCGAGAACGCAGATTCCCGCGGCCAGGTAGGTGATTGCGGTGCCTTCGAGCTGGACGGTCAGCATTGCGGCGCTTCCGGCGAGGAGCGCCCCTGCGGGGGAGGGCAGTCCCTGGAAGATGCCTTCGGGGTAGACCCTGGTGGGTTTCAGGAACCTGTGGAGCCGGTAGAACACGCAGAAGAAGAAGAAGAATGCGATGAGGGCGGAGGGCAGCCAGTGCATCCTGGTTTCGACGCATGTCAGCGTCCTGTAGATGATGCTTCCGCATGCGATTCCGAAGTTCGTGCCGTCTGCGATGTCGTCATAGAGGGCGCCTCGCGGCGTGGAGCCGAATTTCTGCGCCATCTTTCCGTCGAAGAGGTCGAAGAACTGTCCGAGGAAGATGATTACGAAGGCGAGTATGAAGTACCTTCCCGTGTCATGCGTCCACGCGATCCATGTCGCGAGCAGTCCGCACAGGAAATTCAGGAGCGTCAGCGAGTTTGCGTAGAGATGGCTTGGGATGACCTTGCAGTAGAGTGACAGGAATGCGAGGAACGTGCATGCGATCATCATGTAGTCGACCACATCCTGCGTAAGCTGTGTCAGCGGCGGGAACTTTGCGAGTTTCTCGAAGCTGCAGAACTGGTATAGCGCCAGGACTGCGATAAGGATGGTGACCAGTGCGGTCTTGACCTTTCCGAAGGAGTTCGCCGCCTTTTTTGTGCAGAAGAACCTGGAGCACTGCCCCAGGATGTCGATGAGGCAGTATGCGATAACCCATCCCACGGCGGGCCTTGGGCTGATGGTCTTTTCGGTGGCGGTCGCCAGGAAAATGAGGACCGGGAAGGACATCAGCTTGTCCGCCAGCGGGTCCAGCCATTCGCCCGTCGGGGTTTTAAGCGAGCATCCCCTTGCGATTGTCCCGTCGGTGAGGTCGGTGATCATCCAGAACGAGAACCAGAAGATGGCCGTCCCCCAGAATCCGTTGTATGCGAGGATGACGGCGATGATTCCCTGGGGGAACCTCAGCAGCGAGATTCCGTTGGGATGCAGCAGGAAGTGCCTTCTGATGAACTGCTGGCAGGAGGGTTTCCTGATTGCCAGGGTGGTTGTGACCCTCTCCACGGCGAGCAGCAGTAGGACTGAAGCGACGATAAGCAGTGTCTGGAGCATATATGTCCTTGTCGGTGCAGTTCGGCCTTATTTGTCGTCCCCGCCGTCCTTCTTCCTGATTTTGAGGGTTATAAGTCGTCTGGGCGATGCGCAGACGATTTCCGCGTCGAGTGCCGGGGTTGTCACCTTTTCCCCTGTGTGGGGGATTCTGCCGAGCGTGGTCATAATATATCCAGCCAGCGTGTCGTATCCCTCGTCTTCGGGGATTTCCACGTCGAGAGTCTGGTTGATTTCCCAGATGCTTGCCCTGGCGTCGATGGTGATGGTGCCGTCGGGAGCCACCTCGTTCTCCTGGACGGGGGAGGAGCGGTCGAATTCGTCCTCGATTTCGCCTACGATTTCCTCAAGGATGTCCTCGATGGTGACGATGCCGCTGGTGCCGCCGTATTCGTCGATGACGATCGCCATGTGGTTGTGCTTGCTTCTGAACTCCTTCAGCAGGTCGGCGACATTCTTTGTCTCCGGGATGAATACAGGCGGCCTTGCGAAGTCCCTGATGGTGGTGGCCTCCGAGGTCTTCGCGTCGTCCAGCAGATCCTTTGCGTAGAGGATTCCCGTGATGGCGTCGATTGTCTTTCCGAAGACCGGGATTCTGGAGTGTCCGCTCCTGGCGATGGTCTCCTTTGCCTGCGCGACAGTCGCGTCCTCGCTGATGACATCCATGTCGACCCTGGGTGTCATGATTTCGTGGACGAGTGTGATGTCGAGGTTCATGACCCCCGTGAGCATCCGCTTTTCGTCTTGTTCCAGGTCGTCTTCAGGCGCGGCGGGGTCTGACTCCTCGGCCTCGTCCTCCTCGACCATCGAGCGTATCGTATCCTCTGCGGTGACGGTGTTTTCCTGGTCGTCGGGGTATTTTTCATCCATCCTGTCCTCGATCATCTGGAATGGGATTCCCAGGAAATACAGGAGCCTTGCGGGCATTGCCGCCGCCAGTATGATCTTGGCGGCTCCGCTGAGTGAGACGAGCTGTTCTGTCAGGAGGAATGCGATGATTTCCGCCAGGAGCAGCAGTGCGATTGTGAGCCATTTGAGCCATGGCGCCACTCCGCATCCAATGAACCAGCATGTCAGGGTTGCCACCGCGGCGGTTGCGCAGAGGAGCGTCTCCACCTGCAATGCGACCCTGAAGATGAGTTTTTTCTCAAGGATGTCCTCGCATCTTTCGGATAGTTCGCGGTGTTTTTCGCGCAATTTGCGCACCTGTGCCCTTCCGAAGAGTGCGAGCTTGAGTGAGGAGATGCACAGCAGAAGGGCAATGACCGAGAGTGCGACGCCAAGGAAGAAAAGAAGATATGACATACGGTTCAGGTTTCGGGTCTAGCGGAGAAAGTCGTCGAGTTTGTGCCCCTTTGCGATTGCGGAGTCGATGAGCCGCTGTTCCGCCTTGCGCATGGACGCCAGGGCCTCGGGGGTGAGGTCGTCCTCCCCCGCAAGATGGAGGAGACCGTGCACGGCGTATCTGAAGAGTTCGCGGGAGGGGGTCTCCCCGAAGAGGCTGGATTGCCTTCTTGCGACATCGGGGCAGACGAATATCTCCGCGAGGACCGGCGTCCAGGATTCGTCCGGCGGCATGAAATCCCCGGCGCCTCTCAGGTCGTATGTGATGACGTCGGTGGGGCCCTGGTGGTGGAGGTGCATTGCGTTCAGCGCCACAATCCGGGGTGTGGTCACAAGGCAGATGTGTATCTCGCCCTCCGTCTTCATGTCGAGCCCCGTCTCAGGCAGGACATCCTCCAGTGCATCCAGGAGCGCGGGCAGTTTTCGGACTCCCCTCAGCGAGGGCATTTTTTCGAGAGTCACTCTCATTTGAGTCGGTATTCGGGGCGTGCGTGGAAATGGAAGAGAATCGTCTCCCGGAAGCTCTTTGCGATGACTGCCAGTTCCCTGGTCGTGATGTCGACATTGTCGAGCTGGTGGTCTTCGAATCGCTTTAGGATGACGGAGGCGATTCTCTCATCGATTGCGCGTATGATTGAGGCGGGGTCCTTCCCCTTCATGCTGTCCGCAAGGATGTCGGCGCACTTTTCCGCCGCCTCGCTGCCTGCGTCCCTTGTGCCGGCGACGATCTTCTGCGCGAGCTGGTTGAGGTCCGGCTTTGCGCCGAGGAGGGCGCGGACGGCCGCCTCGCAGCTGTCCGCCAGGCTGAGGATTGCGACCTCGCGGGAGCTGGTGGGCTTCTGCGGGTAGCGGAAGTCGTCTTCAGGCGGATGTGGCCGCCCCTGCGCGTCCGCCTCGCCGCATGCCTTCTTGTAGAAGTGTTCCAGGAGGGTGTTTCCGTGATGCTGCCGGATTGCGGGGACGATCAGCGGTGAGATGTGGTATTTTGCTGCGAGCTGGACCCCGTGGGTCGTATGTTCGAAGATCAGGTTTGCGCTCTCCTCCGGGCGGAGGCTGTTCTCCAGCGGGTTGTGGTCTCCTGTCATGTTCTCGGCGAAATACTGTGGGGCGAAGAGCTTTCCCACGTCGTGGTAGAGTCCCATGACATTGACGAGCTTTGCGTCGGCTCCGATTAGCGAGGCCGCGTTGGTGGCCATCTCCGCCACGTCGAGGGAGTGCTGGTAGGTTCCCGGCGCCTCGTTGCGCAGTCGCTGGAGCAGGGGTGCGTTGACATCCGTCAGTTCCGAGAGCGTCATCAGCGTCGGCAGCCTGAAGAGCACCTCCAGGAGCGGCAGGATTATCATGCAGATGAGTCCGACGAGGATTCCCTGGCTCATTCCCAGGAAGGCGACCTTTTTCATCTGGTCGGCGGAGATTCGTGTCCTTGTGAAGTAGCAGAAGAGGAATCCCAGCAGGACGAGGATTGCGCCCAGCATCGCCCCCCGGGTTATGTAGTGGATGCGGAAGCGGATTTCCTTGAAGCACGGGATTGCGGTGATGGTGATTATCATCGCGAAGCAGAAGAGCCTGTATTCGTCTCCCGCCTGGAGTGTAGTCACCTGGAATGGCAGGAGGATTGCCTCGAGGATTGCGGTGCATACGGCGGTCCTGGCGTCCAGCAGGTTGATTAGGATGGCTGGGAAGAGCGCCAGCGGCACGATTGCTATCACCTGCCACGGGTATTCGGTCTTGAAGAGGGGACTGGGGCTGGAGACGATTGCGAAGATGAACGTGAACTCCAGCACCAGCAGGAGCGAGACCAGCAGGTATTCCTTGATTATCGGGACTGCCCTGGTGTGTTTCCACGGTGCGTTGAGCGCGGCTGCGAAGAAGACCAGGAAGAGCGCCAGGACAATCAGGAAGAGCAGGTGGTCACGGTTTCGCAGGCATTCCAGCAGCGTGGTGTTGCCGGCCTTGCCCGTCTGGTATCTTGTGAAGAGGTTTGTGATTCCGCCGCATAGCCAGACCAGGATGAAGCAGAGGGCGCCCCAGGCGTTGTCGCGGTCGAAGAACTTGATTCTCCAGGATGTTTCCTTCCCGGAGCGATGGAGGCTTTCCAGGCATGAGGCCTTGAGCCCGTCCAGAAAGTGCTCCATGCGGTCCTCCTTCTCCTCGGGCGACAGCGGTGCCGGAGGCGGGATTGTGTCTGTGATGTGCTTCTTTGATGTCATGTCACTTGGCTATGTGCGGTCACGGGCGGCTGATGTCGCCGCGGGTCGTTCCCGGATGGGGCCTATGCCCGCGCCAGGAATGCCATGTACCCCTTGTACGCCATGTAGATGTCAAGCTTTCCTGCGACTTCCCAGGGCGCGTGCATGCACATGAGGCCGACTCCGCAGTCGACGACTTCGATTCCGAAGCGCGCCATGTACATTGCGATGGTGCCGCCGCCGCCGATGTCCGGCTTGCCGAGTTCGCAGGGCTGCCAGAGGACTGCGTTGTCGTTGAAGACCTTCCTGACCCGCGCCATGAATTCCGCGCTTGCGTCGGAGGCGCCGCTCTTGCCGCCGCCGCCGTCGTACTTGTTGATTTGGAGGCCGCAGTTGAGGCGCCCCATGTTGCCGTCGGAGTTGACCCCCTTGTAGTCCGGGTCGGCCAGCGTCCCCACGTCCGCCGAGAGCATCCTGGTGTGTTCAAGCGCCCGCCGGACTGTCAGGTCGCTGTAGTCCCTTTCGCATGCCTGGACCAGTTCCGCGACGGAGTTCGGCAGGAACGTGGAGTCCATGCCCGTCCTTCCGTAGGAACCGATTTCCTCCTTGTCGACGATAAGCGCCCCCATCGTGCGCTCGGGGATTTCAGGGCAGTCGAGGACGGCGCGGGCCGCCGCGTATGAGCAGACCCTGTCGTCCTGTCCGTATCCGAGGACCATCGAGCGGTCGAATCCGAGTTCGCGTGCGCGTCCTGCGGGGACGACCTCCAGCTCCGCGCTCACAAAGTCCTCCTCCTCGATTCCGTATGCCTCCCTGAGCATCCGGAGGATGTTCAGCTTGGCCTTCTGGGGGACGTCCTTGTCGTCGTCGGCCTTGGCGACTGGGCGCGAGCCGAAGATGACGTTCATCTTTTCGCCGCGGACTCCTTCGCGCATGGTCTTTCGTGACTGTTCGACGTCGAGGTGCGGAAGGATGTCTGTGATGCAGAAGACCGGGTCTTCGGGATTGTCGCCGATTGCGATGTCAAGCTTGACCCCGTCCCTGCGGATGATGACTCCGTAGATTGCCAGCGGCATTGTGAGCCACTGGTAGTGTTTGATGCCGCCGTAGTAGTGGGTGTCGAGGAGGACGAGTTCCTCGTCCTGGTAGAGTGGATACGGCTTCAGGTCGAGCCTTGGGCAGTCGGCGTGTCCTCCGACGAGGTTGAGCCCTTCGGCCAGCGGCGCCTTGCCGATTCTGGCGAGGAGGAGGGTCTTTCCGTCGATGGCGCGGTATACTCCGTCCCCCGGCTTGAGCTTCTTGCCGGACCTGTTGACCTCGTCGATGTCGCGGAAGCCGCGTTTTCTGGCCAGTTCGACGAGCTGTGCGTGGACTCGGCGCTCGGTCTTCGTCGAGCTCAGGAAGTCGATGTAGTCGGCGCAATAGCCTTCGAGGATTTCCTCCTCTCCCTTGCGGAGCTTCTCCCAGCCTGGTTCACGCTTGAAGAGCTTCACCTTCTCGTTCTTCGTTTTCTTCTTTTCGGCCATGGTTTCTCTTTTCATTATGGTGTGTCTGGCGGCTCCGCCGGCAATGCGGGGCCGCGCTTTGCTGAAAATGCGGCGTTGCGCCAGGAGGCTAGTCGACGTTGACCTTGACGACCCGCTTCGCCTTGCCCTCGGGACGCGGGAGCGTGCCTGGCGCGAAGACATCTCCCTGGGTGGAGAATCCAAGGCGTTCCTTGAGATGCTTCGCCACCGTGAATCCCGTCACGCCCGGCTCCGCCTCGACATTGATTCGGATGTCGTTGATGCCGTGGCGGCTCTCGATGATGATCTGGTATTCTGGGAGGACTCCGGGGATTTCCAGCAGCGCCTGTTCGACCTGCTTCGGGAAGAAGTTGACTCCCTTGATGATGAGCATGTCGTCCAGTCGTCCGTCGATTCTGTCGATGCGGAGGCTGGTTCTTCCGCAGGCGCACTTTTCCCTGGAGAGGATTCTGGAGATGTCCCTGGTGCGGAACCGGAAGACGGGCAGCGCCTCGCGTGTGAGGGATGTGATGACGACGTCTCCGTATTGTCCGTCCGGGAGGACCTTCCCCGTCTCCGGGTCGACCACTTCCGTAATGTACTGGTCTTCCCAGATATGGATGCCGCAGTGTGCCTGGCAGTCCATTCCCGTGGTTCCCACGCCGCCGGTTTCCGTCATTCCGTAGATGTCGAAGGACTTGATTCCGGCGCGTGCCTCGATTTTCCTGCGCATTTCATCGGAGAATGTCTCCGAACCGAAGATTCCGACCTTGAGGTCCGGGAAGTCCATCTTCAGTTCGTCGGCCACCTCCATGATTCTGGCCATGTATGAGACGACGCATCCGATTCCCTTGACCTTGAAGTCGTGGAGCAGCTTGATTTGCCTTGGGGTGTTTCCGCTGGACGCGGGGACTGCGAAGAGCCCCGCCTTTGCGGCGCCGTGGAAGAATCCGAAGCCGCCGTTGAAGAGTCCGAAGGTGGGTGTTATCTGGAAGGAGTCGCCAGGGTAGAGCCCGGCCATGCGGTAGCACCTTGCCATGCATTCGCCCCACTGGTCGATGTCCGCCTGGGTGTATGGCATCACCACCGGGGTGCCTGTGGAGCCGCTGGACATGTGGAACTCCCGGAGCTCCTCCCGGGGCGAAAGGCACATCCCAAGCGGGTAGTTCTGGCGGAAGTCGTCCTTGGTCATGAAGGGAAGCTTGGGGAGGTCCTCGATTGTCCTGACATCGTCGGGATGGACGCCGTGGGCGTCAAGCTTCTTCCTGAAATACTCGTTCTTCTCGTATGCGCGGTGCAATTGCGACGAGAGACGCTGGTTCTGTAGGGCGACAAGCTCGTCGCGGGACATGGTCTCGTATCGCGGGTTCCAGTATTCGCTATGGCACATTTTCCTGATGCCTCTTCGGGGTTGTCTGGGAGGAGGCGTGCGGCCTGCCGCCGTGTCGTCCCCCGGGGGTGATTTGCCTGGTTGTCCTAAAGTCTTGATGTGCAGATTGCCGTGACGATGATTCCCGTGGCGCCCGTCTCCTCGAGGCGGTCCATGACGGAGTTCAGCTCGGAGCGCTTCACCATCGACTTGACGGCGCACCAGCCGTCCTTGGTCAGGGGAGTCACGGTGGGCGACTCGATGCCGGGAGTCACCTTGCATGCATCCTTGAGCCGGTCGGAGGGGACGTTGTAGTCCACCACGACGTAGTTTCTCGCGGTGAGGATGCCCTGGATTCTCTTGAGAAGCGTCTGCACCTGGGGTTTCTGCGCGGAGTCCTCATGCCCAATCAGAAGCGCCTCCGAGTGCATGATCGGGTCGCCTATCGTGTGGAGCCCCGCCTGGCGCATCGTGGTGCCGCTTTCGACAACGTCGGCGATCGCCTCCGCCACGCCAAGGCGCACGGAAATCTCGACTGCGCCGTCCAGGCGCACGACGTCGCACTTGAAGCCGCGCCTCTTCATGTCCTCGAGGACAATCCGCGGATAGCTGGAGGCGATGCGGGCGCCGTCAAGCTTCGACGGGGCGTCGATGGGGCTGCCGTTGGGGACCGCGTAGAAGAAGCGGGACTTGCCAAAGCCCAGGGGAAGGAGCTCCCGGGCCTCGGCGCCGGAGTCCGCAAGAAGATCCCTGCCGGTGATGCCGATGTCCACGATTCCCCGCGAGACATAGACTGCGATGTCGCGGGGTCTCAGGAAGAGGAATTCGACGTCGTTGACAGTATCTGTCACCGAAAGTTCCTTTGTGTCCCGTTTTGCCTTGTATCCGGCCTCCTTCATGAGTGTGCATGCCTCGTCGGAGAGGGAGCCTTTGTTCGGGAGTGCGATTCTGAGCATTGTCTTGTCGTCCGTTATGATTTGCCGTGGCTTGTCCGTCCGGCGTGTGGCCGTGTCGGACAAACAATCGCGGAAGGATTTGCGTTAGAGGTGTCTGTAGATTTCCTCGAGGCTGATTTTCTTTTTAAGCATGAGGACCATGAGGTGGTACAGGAGCTGGCTGATTTCCAGCGCCGTGTTATCTGGCCCTTCGTATTCAGCGGCCATCCAGACTTCCGCCGCCTCCTCCACGATCTTCTTCCCGATTGCGTGGACTCCCTTGTTGTATTCCGCGACGGTTCGGCTATTTGGGTCTGCGACGCGGATTTTTTCCGCGAGTTCCTCCATCAGCGACTCGATTGTCTTGCGTGTTTCGTGTCCTTCCCCCCTGAGTTCAGGCGGGATTTTGTTGAAGAGGATTTGCCTTTCCCCGGCGGCGTCCTGGATTCCGAGGTATCCGTGGAATGCTAGTTCGTCAAGGAGGTTCATTGCCCTTTCGGAGGAGACCCCCAGTGCCGCGGAGACGATTTCCGGGGTTGCCTTGTCAGCCGCGAGGACAGCCTTCAGCGCGTCGTTGGCCGTGGGTTCGGTGAAATTCAGCATGGGTTCGGACGATTCCTTTTCGGCGAGTGCGCTGGCGTGGCTTGCCTCCGCGCTGGTCTTGATGAAGTGCTGGACATCCTGGTCGTAGCGCCCAGGGTAGGCTGCGGTGCATTCTGCCGCCAGGCGCCGGCATTCCTCCGGGGCCATCAGCGCGCTTTGGAGCCGGATTGGGGACTCCCCCGTCTTCAGCAGGAAGTCTCCCATTCCCAGCAGCGTCTCCGCCCCTTCCTCTCCAAGCAGCATCTGGGAGAGGGCTCCCTGGAGGCACTTTCCGCAGACTCTGAAGTCGAAGGTCTCCAGGAGCGACTGGTCCGGGAGGATTGCGGTTGCGACGACTAGGTGGACCCCCACCGTCGTCCCGGCGGAGTCGAGCCCGCAGAGGAGTCCATGCACCCTTTCAAGGAGCCGCGTGGACATCATTGGGGCGATTTCGTCAATCATGAAGACGATTTCCGGGAGCTGGCTGTCTGGCCTTGCCCCGTTGTACTCGCCGAGGTTTCTGGCGGCTGCCTGTGCGAGGAGCTTTCTCCTGCGTGCGGTCTCCTGGACGCACCATTCCAGCATTGCGACTCCGTTTTCGGTGTCCTTTGTCTCTGGCGCGAGGAGATGTGGTATTCCCGCGAAGGGCTTGAATGTGTCCCCCTTGTTCTCGAAGAGCAGGAGCCTCAGTGCATCCGGGGAGTTTCTGGAGATGAGCGAGGCCAGGATTTGCCTCATGAGGTTTGACTTTCCCGCGCCGTCGTGTCCGGCCACGAGAAGGTGGTTTCCGCGTGAGATGTCGACGGAGTGTGTCCTTTGCCCGTCCTTTCCGACCATTGCCTCGAGTCGTCCGTCGGCCGCCTCCCATGCCTGGTCTTCGAAGAGTTCGATTGCGGGGAAGAAGATGCGATGGCTGTTGGGGACTTCGATGCCCGCGCAGTCCCGTCCCGGGATTGGGAGGAGCATCCTTATTGCCCCGAACCTGTTCAGCCTTTCGGAAAAGCGTGTCTTCAACTCACCCAGTTCCGAGAGTGACACGCCTGGCGCCAGGACGATTTCGAAGCGTGTGGACTGTGGGGAGGCCACCGACGCGGCGACCTCCGCCTGGATTCCCGAGGATTTGAGGACTTCGGCAATCGCCTCTGCGACGGTCTGCGTCTCCTCGGCGGTGAAGGAGAATGGCGCCTCGTCCACGCCCTCGGGCGTCGTGGCGTTCAGCCAGGCATTGTTTGGTATTTTGCGGGAAGCCATCTTTGTTGGTGGTTGGGAATTATGGTTGTCTTCGTCTTGCTTTGGCGAATGCCGTGTGCATCTACTGCGGCACCTTCATTTCATCCAGCGGCAGCCTGGGCGGTGCTATCAGCGACGGGAGGTCGTAGTCTGTGTCCGTATTCGAGGCCCTGCGGTATTGGCAGCTGTTGAAGATGTAGGAGAAGGCGGCCAGACCGACGAGCCCCAGGATGATGATTGAGATGATGATTGCGGCCGGGCGTCGCCTTTGTCCTGGCTCCGAATCGTCCAGGGATTCCCTCATCGTTTCGTAGGATGTCTCGACTCCGGTTTCGATCTGGTAGTGACTCAGTCCCTGGTCGAAGTTGTCCTTGATTGCCTCCGTCGCGTCGGGCGTGGTCCCGTATGCGTTGCAGAGCCGCTCTATTATGGAACGGCAGTAGATCGAGTTGACGTTGATCCGGCTGAAGTCCCCGGCTTCGAGGCTCTGGAGGCTTCCGAGGCTCACTCTCGCCTTCCTGGAGGCTTCGGCGAGAGACAGATTGGCGTCCATCCGTGCCTGGAGAAGCATCTCCCCGAAGGACTTCGACGGCATTTCCAGGGAGACCCCCTGTGGCGGGGCGGCATCTCCCGGAAAGTCGTCGGCGTGGGGATTTCCGTTGAAGTTCTCCATCTCTAGCCGAGTGTCTCCTCCCCTGTGTCCGCCGTGTCGGCGTCCTGCGCGTTCTCCTCGGAATCATCGGGTGATGCGGCGTCTGTGGCGGGTTTTGCGAAGGAGTCGTTGCCTGGGAAGTTGTCGAAGTAGATTTCGCGCATTCCCGAGATTGGCTGTGGCCCGACATAGCCCCTGTGTTCCAGTTCGTCCATCAAGTCTGCCGCCTTGTTGTATCCGATGCGGAGCTGCCGTTGCAGGACGGAGATTGTCGGGCGCTGCGTTCTTTCGATGGACTTGAGAGCCTCCAGGACAAGTGCCTCGTATGGGTCGTCGGAGGAGCTGTCGCCCATTCGCGAGGTTCCGCCGTGTGTGGCGGAGCCTCCTGCCGTTCCGCCGTCGGAGTCTTCGTCGGCGTTGCGCGTCTCAAGCGCCCGGAGGAGGCTTTCGTCGAAGTTCTGGTCGGACTGGTCGGAGCATGCCCTTGCGATGGCGGCCACCTCCTTGTTTTCGACCCATCCGCATTGGATTCTCTCGAAGTTCGCGCCGCCGCTTGAGAAGAGCATGTCGCCCTTTCCCAGGAGCGTTTCGGCCCCCTTCGAGTCGAGGATGACCCGGGAGTTGACCGCGTCGGTCACCTGGAGTGCGATTCTCCAGGGGAAGTTTGCCTTGATTAGGCCGGAGACCACGTTTGCGGAGGGGCGCTGGGTGGCGATGATCATGTGGATTCCGGCGGCTCTCGCCTTGCCTCCCAGGCGCGAGAGCGAATTCTCGATGTCCTTGCGTGCGCGGAGGATGAGGTCCTGGAGCTCGTCAATGATGATGATGAGGTAGGGGAGTTTCTGCGGCACGACGTCGCCGTCGGAGTCGATGACCGGTTCCTGGTCTGGCGGCCGGCTGTTGAACTCCTCCAGCTTCTTGACGTCGACTGCCGCCATCTGGCGGTATCTCTTGTCCATCACGACGCAGGCCCATGACAGGACCGTGACCGCCTGCGCAGGGTCGTTGATGATTGGGCATTCCAGGTGGGGGATTGCGCTGTAGGGGGCGAATTCCAGGAATTTCGCGTCAAGCATGATGAGCCTCAGCATGTCCGGCGGGAATCTCAGGAGCAGTGACTGCATCAGGAGTGTCATGCAGCCCGACTTTCCGCTTCCGCTGGCGCCGGCGACGAGCAGGTGGGGAGCCTCCTCCAGGTCGATTACGCGGACTTCGTTGTTGATGTTCTTCCCCAGCATCAGGGGGATGTGCTTCTTCGTGTTGCGCCAGGCGTCGGAGTCGAATAGCTCGCGTGCGCAGACGGTGGCACGCTCCCTGTTGGGGACTTCGATGCCGGCATAGTTCTTGCCGGGGATTGGCAGGAGCATGCGGATTGCCATCTTGGCGCGCAGGTTCATGGCGATGTTGTCCTGCAGAGACTTAAGGCGGTTCAATGCGACGCCGTCCCCCATCTTGATTTCGTAGAGTGTCACCTGGGGGCCGGGGATTGCGTTGACGACCTCCGCGTCCATGTTGAACTCGTCCAGCGTGCTCTGGAGCCGTTCAAGGTTCTCCTGGATTTCCGACGCCGTCGCCTCCTTCTGCCTTGCATTGTCCTTTTGCATGAAGAAGCTGAGTGGGTTTGGCGGGGCGTATGCGCCCTGGGATGCGGGGGCGTGGGGGGCAGGTTGCGGGGCTGGCGCGGGGGAGGGCGTCCGCTGCGCGGGCGCCGCCGTGGGCTGGGGCGTGTCGGCGGGTTGCATTGGCAGCTCCGGCTGTCTGCGCGGGGGCTGCTGTGTGACGGGGGGCTCGGGCCTGCGCTGGGTCCCGTTGATTGCCTCCGCCGCCTGTCTTCCGGCATCGATGGACGCCTGTCCCCTTCTTGCGCGGAAGCCTCCTTCCCCTGGCTGTGCCGTCATGGGGGCGGTCTGGGCGACGGCGCCCTGGCCGCCCTGCGTCCCGTAGGGGTAGTCCGCCTCGACGTGCTGTTCCTGCCCCAGGTCTACTTCGGCCTCGCGGAGTTCCTCCCCTTCGAGCTTGGCGGCGCGGCGTCTCTCGAGGTATTCATGGAGCTTTTCGCAGAGGAGCTTCCAGAAGGGCTGCGAGATGTCGTGCCAGTCCTTGAACCAGATGACCACGGCTGTTGCCACGACGACTGCGAGGCCTGTCAGGACGCATCCCGTGTGGCCGATGAGCTTCAGGAGCAGTCCCGACGGCGCGCTGCAGAAGAGGTTTCCGACGACTCCGCCCGGGAATCCCTGGATGTTGACCGCCGCCGCCCTGTCGGCAAAGTTGCCAGGGGATGCCCCGAAGAGGAAGGATAGTCCGATTCCGAAGAGCAGGATTGACGCGTAGTATTCCCAGCCGGCGAAGCGCAGCTTTCTTCTCCAGACGGCCCTGCGGATGCAGCAGAACAGAGTCAGGAAGTAGAGTGGGTATGTGCCCAGCCCGATTGTGGCGAAGAGAATCCAGGAGAAGTATGTGCCGACGGTCGCCAGGTAGTTGTACGGGTATGCGGAACCTGCGACTCCCCCCGCGTAGAAGTCCAGGTCTGCCGGATTGAACGAGAAGATGGCGAGGCCTGCCAGGAGCATGAGGAAGAGGAGGAAGAACCTCCTGCCCTTGACCTCCTCGGGCGCGAATTCGACGGTCTCCTTCGGGGGTGCCAGGGTGTCGGGGGTGTTGATATTGTCTGGATGGGATGTCATCAAATGTGGTGTCAGGCGTGGGGGGGTGCTGGGCTCTCCCCTCAATTTAGAGGCTGTATAGGAATGCCGCCAGCAGTACCATTGCCGAGGCGGCCAGTCTGCGCCAGAAGAGCGATGCGGTCAGCCTGGTCTCCAATGCCGTGCATCCCAGCATGATGAAGACCGGTGTCAGGAGGATTGTCCAGATGGCGCGTGTGTTCTGGAGGATGACTCCGTGGACGGTTCCGAGGCGTGCGAATGCGATGTTGAGCGCCACGATGCACCCCAGCCAGAAGACCGAGAAGGGGACGCTGTGGGCGAATGCGGCCCTTGTGAGGGGCTTGTGCCAGAATGAGAGGATGCAGGCCGCGATGAGCCCCACCATGATGTAGGTGAGGATGGTGCAGTGGATCGCCGCCATCAGCGTGGATTCCGAAAGCCCCCTCTCAATCAGGTCGGTCAGCTTTGTCAGGTAGGTGTCGGAAAGGGAGTATGATACGCAGGCTGCGATTACGAGGAGAAAGCTCTTCGCTGGAATTCGCGTGCCGGCGTTGTTGAGGACGAATGCCGAGAGGACCGCCAGGGCAATCGCGACGCATTTGAGCCAGCCAATCGAATCGTGCATGAAGCAGACCGAGATGACCGCGAGGACGGGCAGTTTCAGCCCCAGGAGCGGAACCACGCGGGAGGCCTCGACGCTGCGTTGCGCCGCGAAGACCAGGGTCTGCCCAAGCGAGAAGAAGACCGCCGCCCCGAGAAGCGCCGGGAGCCTTGCCGCAAAGCCCTCGGAGAAGAGCCTCGGCTCCCAGAAGATTCCCAGGAGCGCGATGGACAGGACCCCCATGACGATTCCCGCGTCGGCCAGAAGCCCTGGCGCCGACAGCCCCGGCGTCCGTTTTAGTGCCCAGGTCGAGGAGAGGAAGGCGATTGACGAGCAGAGCGCGGTCAGGAATCCAGCAATCAGTCCGGCGACGTCCATCTGAGTCACCTATGCCAGGAGTTCTTCCTCGCTGATGGTCTTGATGCCCGCCTTTTCGAGGGTGGCGGTGGCCGCGTCGGCGTCCGGGAAGCGGAAGACCATCAGTGGATTTGGGGCGCTCTTCTGGGAGACCGCGTACATATACTCGATGTTCAGGTTGTTGTCGTTGATTGTCCTCAGGACCTTGGCAAGTCCGCCGGGCACGCCGTCCACCGAGACCACGGAGACGCGGCTCTGCTTGCAGACAATCTTGTGCTCCTTCAGGACCTCCAGCGCCTTTTCGACGTCGTTGACCAGCAGCCGGAGGATTCCGAAGTCCGCCGTGTCCGCCACCGAGATGGCCAGGATGTCGATGCCCGCGTCGCCGAGGATTCCGGCAGCCTCGGCAAGACGCCCCACGCGGTTTTCAAGAAAGATTGAAATCTGACGCACTTCCATGATTGTGGACCTCCATGTGGACGGGGAACTATTTCTTGCGCTTGTCTATCACGTGACGGGTCTTCCCATTGCTCCTGGCGATGGCGCCGGGCTCCACGAGGGTGACCTTGCAGCTGATGCCAATCATGCCCTTGATCTTGCCGTAGATTTCGCGCCTGAGCGCCTCGAGGACGGAGACCTGGTCGCCGAAGAGTTCGGGAGTGACCTCCACGCGCACCTCCAGCTCGTCCATGGCGCCCTCGCGGGTGACAACCAGCTCGTAGTGGGGGACGACCCCCTTGATGGTGAAGAGAAGCGCCTCGACCTGGGACGGGAAGAGGTTGACGCCGCGGATGATCAGCATGTCGTCGCTGCGCCGCCTGATTGGCGACATCCTGACAATCGTCCTGCCGCATCTGCATTTTTCGTAGGAGAGGCTGGTGATGTCGTGGGTCCTGTATCTAAGCAGCGGCATTGCCCACTTGTCCAGCGTTGTCAGGACGAGTTCCCCTTCTTC
>URJM01000031.1 GCA_900548225.1 uncultured bacterium
CCAGCCATTATAGTGGCGGTTGTTTTCGGGGGGCGTTTTCTCAAGGGGCTTTTCCTAGTTGCATGTCAGAGGGTCGATTATCTCTTTACGGTTTGCATGTATTGTCCCATTGCGGGGCTGGGGCATACGGGGACGTCTATTATTGCCAGGATGTTTCAGGGAAGCGCGTGGCGTTGAAGGTGATATCCAAGATTCGCCTTGGCTCCGGGTGGGAGCGTGAGCTGAAGGGGATCACCAACTATCGCCGCCTGACAGAGGGAAGTCCCTTTCTGATGAACATATTCCATGTCGGCGAGGACGAGTCCAGCTTCTACTACACGATGGAGCCCGCCGACCCTGTCCCCGGCGTCGCGGAGTATGTTCCGGACACCTTGGCGCGCCGTCTGGAATCGGGCGGGCTCGTTGGGGAGAGTCTGCTTTCCGTCCTTGGGGACCTCATGTCGGCGATTCTGGTATTGCACGAGGCTGGCTTTGCGCATCGTGACATCAAGCCCGAGAACATCCTCTTCATCGACGGCAAGCCCAGGCTGGCGGACCTTGGGCTGCTGTCGCCCTTGACGGGGACCATGACCCAGCTGGCGGGGACGCTTGACTTCCTGCCTCCGGAGGAGCGTTCCGGGGAATCCCCTGCGGACAGCAAGGGCTCGCGCCAGCGCAACGACCTGTATGCCTTCGGGAAGATCATCTACTGCTGCATCACAGGGAATGGCGCCGACCAGTTTCCGTCCATGCCCCGCGACATTCCCCTGACCTTGCAGAACAAGCTCTTCTTCAGGCTTGTGATGAGACTGTGCGACAAGGACCCGTCGCGCCGTCTGACCAGGCTTCGCGACGTTGTCGCCGCCTTTGACGACACTGTCCGGATGTGCCGGCATGGCGAGAGCCTTTTTGACAAGCTCCGGTATGGCTGCTCGGCCTTATGCCGGGGTGTTGCCTGTTCCGCGTCCCATCTCTTCAAATCCGCAGTGCGCCATTGGCTGCTGATTCTCATTGGGATTGCCCTGCTTGGGGGGACATTCTGGCGTCTCTGGCATCGTCAGCTACCAGACATCACCAAGATTGAGACGAAGCCATACAGGAGCGAGAGTGCGGGTCTTGAGATGACAATCCCCAAGGAGTGGGAGGTGATTTCCAATGCGACGGCGAAGGAGTGGCTGGCGATGGATGACGAGGAGTTGTTGTCCGAGGAAGAGAGGAAGCGGAGGGAGCATCTGGCCGAGATTCTGGAACAGGGCGGCGAGTTCATCGTTTACGACTATGGCGCGCCATATTCCGACATGATAACCATACAGTCGGCGCCCATACCGGGCGAGGAGCTGGTGAATGCCCCAGATGACGCCCTTCAGGACATTGTTCTGCAACTGCACAAAGGCAAGCCTGGCTATGACACGAAGATACATGATTACAGGCGTATGATACTTGCGGGGCATCCCTGCATATACATAGACCTGTCCCATACGCCTGACACGCGGATATGCTCCTATCTGGTTGCCCTGAAAGACAGATGCGTTGTCATTATGCTGAATGCCGAGAGCAAGACCTACCAGGTGCATAGGGAGCAATTGCAATCGGCGCTTTACACATTGAGACTTGACCAAAAGGACGGAAAGGCGGCCTTGTGATGTAAAATAGGCGGGTTTTGCGGTAGTTTGGATTTGAGCGACAGAACGACGTCATCCTGACTTGGCTCGCCCTGCGAGGCGGCTGCCATGCGGGGAGCATTTTCCCGTCCTTCCTTGAAAAACACATACCATCAATGGCATTTACGACGAAGAATTCCCTATTAGTCAAGGTCCGTGCCGGTGACGAGATCTCCTGGCGCGAGTTTTACGAGACCTACCGTCCCCTCATCTACCTTGTTGGGCGCGACTGTGGCTTGAATGCCGGTGAGAACGAGGAGCTGGTCCAGCTGGTCATGTGCGAGATATTCCGGAAGGACATACTTGCCAAGTACAACATAGAGGAAGTCCCCAAGGACATCACCTTCAAATATGATCCATCGCGGGGGCGTTTTCGCTATTTTCTCAAGGCCATCATCCGCAACCAGGCACTGAAGCTTTACCACAAGCGCGGCAGCTTCGTCAACATCGACGAGATATCCGAGCCGGTAGCCGAGGCGAAGTTCGATTCTGACTGGGACGAGGAGTGGCGCAGGCACCTCTTCATCCAGGCGATGGAGGAGCTCAAGAACCAGGTCCAGCCGGCCACCTATTCGGCGTTTGAGATGTATGCCGTGCAGGGGCGTCCGGTGAAGGATGTCGCCGACTTCCTGAACCTGTCCGTCAATTCAGTCTATGTAGCTAAGAACCGCTGCATTGTTGCGCTCAAGGAGATTATATCAGACTTGGAGAAGAAATGAAACACTACACCAAAGAGGAGTTGGAGCTGTACCGTCATGGTCAGATGTCCGTGCTTGGCAGAATTGCCTGTTCGTCCCATTTGAAGGAGTGCGAGTCCTGCGCGAAGCGTCTTGAGGAGCTTGAGCATGACGACGCCTTTGTCAGGGAGTTGCGTGACAGCATCAAGACCTACAAGGAGGCTGCGGATGGCGGGAAGCCATTGAAGCAGGAGCAGGGGGATTGAGATGAATAGAAGATCCTGCCTTGTATTCCTGTTTGCCGTCTGTCTTGGAACCCTCTGCGGGGTTGCGGACGGGGGGACGGAGCCACTCAACGCCGTGGTGCGCGTCTACTCCATCACATATCGTCCCGACTACTTCATTCCCTGGCAGAACAACAGGCAGGATGGCTGTTATGGGTCCGGGGTCGTCATTCCCGGGAACCGTGTCTTGACGAGCGCCCACAATGTCACCGACGCCACTTACATAGCCGTTATGAAGCAGACTGTTGACGAGGACTACTTTGCGCGGGTATTGTTCATCGACCACGACTGTGATTTGGCGTTGCTGGAGGTTGAGGACGCGTCATTCTTCGATGACATTGTCCCGATGGAGTTGGGGCAGACACCTCCTCCCCAGACTCCTGTCGCGGTAGTTGGCTTTCCGATTGGCGGGAACATGCTTTCCGTCACCCAGGGTGTCATTTCCCGAATCGAGGCGCGTTCCTACGTTCACTCCCAGCGTGACCTGCTTGCCGCCCAGTTGGACGCGGCGATCAATCCCGGGAACAGCGGCGGTCCTGTCATCTGTGACGGACGCGTTGTCGGCATTGCCTTCCAGTCCAACAGAAGCGGGGAGGGACTTGGGTATATGATTCCCACGGAGATCATCCGCCATTTTTTTGTTGACATAGAGGACGGGCAGGTGGATGGGTTTGGGGTGTTTGGATGTAGCGTCGCCAACCTTGAGAATGCCGACACGCGGCGTTACCTCGGGATGGGGAAGGGCGAGACAGGCGTCCGCATAGCGTACGTCAGAAAGCCGGATGAATCCCTGTTGAAGATTGACGACGTTCTTTTGGCGATAGACGGCGTCAAGGTCACCAACAATGGCAGACTCCGTCTGCCCACGGGTGAGACCAGGTTTTTCTCGACCCTCATCATGGAGAAGCAGATTGGCGAGACAGTGTCGCTGTCCATTTTGCGTGACGGCGAGAGAATCGAGGTGGATTATCCCATACGCAAGTACGAATACCTCTGCAAGGGCTATCTCTACGACAAGCTTCCCGACTACTACATCGTTGGCGGCTTTGTCTTCACAACCCTTTCCTACAGCTTTTTGGACGAATATGGGAGCAAGGAGCCGCCGCCCGATTTGATGTCTCTGATGTTTGAGGAGAAGGCCGATCCCGACGAAGAGGCAATAGTCCTTTCCATCGTGCTGGGCGACCGTGTGAACGTAGGAAGTCAGGGGTTGAACTCACGGCAGCTGAAGAGCGTCAACGGGAAGAAGATGAAGAATCTGCGGGAGTTCATCTCCTTCATTGAGAACAGCACGGATGAGTTCATCACGATGTGCTTTGGCGCGAGCAACTACCCCGTCACTCTCGACCTGGCCAGACTGCGCGCCTCGACATCTGCCATTCTTGAACGATACCGCGTGCCCGCGGACAGAAGCAAATCCCTGCAGTAAGGAGGAAGATAAGCTACAGGATTGCATTCGCCATGATTTCAATGCTGTTCCTTGCTGGAGTGTTGTTGTGCTCCTGCAGAAAGGAGGAGGAAAACAACGCCGTCAAGGAACAAGGTGGAAAGCCCCTGAAGGAAATCCGCTATGTGGAGATGCCGGAGAATGACAAGGGTATCTCCCGCATTGTCATCGACTTTGAGAAACCGTCAATCGTGTCCCGATTCAATGAAAACGGCGACGTGTCTGGATCTCGTGCGTATGTTTATGATGCGGAGGAGACCGCCAAGGTCGTCGACAGGCTGCGGACATGTAACTTCTCAAAATGCAAGATGGCATACGGTGATGCTTCCAGCCCTTATGAGGTGTCGTGGATTTTAGATATCGAGTACATGGATGGGGGAAGAAGCAAATATGCGGGGTCGACAAATGGCCAGAGGGCTTTGATAGAGGATTCGGCATAAAGGCGACCCGTCAGGATGGTGAGAAGGAAATAGGTCTGTGGATGGAAATGGATTAACCTAGCCCCTTCGCCAGAGGAACAGGGGAGCTCGGGTACGGCGTGGGATGGTGCTTGCGGCGTTTGGTTCATCGCATAGATTATGGGTCTAGGCGGTGGTCCTATTGCAGCCGCGTCGTTTCGGGCGTCTTTTTTCCTGGGCATCCACATTTCATAGACAATGAGTACTCTCACGATTATGGGCAGTGCGGCGGCGGAGGGCATCCCCGCCCGTTTCTGTGGCTGTGACATCTGCAAGGCCTCCAGGATGCTGGGTGGCAAGAACATACGCATGACCACATCCTATGCCTTAAACGAGCGTGTACGCATTGACTATGGGCCAGACGCCTGGAGCGAGGAACTGAAGCTTGGAATGGATCCGTCGATTCTGACGCATTTGTTCTATACCCACGAGCACACCGACCATCTGGACGTCTTTCCGTTGGACATGCGGCAGCAGGGATTTGTCCACGACTGCGTTGTCCCATTGAACATCTACGGCCGTGCCACCGTGCTTGACCGGATTCGCCGGTCGATATGTCCTTCAGCCGTCAAGACGCTTGACCTGCATTTGGTGCGTCCATTCCAGCCTGTTTCCTTGCCTGAAGAGGAGATGGTCTTTTATCCGCTTCCCGCCAACCACTACCACATTCCCGAGGAGGCGGTCTTCTATGCGGTGAAGCATTGTGGTTCATGGCTTATGATTGCCAACGACACGGGCATTCCCCCGGAGGCTGCCTGGAAGTGGCTGGAGGAGGTGCGTCCCCGCTTCAGCATCGTCATCGCCGACTGCACGATTGGGGTCAATGACAACCGCGACCATCACATGGGCGGCAGGTTTGCGCTGGAATTTCACGACCGCCTAGTGCAGCTTGGGCTGGTTGGCAAGGAGACCCGGTATATTGTCAACCACTTCTCCCACAATGGCCGCTCCCTGCATTCCGACCTGGAGGCATATTTCAATCCCCATGGCATTGAGGTCGGATACGACGGCATGACGGTGGAATACCCGTAATGGGGAATCCTCCTTCGCTGGAGAAATACACCTTCAGCGAAGGGGGTGGGGCAGGGTGTGTGGGAATTACAGTTCCCCGAGGAGTTTGTTGTAATCTGTATCGACCAGTCCGACCTTCTTGTCAGCGGCTCCATATCCCATCAGAAGCCTTCCATTCGGGAGACGCACGCCCGAGCATGTGAAGAGGCACGGGATGGTGAATTCCCCCTCCAGTTCCCATGGCTGGTCTGCGTATAGCAATCTGCCGGCTGGACGCGACATGATGTCCATGTCCAGGGTTCCGTTCTCCTTCAGGACCATGAATGACTGGGTGTATCCGACCAGGTCGTCCTGTTTTCCGTGGTATGGGAAGAGCCAGAGTCCCGGCTCGATTTCCAGCGGTGCCCAGCTTGCGCCAATGCGGTTTCTCTCCCACTCGAACTCAGGGACAGCGAATACCGTGCGTGACACATTCCCAAGGTAGAAGTCCTCCAGGGAATCCGCGGCGGCAAAAAAGATGGAGGGGCTCTTCAACTCCTTGCCGATATCGTAGTTCCACGGATATTTTGGGCGGTGGATGCAGACGATTTTCCTCTCGTTCCCAATTCGGATCCTCCGTGGAAAGAGGACAACGTCGCGGTCGTCGCTGACATCTGGCTGATGCAGGGGGGCGACGACCTGGAATGCGTTGTCATAGTCGTGTGCCGCAAGTCTGGTCAGGTTGACGCGGTAGAGCATGGTGACAGTGTCGTTTCTCGTGACTGCGCTGCCCAGGTCGCCATTTCGTGCCCACTCGGGCATGCACTGGACTGGGTCGTCGTGGTCCCAATACGGGCCAGGGGGGAAGGCGCGGCATGCGACCGTGAGATACAAGGCGTCCTCGAAGTAGAAGAGCCGTGGATCTTCCACGCATCCATTCGCGTAGTCGAACATCCTCTGGTTGCGGCATGAATTCCTCAGGAACGTCTCCTTGTCGAAATCCAGACGGGGGGACATGGCGGGGCGGGAGAAGTCAAACTCCCAATTCTCGCCGCTGTCATGGCTGACGCCATATCCGAGGAAAATCGGGTAGGGCAGCGGCTTGCCATCAACCTGCGCCTGGGGATAGGGGCCGGTGGCACGGAAGAGCATGTGGATGGTCCCGGGAGCATCCGGGTCGGCGACCATCGCGGGGTTGAGAACCATCTTGTCTGCCCAGACGCATCCCTCCCGTGGAACCAGCACACAACGTTTCCGGAATGTTGCCATAAGGTATCTAACTCCTTGATTATGAAGATGTTATGCAGTAATAAACGATATGTTCCTTAAGAGGTGGGCCTGCAGTGGCTTTCGCCAACGCTTCACCTCTCGGGAAGCCCCGTCTCCCTACTTGATTTGCAGAGAGGAGAGAAGATATTAGTGCGTGGTTGGCGCGCGTGGGCGCGCCTCGCACGGCGCTCCTGCCGTGCGACCCGTAACGGAAGCCCACTGCTTTTTTCAAGGGAAGAGGGAAGAGGGAGGAGAAAGTAGTGCGTGGTTGGCGCGCGTGGGCGCGCCTCGCACGGCGCTTCTGACGTGCGACCCGTAACGGAAGCACACTGCTTTTTTCAAGGGAAGAGGGAAGAGGGAGGAGAAAGTAGTGCGTGGATGGCGCGCGTGGGCGCGCCTCGCACGGCGCTCCTGCACGTGCGACCCGTAACGGTAGCCCACTGCAAAGTGGCCAGGCACTACCCTCTTCCCTCTTCTCCCTTTTCCCTACTTTTGTCAAATATATGGGAGAGTTGACTGATTGGTTTACTCTCCCATATATTTTATGTCCATCAGATGATCTGCAGTTTCTTCCATCCTCCGAGGGCGTATCTGGTGAGGAGCGTCAATGCGCTGATGATAGAGAGGATGACGAGAATGATCCAGACATTGTATGGGTGCATGTGGAATTTATATACGCAGAGCAGGATGACGGCGGAGATGATGGTATTGTTTCCCGTGTGGATGCACATGCTCCAGAACGTATCTCCTGCTCCCCGGAGGGCTCCGACGGAGACCAGCAGGATTGCGTCCGTCACGATATAGAGCGCCGCCATTCTGAGCATTGGGATGGCGTGTTGCCTGACGACCGAGTAGTCCAGCCCTCCGTGTTCTGGTGCGAAGACGCTGACGAGGGTAGCGGTTGCCAGCGAGAATACCAGTGCGTTGAAGAAAGCGAATGCGATTGCGGTCTTGAATCCGGAGATTGCGCTTCTTTCGGCGATTTTCGGGTTTCGCTGTCCCATGGCCTGTCCCACGAGTGCGGTGACGCCGACCTGGATTCCGAGTAGTGGCTGGAAGGAGAATCCGTCCCAGCTATACACGATGGTGATTGCGGAAGCGACCTCCGTCCCGTAGCTATGGAAGCTTGAGACGACGATGGTGAAGCAGATTGTCCCGAGGATGTTTTCGACTCCCTGTGGGACTCCGTATTTGATGAGTTTTTTGAACTTGTCCGGCTGGAAGAATTCGCCGACCGGCAGGTCCCATTCCGGGGTTCTTCTGATTCTGCGGTATCCCACGACGAGGACCATTGCGGTGGATGCAGCCGCCAGGAGTGTTCCGATTGCGGCGCCGTCGAGTCCGAGGGCGGGGCATCCGAGCTTTCCGAAGATCAGGATCCAGTTTGCGAAGATATTGACAAAGAGCGCGAGGACATTTGCCAGGAGGATTATCTTTGTTCGTCCAATCCCGATGTAGAACGAGCCCAGCGCGAACCTAATCAGCGAGATGATTGCGCCGAAGCCCATATACCAGTAGTATCTGGTTTCGAGGACGATTTCCTCTGGCGCGTGTGTTCCGAAGACATTCAGCTTGATGACTATCAGGTGCACCAGCAGGACCAGCGGGTAGCTGACGATGGCGAGCAGGATTGCCTGTCGGATGATGCGGAGGCAGTCTGCCTTGCGCTGTGCGCCGTAGTATTGTGCCACCAGGGCGGATGCGTATCCGACAACGCCGGCGAAGAAGGCGGTGACGCTCCAGCTGGTGACGCCGCCCCCCATGGCAGCGGCCTGGTGGACGATGCCGACCCTGGAAAGGAAGAGCCTGTCGATGAACATCATCAGCATGTCGAAGACACACGACAGGAACATCGGGAAGGCAATCACCAGCAGCGGATAGATGCCGCCTGGACCCTTGAAGTGTTTTTCGAGGAAGCTCTTCATTTCAGACCATGGAAAAGTGTTTTCTTGTGGCGTCGCAATCTGGGCACATACTCGGCATTTAGGCGCGCCGTGTACGCGTGGCATGCTTGTTGCCATGGCCGTCGTCTGGCGTGTCGGGCTCCCACAATACCGGGAGTGCGGAGTCGCCGTGTGGCGGCGTGTGGCTGTCGTGGAGGGGAGTGCTGATCCGGGGCTAGAGGACCTTCGCCAGGAAATCCTTCAGCCGCGGATGCTGGGGATGCGCGAAGAACTCCTCCGGGGAATTCTGCTCCTTGATCTTCCCGTCGTCCATGAAGCAGACCCTGGTCCCCACCTCCCGTGCGAAGCCCATTTCGTGGGTGACCACCACCATCGTCATGCCCGCGTCGGCCAGTTCCTTCATTAGGGAGAGGACCTCTCCGACCATTTCGGGGTCGAGGGCGCTGGTGGGTTCGTCAAAGAGCATTACATCTGGATTCATGGCGAGTGCCCGGACGATTGCGACGCGCTGCTTTTGTCCCCCCGAGAGCATTCCAGGATACTCGTTGGCCTTTTCGGGCAGTCCGATTCTCTTGAGGAGTCCGAGCGCCTTCTCCTGTGCGTCCTTTGCCTTCATCAGCCCCGTCTTGACAGGTGCCAGGGTGATATTCTGGAGAATCGTCATGTGCGGGAAGAGATTGAAGTGCTGGAATACCATTCCCATGTGTCGGCGGACAGTGTCGATGCGGCACTTTGGGTTTGTGATTTCCGTGCCGTGGACGAAGATTCGGCCCTCGGTAGGCGTCTCAAGCAGGTTCAGGCACCTCAGGAAGGTGGACTTCCCCGAGCCCGACGGGCCGATTACGACCACCTTTTCGCCCTTGCGGATTACGTCGTCGATTCCCTTGAGGACGAGATGCGTTCCGAAGCTCTTGCGGAGTCCTTCCACGCGGATTGCCTCGTCTCCGCCGGCATTGGGTTTGCTGATGACATCTTCGCTCATGATATGCTCCTGTTTCTCCGTTGCCATGGGCTATGCGTTCCTGCGTTCGCTCTGCTGGAGATATCTTTCGAGCCTCCTCTGAAGCATACTGAGAATGACCACCAGAATCAGGTAGATTGCCGCGATGCAGAGAAGCGGGAAGAACGCGTCAAAGGTCCTGGCGCGGACGAGTGCGGCGGCCTTCGTGATGTCGATGATCGCGATATATCCGACGACCGATGTCTCCTTGAGCAGCGAGATCAGTTCGTTGCCCAGTGCCGGGAGCACGTTCTTGAAGGCCTGTGGGAGGACGATGAGGCGCATGGTTGTCCAGGCGGAGAGTCCGAGGGAGCGTCCGGCCTCGGTTTGTCCTCTGTCGACGGCCATGATTCCGGCGCGTGCGATTTCAGCCACGTATGCCCCGGAGTTGATTCCGAATGCGACGACTGCCACCAGCGAGCCTTCGATTGTCGGGAGGATTACGAATGCCCATATCATCAGCTGGACCAGGACCGGGGTTCCGCGGAAGATTGTCAGATAGAGATACAGGAACCCGTCGAGCAGCTTGAGCCCGGCGTGTCTAAGCCAGAAGAGCCTGCCCGTCTTGAGGAAATTCTTGAGAGACTTCCAGAAGGGTTGTGGCTGGCATTGGTAGACATATACGCGCAGGACTGCGACCAGGAGTCCGATCAGGACGCCGATGACGAGGGCCCCGACCGTGATTTTGATCGTGTTCTGGAAGCCTTGCACGAAGAGCTTGTACCTGTCATCGTCAAGGAATGTCCGCGTGAATGCGCTTTGTAGCCAGGAGAAATCCATTGCCTTCTAGGTGCTGGAAAAAATTCGTGTGTATTGTGGCGCGCCCTGTCGATGATGGCGCCTTGTCAAAACGAGATGGCGGGAGGCGCCTTGGTTTGCGCCCCCCGTCCATCCATGGATGCGGGAGTCGTGGCGCGGCGCATTATGCCGGCGTCTTACTCCCGCGGGAGAGTAGGCTCTGCTATTTCAGCCGAACCTCTTACTGGGCAGTCTTGTTGTAGTGTTCGAGCTGCCAGATTTCAATCCATCCATTGAGGCGGGCCTCTGCGATGACCTCGTTGATGAGGGCGAGCAGGTCGTCGTTGCCCTTCGCCACTGCGATGCCGAACTCCTCGGGGGCGTCAAGCCCTTCACCGTCTGCCTTGACGAGCGGGATTGCGACGTAGCCGGGGTTCTTGTTTGCGAGGGACTTTGCGACGAGGTCGTCGATGACGACGGCGTCAATCTGCCCGCTCTTCATTGCGACAGTCGCGTCGGGCGCGTTGTTGAACTGCTTGGCGACGGCGCCGGTGTCCTTCAGGAGTCCGCTGGCCACGCAGTCTTCGATCATCATCATGCCCGTGGTGCCCTGCTGTCCGCCGATGCGCTTTCCGGCGAGGTCCTCGACGGTCTTGATGCCTGATTCCTCGGGGACGATGAGGTACTGGACGGAGCGGATGAAGGGAACCGAGAAGTCCACCGCACGCATGCGTTCCTCGGTGATGGTGAAGCCGGCTGCGCCGATGTCGGCCTTGCCGGTGACGATTGTGCCGATGATTGAGTCAAACTCGGCGGAGACGATTTCCGCCTCGACGCCCAGCTTTTTCGCGATTGCGCGGACGAGTTCCATTTCGGAGCCGGTGATGACTCCGCCCTCGCCGACGTATTCATACGGCGGGAATTCGGGGTTGGTGTAGGCGACGAGCTTGCCGGCCTTCTTGATTTTGTCAATCTTGCTGACGGGCTCCTTGGAACCGCAGCTGCTCAGCATTCCGCAGCAGAAGACTGCCGCCAGGAAAAGCGCGAAGAATTTTTTCATGGTCGAGTATTGTGTCAGTGGGTTGCGACTTGGAAAGGATCGCCGTCTTCAGTGGTGTTCGGCAGATGATCCGAAGCATGCGGCGTCATGAAAAACAAGGACTTAATGTAGTCTATGCGGTGGTGTTTGCAGTATGCGGCCCGCTAGCGTTGCCTGCGGTCGAATTTTGCGGCGAGCTTCATTCCCGTGGTCTGGAGGATTTGTGCGATTCCCACGAGCAGGACAAGCGTCACCAGCATGATTGACATTTCGTATCGGTGGTATCCGTATCGGATTGCGATGTCTCCGAGCCCGCCGCCTCCGACAGCCCCCGCCATTGCCGAGTATCCGAGGATGGTACCGACGGTGATTGTGACTCCGATGAGGAGAGAGGTCCTGGCCTCGGGGAGCAGCACCTTGAAGATGATCTGCCGGATGCTGGCGCCCATGCTCTCGGCGGCCTCCACGACTCCACGGTCGACCTCCTTCAGAGAGGATTCGACCATGCGCCCCACGAAGGGGGCGGCGGAGATGACGAGCGGGACGATGGTGGCGGTGGAGCCGTAGCTCTTGCCAACCAGGAATCTGGTGAAGGGGATGATGACAACCAGGAGGATGATGAAGGGGACGCTGCGGAGCAGGTTGCATGAGACGTCCAGGACGCGGTAGACTGGCCTGTTGGGGCAGAGTCCCTGCTTGTCAGTAAGTGTCAGGAAGATCCCGATTGGGATTCCGAGGAGATATGCGAAGAGCGTCGAGACCAGTGTCATGTACAGCGTCTCGAATGTTCCCGCGGTGATGAGTCCGATGAGGTCTGCGAAGGGCCCGTCGCTGGTGAGATGCAGCTGCAGGGCGAGTTGTGAGAAGAATCTATCCATTCGTGTACTCGACCTCCTGCGGATTCAGTCCCTTGCATACGAAGTAGTCCCAGAACTTGCAAGAGAGCTTTGGGTCGTCGGGGAGTTGGACGATCATTTCGCCGACGGCGCGCCCGTTCATCGTCTTTGTGGACGCGTAAAGGATGTTAAGCGGCGCCCGGCATTCGATCATGATATTGCCGAGGATTGGCTCGAATGCGGTGAGCCCCGTGAAGGTGATGCGCACCTTGCGGCCGCTGCGGATTTCCTCGACGGGGATTGAGGAGTTGTCGGGGAGGACGAGCCGCCTTGCGGCCGCGGTCTGCGGCGCCCTGAATATCTGGTCCACAGAACCGCTTTCGGCAATCCGTCCATTGTCCAGGACTGCGACATCCGTGCAGATTTCGCGGATGACGCTCATTTCGTGTGTGATGACGATGATTGTGATTCCGAAGCGCGTGTTGAGGTCCTTGAGGAGGTGCAGGATCGAGGACGTGGTCTGCGGGTCGAGCGCGGATGTGGCCTCGTCCGAGAGTATGATCTTCGGGTTTGTGGCGAGGACTCTTGCGATTGCGACCCTCTGGCGTTGTCCGCCGGAGAGTTGTGCGGGGTATGCCTTTGCCTTGTCGGAAAGTCCGACGACCTCCAGCATTTCCGCTGCCTTCCTGAGCGCCTCCCTTCTGGGGACGCCTGAAATCTCGAGCGGGAAGAGGACGTTTCCGATGACGTTTCTCTGCATGAGCAGGTTGAAGCCCTGGAAGATCATCCCGATGTCGCGCCGTGCGTGCCTCAGTTCGGCGGAGCTGAGGCCCCCCAGTTCCAGGCCGTTGACCGTCACCGTGCCGCTGGTGGGCTTTTCGAGCAGGTTCAGGCATCGGACAAGGGTGGACTTGCCGGCCCCCGAGAGCCCGATGACCCCGTAGACCGCGCCTTGTTTGACATCGAAGGAGATGTCGTCAATCGCGCGGAACACCCCGCTTTCGGTGCGGAATTCCTTCACGAGATTCCGCACGCTTATGATTGCCTCTGGATTGTTCTTGGTTGCCTCCGTCATTCAGGGAAGGAAAAGGTGGTTGTTCCCGGCGGTTTTGGAAGACAGACAATCCGCAGCCGTCCATCGTTGCTGCCGGCTGCGGACTGTGCTTCCCCGCGAGGGGATGGTTTTTGCTAGTTGAATGGGACGACTGCTCCGTCGTACTTCTTTTCGATGAAGTCGCGGACGGGCTGGCTCTTCAGGGTTTCGACGAGCATCTTGACGGCGGGGGCGTCCTGGTTGCCGTCCTTGACTGCGATGATGTTCACGTATGTCTTGGCGGCCTCGGAGTCGGACTTTTCGGCGACGATTGCGTCACGCCCGACGGAGAGTCCGGCCTGCAGTGCGTAGTTGCCGTTCAGGACCACCAGCGCGAAGTCGCTGCGCATGCGCGGGATCTGTGCGGCTTCGAGTTCGACGATGTCGATTTTCTTCGAGTAGCTTGCGATATCCCGCTTGGTGGCCGTGAGTCCGGCGCCCTCGCGGAGGGTGATGACTCCGTTGTCGGCCAGCAGGAGCAGTGCGCGCGCCTCGTTGGTGGTGTCGTTGGGGACGGCGATGGAGTCGCCGTCTGCCAGTGCGTCAAGGGAGGCCTTCTTTCCGGGGTAGACTCCGAAGGGCTCGTAGTGGATTCCGCCGGCGTTGACCAGGTGCAGGTTCTTCTCCTTGTTGATGGAGTTCATGTACGGGACGTGCTCCATGTAGTTGGCGTCGAACTCGCCGCTTTCGACAACCAGGTTGGGCTGGACATAGTCCTCGAAGGCCTGGATAATCAGGGTGAATCCCTTTTCGGCCATGATGGGCTTTGCCTGCTCCAGGATCTCCGCATGGGGAGTGATGGAGGCCGCCACGCGGATCACTGTGGGATCCGAAGGCTTTTTACAGCAGCCTACAGAGAAGATGAGAACGGTGGAGATTACGGCTATGATCGCGGTGTAGAACTTGTTCATTGTCTTAGCCCTCCTTGTTTGAATTGTTGAAAAACGGCGGATGCAGAAATCCGAAACCAAGCGATTTCAGGAATGGCTTGTACTATGCCACTGAATTTGCGGATTTTAGGCGAAAAAGGCAAAAAAACTCCAGGTTGTGCAAGTATTGCGCCGGCGTGCGCCGACGGGGTCTTGCGGAGGCATCCCCTAGGCGACATCCTCCGCCGCCTTGAAGGAGCCGATTACGTGGACTTCGTCCGCCTCGCGTTCGAGCTCCTCAAGCACCCTGGGCATCCTCCTGTCCTGCAGCCCGCAGTCGACCTCGACGAAGAAGCGGTATCTCCACCGTCCCTTTCCGGAGGGCCTGCTTTCGATCATTGAGAGGGAGAGGTTCGCCTCCTTGAAGGGCTTCAGCGTATCGTAGAGCGCACCCACCTTGTCCCGCGCGGTGAAGCAGAGGCAGCACCTGTCGTGCCTTTCGGAGTCGTTCTCGTGTTTTGCGAGAATGAAGAACCGGGTGACATTGTCGGCCCTGTCCTCGATGTTTTCCTCGAGGACTTTGAGCCCGTAGAGTCTTCCCGCCTCCCTGCTTGCGATTGCCGCGGCGCCCTCCGTGCGTGCGGCCAGTTCCGCGGCGCGTGCGTTTGAGGGGGCTGTGATGGCTTCGACATTCGGGTAGTTCCTCTCAAGATACCGGCGGCACTGCCCGAGGGACTGCGCGTGGCTGTAGATGACCTTGATTTTGTCCTTTGGCAGATTGCCGAGGAGGCACTGGTGCACTTCCATGGCGACTTCGCCGTAGACCTTCAGCGGCGAGGCCGCGAGCATGTCAAGCGACCCGCTCACAAGCCCCTCAGATGAATTCTCGACGGGGATGACGCCATATTCGCATAGGCCTCCCTCGACTGCCGAGAGGACGGCGCCGATGCTGTTGCAGGACCTGTATTCCGCCCCGTCGCCGAAGTGCCTGAGCGCGGCGATATGGGAGAATGTGGCGGATGGGCCGAGGTATGCCACGCATTTGCTCCGGCGGATGCCCGATGCGGCCGCGGCGGAGCGCAGCTTCATGGCTGCGTCCAGCACGAGCGCCTCGGTCTCCTCGAATCCAATGCAGGCATCCGTGACCGAAATGCCGCCATCGGGCCTTGTGCCTGGGGCGATTGGCTGCCTGCCCTCCTTCAGGTTGCTTTCCAGCATCATGCCGAGGATGCCCGTGTTGCCGTCAAGCCGCTGGTCAAGGACATCTTCGAAGACGATATGCTGGCGCGTGTAGTCCCTGCGGGAGTTGCCGTGGCTGCAGTCGACAAGCACCATCGGCCTGAGGCCGGCGTTCTTCAGCTTCTCCTGGGCTTCCGCAATGGAGCTTGCGTAGTAGTTTTCGCCGTTTGCCCCGCCGCGCAGCACGAGGTGTCCGTAGGGGTTTCCCGTGGTCCTGACAATTCCGCTGTGTCCATTGCTGAGCAGTCCGAGGTAGCTATGGGGGGATGCGGCCGTGCAGATTGCATCGATGGCGACCTGTATCGAGCCGTCGGTTCCGTTCTTGAATCCGACTGGGACATCCAACGCGCTGGCCATCTGTCGGTGTGGCTGCGACTCGGTTGTCCTCGCCCCGATTCCCGCGTATGAGATGAGGTCGGCGATGTATCCCGCCGTTGCGGGGTCGAGCAGTTCGGTGGCCGTGGGGACTCCCATCTCCGCCAGCGTGAGGAGGAGCCTGCGCGCCAGCCGGACTCCCTTGGCGATGTTGCATTCGCCATTGAGGTCCGGGTCGTAGATCAGCCCCTTCCAGCCGAGGGTTGTGCGCGGCTTCTCGAAGTATGCCCTCATGACGAGCAGGATTTCTCCGGAGACCCTCTTCGAGAGGTCGGCAAGGCGGCGCGCGTATTCGACGGCCGCGTCAGGGTCGTGTATCGAGCATGGCCCCGCAATGACGAGCATCCGCCGGTCCTTTCCCGACACGATGTCGCGCACCTGTTGCCGGCACCTCGCCAGATTCTCCTTCATACCCGGAGCCAGCGGCAACTCCGCACAAAGCTCCTCGGGGGACTTGAGGTCGATTTCCTGCATCATCTCTGAGTAATCTCCTGTCAAAAAAAAGGCCGCAGTCGAAGTCCTTCCTCCGAATGCGGCCATGGCTCTAAAACAAAAAAAGACGGAATCGAATCACCGATCCGTCTCTGCTCTCGTCAAAATCCTATCCAGGCACACATCACGGGCATCAACGGATAAACCACTGATACTCAAAAAATCGGAATGTGCCGGACATCTCTTTCGTCATGCCGCGTACTGTAATCCGTCCACGGATGTCAAGCGGTCATTCCAGGACTTTTCTGATGTCGTCTGCAGTCACAACTCCTTCGCGTATGACCTTCAGGGCATCCTTCCCGCCTACGATTGAGACGACCGTGGACGCCTTGCCGCCAGTGACCGTGATGACGCCGCCGTCGACGGCGAAGTCCGGTTCGCCGTCCAGCCCGGCGAGTGCGTCCTCCACATTGACTGCCGGCGGGGTTCCTGACAGGTTTGCGCTTGTGGCCGCCGCGACGCAGCCCGCGGTCTCCAGCATCTTCAGGAGGAATGGGTGGTCTGGGATTCGCAGCCCGATTGTCTCCCCCGGCGTGCTTCCCTCCACGACGACCGTGAGGGGGCCGGGCCAGAATCTCTCCGCAAGCCTATCCAGGTCGGCGGAGGGCTTGACGCCGGCGCGGACGGCTGCCTCGACGGAGGGCGCAAGCATCTGCAGGAGCTTGTTCTGGGGCCGGTGTTTCAGTGCGTAAATCCTTTCGCGCCCTGAGTCGCTCCCCCAGCGCGTCATGATGCCGTAGACTGTCTCCGTGGGGACGACCAGGACGCCGCCGCCGGAAAGCGCCGCCGCGGCCGCCTCCAGGGTTGCCTCCTCCCATTCCTTGTGGACTTTCATTGTGGTTCCCTCCTAGAATTTCGGCATGGCGAGCAGATGCGCCTCGATTTCGGCAAGCTGCTTTTCGGGTGAACGGGAGACGAGGACGGGGATTTGCCCCCCCACGCGGTAGAGCCCCTTCGGGGTTTCGGCGACAAGGCGCCCCTTCTTGGCCGAAAGGCGCACGAGGTTCTTGTTGCGGGCGATGTTCTCGATGCGGTGGACGCAGAGGAGGTTCTCGACCGAGGCGGGGAGCGTCCCGAACCTGTCGCACAGCTCCTTGCCGTATTGGTCGACCTCCTCGGGGGTGGCAAGCTCCTGGAAGCGCCTGTATGCGGCAAGCCTTGCGCCTGGGTCCTCGATGTATGCGGAGGGAATGGAGGCGATTGCCTTGCCGTTGACGGGGGTCTGGGACTGGCAGACCATGTCCAGCTCGACGTCCAGGTGGCGTCTCTGGAGCGAGGGTTGCTTCTGGAGTTTTGCGACGCAGTCCTTGAGCAGCTGGCAATACAGGTCGAAGCCGACTGCGGCGATATGCCCCGACTGCTCCTGCCCCAGGAGGTTTCCCGCGCCGCGGATTTCGAGGTCTTTCATTGCGAGCCGGAAGCCGGCGCCGAGATGTGTGAAGCGCCGAATCGCGGCCATTCTCTCGCGGGCATTGGAGGGCAGGGCGCCCATTGGGGGCAGAAGCATATATGCGTATGCCTGCCTGAAATGCCTTCCGACGCGCCCACGCAGCTGGTAGAGTTCCGAGAGGCCGAATCGGTTCGCGCGGTCGACGATGATTGTGTTCGCGTTCGGTATGTCGATTCCGCTTTCAATGATGGTCGTGGAGATGAGTACGTCGATTTCCCCCTTCACGAAGCGTGTCATCACCTCCTCCAGTTCGTCGGGCTTCATCTGACCATGCGCCACCGCGAATGACGCCTGGGGGACGAGCTCCTGGAGCGTCTCGCGGATCTTCTCGATTGTGCGGACGCGGTTGTAGAGGAAGAACACCTGGCCGCCGCGCTCGACCTCCTGGGTAATCGCCTGGCGGATCAGCTCCTTGTCGAAGTTGGCGACCACGGTCCGCACGGAGAGCCGGTTGGTGGGGGCTGTCATGATGGTGGAGAGGTTCCGGAGCCCCGAAATCGACATGTAGAGCGTGCGGGGGATTGGGGTGGCGCTCATGGTGAGGATGTCGAGTGACGCGCGCAGCGCCTTGAGGCGTTGCTTGTGCTTGACGCCGAAGCGCTGCTCCTCGTCGATAATCAGAAGCCCGAGGCGCGGGATGTGGACATCCTTGGAGATGAGCCTGTGGGTGCCGATTATGATGTCGGTCCTGCCCTCCTCGAGATTGCGCAGCGTCTGCCGCTGCTCGGCGGGGGACTTGAAGCGGCTGAGCATTTCGACGTGCACCGGGAATTCCCTGAAGCGCGCCAGGAATGTCTGGTAGTGCTGTTGCGCCAGGACGGTTGTCGGCACCAGGACGGCGACCTGCTTCCCGTTCATGACGGCGCGGAATGCGACCCGCAGCGCAACCTCGGTCTTGCCGTATCCCACGTCGCCGCAGAGGAGCCTGTCCATTGGCTTTTGCGCCTCCATGTCCGCCATGCATGCGTCAATGGCCTCCTGCTGGTCGGGAGTCGGCTCGTATGGGAATGAGGCCGCGAAGGAGCGTTCCCAGTCCGGGACGGGCTTGAACTGGCACCCCTCCGAGGAGGAACGCATCGCCTCGATGCGAAGCAGTTCCGCCGCCAAATCCCAGGCGGCGTGTTCGGCCTCCTCCTTCTTGCGAGCCCAGATGGACGCGCCAAGCTTCGAAAGCTGGGGCTCCACCTTGCCGCCGCCTACATATCTGCTGACAAGCCGGGACTCCTCGAGGGGGACGTAGAGCCGCGCCTCGTCGGCGAACTCCAGCTCCATCGCCTCTATCTTCTCACCATCGCACTCCATTGTGTGGATGCCGTGGAATCGGCAGATGCCGTGGTTGAGGTGGACGGCGAGGGAGCCCTCCTCCAGCTCGAGGAACTCCTGGCCGCCTGAACGCTCGTAGTTGTATTCGACATGGCGGTGGCGGCGCTTGACAGGCTGGCGCCCGAAGAGCTCCTGGTCGCTAAGCAACGCCAGCTTCTGCCTCGGGAAAAGCAATCCCATGGACAGTTCGCGGTGCTCCAGGTGCAACGGCAGCGCCGAAACCTCCGCGTCCTGGGAAATCAGCTCCTTCAGGCGCTCCAGTTCGCCGTCGCCGGAACAGCACGCCACAATCTCGTAGCCGCTTCCATTCCAGCGTTTCAGCGCCTCCTTGAGCTGCTGCCAGTGCCAGAGCGCCACCCCGTCCGCCTCGTCCTCGCTGATGGCGGGGAAGAGTTCATCGCCGATGGCGGCGACGTCAAGTTCGGGGCGCCCCAGGTTTCCCCTGCGCCCGTTGTCCAGCAGCGGAGGCTCTTCGATGCGGAGGGCGTTCCGCATTGAGGAGACGTATTCCTGCCAGCTCCCGAGCGCGTCCTCCTGCCCGGAGAACTCCTCGAGGTGGTCTTCGATTGAGTCGGGCAGCACAAGCACGAAGGGGGTCTCCTTCGGGAAGTATTCGTGGACGCGTGTCGTCTCCCCCGGCGCGGAGTCGATGATTGCGGCGCCCCGCGGCGTCACCTTGAATTCTGAGATTTCCTGTGTGGAGCGCTGTGTGGCCGCGGAGTAGAACCTCATCGAGTCGATTTCGTCTCCCCAGAACTCGAGTCGGACCGGGTCCGCGTAGAGGGGGGAATAGATGTCCATGATTCCGCCGCGGCGTGCGAATTCCCCGGGCGTATTTGCCTCGAACTCGTTGTCATAGTCCAGTTCGACGAGTTGCTTCGCCAGTTCCTCCATTGAGATTTTCTGGTGGAGTTTAAGCGAGAAGCTCTTCTTTTTGAAGGCGGCCGGCGCGAGGGTCTGGGAGAGCAGCGTGCTTGCGCTGGATATGAAGATTGCCGGGGTTCCTGAGATTGCCTCCTGGAGCGCCGCGCTTCTGGCGGACTCGTTTTCGGGAATCCACTGCCTGCGCCCAAGATTGACCGCGGGGATGGGGATGATTGGGCGCTTGTCCCCGATGAGCTCCTGGTAGGCCGGCAGAGTCGAGGAGAGTGTCTCCAGGAGCGCCTCGTCGCTGACGGCGACAAGCATCGCACCGGAGGGTATGCTTCCCAGGGCGCGCACCATTCCGATTCCCGCCAGGCTCTTCTCGTGCAGGACGATCTGGGTGACTGGCTTTCCGAGGTCTTCCTTCGCCCAGTCGCTGAATCTTGAGGTCCAGTCGCTCACCTTGCGCCGCCCTTCCTGCGGCCAAGCAGCCATGCGGCGGCGTCCGCCAGGTCCGTCGCCGCGTAGTCGGCACCTTCAATGCGCTCCCTGCCGGGCGCAAGTATCTGGATTGCGGCGATGCCGGCGTTTCTGCCCAGCAGGATGTCCGCCTCCCTGTCCCCCGCCATTGCGGAGCCCTCCAATATCGTCGGGAAGTCGTGGCACGCCGCCTCCAGCAGACCGGTGGCCGGCTTGCGGCACGGGCAATTCTCCTGCGGGGCGTGGGGGCAGAAATACGCCGCGTCCAGGCTGACTCCCTGCGCTGCGAGCAGGCTCTGAAGCCGTGCGTGGACGGCCTTGAGCTGTTCGCGCGTGAACAGGCCGCGTCCTATGCCAGACTGGTTGCTCAGGAGAATCAGGCGGTAGCCTGCGTTTCTGAGCATTATAAGTCCTTCTACTGCAAGAGGATATAACTCGACGCGCCCTGGGTCGCTCAAATAGGGCACGTCCGGGATGAGCGTGTCGTCCCTGTCCAGGAAGAAGGCGGGCCGCGGCACGTTTCTGTCCAGAACGGGCGTCAATATGCTTTCGGGTAGGAGCGTCATCGTTTTCGGGGGAGGGCGTGTCGGCTACTCCTTCATTGCCTCCATTGCGGCGTTGAAGACATCGTCTACCTCCGCCATCCGTCCTTCGCCTTCCTCTCCGCATGCGACATGTCCTTCGACGGGGCCCACGAACCTGACTCCCCGTTCCCTGAGTATCCGGCAGTTTTCCCTGGTGGCCGGGTGCCGCCACATTCTTGGATTCATTGCGGGGGCGACGATTACCGTGCCCTCGTGCGAGAGGCAGAATGTGGACAGCGCGTCGTCGGCGATTCCATTTGCCATCTTTGCGAGGATGTCCGCCGTGGCCGGCGCTATGAGGAGCGCCTTTGTCTCGAGTGCGAGTTCGATATGGCGCGGCTTCCATGTCGGCGCGTCCCACAGCGAGACCGTCACCGGGTTTTTCGAGAGGGTGAGGAAGGTCTGCGGCGCCACGAGCCTTGTGGCGGCCTCCGTCATGATGACATGCGTCTCCACGCCTTCCTGGCGCAGGCGGCTTGTCAGTTCGGCCGCCTTGTATGCGGCGATCGACCCCGTCACGCCCAGTACTAGGATATTCTTCATCATCGTGGTTTCTCCGTAGTTGCCCACCGCCAGTGCGCGGGGTGGGTGTCGTCTTGTGTCAGAATATAATTTAGGGTATGGAGCCTGTGGCTTGTGCCTTTGCTTGGAAAAGCGTGGCGGGAGGGGTATATTATGCACTTTGCCAGCCCAGCCTTTCTTGTGGAAAGCTTGTCTTTCCGCGGGCGAGGAGTGCCAAGGCGTGTAAATTATGCGCCGCGACTTTCGGGATGGTAGCTCAGTCGGTAGAGCATTGCACTTTTAATGCAGTGGTCACGGGTTCGAGTCCCGTCCATCCCACCATTTTTCATTCTGTTCTTTGAGTAATCAAAACCATTAGCAAAGCGAGGTATTTATCATGGCAGCAATCTGCGAGATTTGCGGCAAGCACAAGACCAGCGGCGGTCACATCACCCGTCGTGGTCTTGCCAAGAAGAAGGGCGGCATCGGTATGCACGTGGTGAAGAACACCAAGCGCGAGTTCAAGCCGAACCTGAAGAGCGTCCGCGCGGTCGTCAATGGCGGCGTGAAGCGCATGACGGTCTGCACCGCATGCCTGCGTTCTGGCAAGGTGGTCAAGCCCTAGTGATGGTCTGGATGCCGACGGCGGGGATCCTGGCGGTCTCCGCCGGTTGAATCAAGCCGACGGGCCATCTGTCACTGGTTTCATTCACGATCAAGACGGCCACGGCTATTTCGTGGCCGTCTTTTTTGCGTACCCGCCTCGCTTGCCCTGTTTTTCACCTTTTCCCCCTTTTTTCTGAGAGAGCGATGTCGAACCGACTTCTGACACAATGGCCGATGGAACGCGTGCTTGTCGCCCCGTCCCTTCTGGCCGCCCGCTATGACAGGCTT
>URJM01000032.1 GCA_900548225.1 uncultured bacterium
CCGCGCCAGACGATTGTCTCCCAGGCATTTGGCAGATCTGAGTTACGCTTGTCCCAGACGTAGTTTGCATTGTGGTTTGCCCACATGACGAAGAACTTCATCCTGTCGCGGTTTTCGGCCTTGAGGAATCCGTTGTCCAGGCATTGTTCGAGGAATGGCCTTCTGTCAAACCAGTACCAGTCGTAGATGAAGACATTCACGGCGTGGTCTGCCGCCGCGTTGATTTCCATCTCCATCACGCGTGGGTCTGCCTCGTTGACATATCCCCAGAGGGGCTTGCGCTTCCAGTGGTAGTCCGGGGTTTTGCGTGTGGAGTTCTTGACGGACTCCCATTCGCCGATGCCTTCCGGCCAGAAGATGCGTGAACGCGGTTCGTCTCCGGTGTATGCCGGCCAGATGTATGCCGCTACGTCGATGGGCTGTTTTTGGAACATGGCGTGTCCTAGCCTTCAAACTTGATTCTGGGGAAGAGCGAACCCTCGACCACGGTCACCTTCGCGCCGTCGGGGAGGAGGTTCCACTGCTCGAGTTTGGACATCGAGGGGACAAGCTCCTCTTCGGGAAGGCCGATGGCGCGCCTTAACTCGGTCATCTTCGAGGGCATGACAGGGTAGAGAAGCCCGCTGACGACCCGCAGCGCCTCGGCGGTATTGCGCAGGACCCTGCCGAGACCCTCGGTGTCGCCGGCCTTAGCCATCGCCCAGGGCTTCATTGCATCGAAGTACCTGTTGGTTGCGGCGGCCATGATGTCGGCGATTCCACGGTCAAGCTGCATGTTTACGATTGCGTTTTCCCAGCTGCGCGAGGCGTTGTGGCATGCTTCGACCATCTCCCTTTCCGCATCGGTGGGCTCGGTGGCGGCGGGGAGGACTCCGTCGAAATTCTTGACAGCCATGGTGCACATTCTGGAGAGGAGGTTTCCGAGGTTGTTCGCCAGGTCTGCATTGTAGCGTGTGACAAAACCCTCCTCGGAGAAGTTGGCGTCCTGCCCGAGGGACATTGCCGCCATGAGGAAGTATCTGAGCGCGTCCACGCCATACTTGTCCGCCATGTCCATTGGATTGACGACATTTCCGACGGACTTGGACATCTTCTGTTCTGCGATGAGCCACCATCCATGCGCGAAGATTGTCTTTGGCAGGGGCAGGTCCATTGCCATGAGCATTGTGGGCCAGTAGACCGAGTGGGTGGTGAGGATGTCCTTTCCGATGAGGTGGAAGTTGGCGGGCCACCAGGTCTTGAAGGTCTCCTCGTCGGAAAGATATCCCACTGCGGAAATGTAGTTGACGAGTGCGTCGAACCAGACGTATGTCACATAGTCCTTGTCGAAGGGCAGTTCGATTCCCCAGGAGAGCCGCGACTTTGACCGTGAGATGCACAGGTCGTCAAGGGGCTGCTTCAGGAAGCCGAGGGTCTCCTGGCGGCGGTTTGCGGGGCGGATGAAGTCCGGGTTTGCGTTGATGTGGTCGATGAGGCGCTGCTGGAACTGGCTCATCCTGAAGAAGTAGTTCTTCTCCACGAGGACATCGACCTTTCTGCCGCAGTCGGGGCAGCATCCGTCCTGGAGATCCTTGTCGGTGAAGTATCTTTCGCATCCGACGCAGTAGTTGCCCTTGTAGTCGGACTGGTAGATCAGACCCCTGTCCCAGAGATCCTGGAGAATCTTCTGGACGACTACGGTGTGGCGGGGCTCGGTGGTGCGGATGAAGTCGTCGTTGCTGATGCCAAGGCGCTTCCAAAGCTCCTGGAAGCGGACGACATACTTGTCGCAGTGGGTGAGCGGGTCGGTGCCGTTCTTGCGGGCGGCCTGCTCGACCTTCTGGCCATGCTCGTCCGTCCCTGTCAGGAAATGGACCGGCTCTCCAAGAAGCCTGTGGCATCGGCAGAGCACGTCACCCAGGATTGTGGTGTACGCATGGCCAATGTGGGGCTTGTCGTTCACGTAGTAGATGGGGGTGGTAAGATAGAAATTCTTGTCCGACATTGTCTGGATTTGTCCTGTATGTGGTTTAAGAAAAAGCCCGCGCTGTTTTATAGCGTGGGCGTGAAATGTTGGTATTGCCTGCCTGGCTTTTTCGTGCAGTGTTGGTTAGACGATCTGCTTTCCTGCCTCGCGGTTCCAGAAGAGCAGGATTGCGAGCAGTGTCAGGAGTGCATTCATCGCTATGACGTATGCGATGCTGTATCCCATGTAGACTGGCGGGAGTGATGCCTCGCGGTTATGGACTGACGAGTCGAAGTCCTGGCTGGAGAGTGCGTCGGCCATCCAGAAGAGCTGCCAGTTGGGGATTGCGGCGTAGAATGCGTTTGCGATCCAGTTTCCGCTGGAGGGCAGGGGGCTGTAGTATGTTCCTCCTGCGGGCATCTTCGGCGGGTTGACGGAGCGCCTGAAGATCAGGGCGTTGAAGTCCGCCCCCTGCTGCCGCTTAGAGTCGGCGTAGTCACCCAGGAAGTAGTACTTCCATGTCCCGGTCTTTGTGGAGTATGCTCCGAGCCTTTGCGCCCGGTTGCCCAGGTCGTTGACATTCTTCTTCCATCCATTTGCGTCGGTCCACGCGCTTTCCGGCGCGTCCCCGAGTCCAGGCAGAGCGGGGCTTGTGGCCGCGTTGTCTGTCCAGACGACGAAGTCTGCGAAGTCTTCGATTTTCTGTGGCGCGTTCCACTCTTCGATGTTTGCCAGTTCCTTTGGCGAGAAGTCGTATTGTGCAACCCAGAGTTGTTCCTTGCCTGGAGGCGGGGTTCTCTGCCATGGTTCCTTGGTGTTGCGTCCGATGAGGTAGTCGCTCATGAGTCCCAGGAGGAAGATTGCACCGCAGAGCAGGAGATTTGGAACGAGGCGGAGCCTGGTGGAGAATGCAGTCGCCATGGTGCTCATGGACCAGCATGAGAATACGACGAGGACTAGTGCGGGGATGACTCTGAACGCCAGCCCCACGTGTGCGCCCTGGGAGGGCTTGAACTGCCCGATGACTGCGAAGACGAAGAGCCCCACCAGGAGTGCGAAGACCGCCGCGCTGCAGAACGAGGAGCGGGTCACGTAGTTGTAGGCTCCCGCCGCAGCAAGGGAGATAAGCATGACGACGAAATATCCGTAGAAGATGAAGTTGTCAATCCAGAACTGGTCTGTTGCCGCACGCAGTGCGATGAGGGTTGCAATGCCTGTGATGACGCAGAAGACCGTGAGGGCCGCCATGATTCCAAGAATCTTGGCGATGATGAATATGTGTCGCTGGACTGGCTTCGAGAGCAGGAGAAGCGCCATTCCGTTGTCGATTTCGCGGCTGATGGCGTAGCTGGCTATCATGATTGCCAGCCCCCAGCCGAAGACCATCATCGTCGCAATCGAGCTGTCGACGACGAGCTTCTCCTGGGCGAAGAATACGAAGAGGGTGAGGACCGGGTAGAACCCGATGAGGACGAGCGCCGAGAGCAGCACCAGCAGGAATATTGGTTCGCGGAGGCTTTCGCGGAAGGTGTTTCTTGCAATCTGGTATAGCGATGTGAACATTCTCGTGTACCGTGAGTTCTCGGCGGGTGTGCATTGACGGTCTGCCGGGGTCTCTTGCCGGCGGCCGTCGGGAGATCAAGCGGGGGAGCCAGCCGCCGCCGGCTCTCTCCCGCGGGGGATGGTTCCGCGTCCTACTTGTTGTCGACGGGCTGCGGGAGCGTATTGTCGATGATGCGCTTCCTGTAGTCCTTGAAGTCGCGGTTGAGCTTGGGCATGTCCATCATTTCGCCAAGCATCTGGGCATTGAGCTCCCAGTTCTCGCTGTTGATGACCATGACGCGGAACTTCTTGCGGAGGAGTTCCTGGTATTCGGCGGGGACGCAGACCTCGTCGCCGAGGACGATGACGCTCTTGGGGTTGAGGTGTTCCACGAATTCCGCGAACTTGGAGGTGGCGATCTCCTCGCACTTGCCGCGGACCAGGTAGAAGAGCCTGAGGTCGGCGCCGGGATCCTGGTGGAAGACGAGGATGGGCTGCTTGGTGCGAAACTGGACAAGCTCGGTCAGAAGCCTTGGCTGGACAAAGTTGCCCGTGACCATGAGGGTCTTGACGGGAGTCCTGGAACCCTTCCTGAAGAGGGCGCAGGAGGTGCCGCAGAAGAGAAGGGCGCACAGCAGAAGTGAGAAGGCGATGCGGATGAGGGATCTGTTCATCTGATGATTATTCCAGTTTGCCTTGGGTAGAATGATAGGGAATTGACACAGAATGCTATATACTATGGTCGCAAACGGAAAAGTTGCTCGTCGTAAAGGAGACTTTTTTGCGTCCAAATCACAGGTTTTTGGACTTGCGGCCCCCTTTTCCCTTCTCCCTGCTTCGGACCGCGCGGGGCGCGCTCAGGCGCGCCATCCACGCACTGCCCTCTCCCCTCTTCTCCCTACCCTCTACTTCCTCGGACCGCACGGCGAATGCCGCGCGGGGCGCGCTCAGGCGCGCCATCCACGCACTGCCCTCTCCCCTCTCCTCCCTTCTCCCTACTTTTGAAGCCCACTGCATAGTGTCCACGCACTGCCCTCTCCCCTCTTCTCCCTACCCTCTACTTCCTCGGACCGCACGGCGAATGCCGCGCGGGGCGCGCTCAAGCGCGCCATCCACGCACTGCCCTCTCCCCTCTTCTCCCTACCCTCTACTTCTCCCATGCATCCCTTATTGCCTAGGACTTCTGCCGGCCGCATTCCCCGTGCGGCGATTTTTCTTTCGGGGACAGGCAGCAACGCCGAGGAGTTGCTTTCCCGTCTTGAGGCTGACCGTGCGTCAGGCAGGGGTGTCTCCTTTGAGGTTTCCTGTCTTGTGACGGACGCCCCGGCGACCAGCCGTGCGGCGGAGATTGCGGGGAAGTACGGTCTTCCGTTGGTTGCCGAGGACATACGAGAGTTCTACCATGCCCGCGGGCAGTCGAGGATTTCGATTGCAACACCTGAGGGGCAGCGCATTCGCGAGGAGTGGACGGATGCCTTGAGGCGCAGCCTGGAGCCGTACGGCGTGTCATTTGGAATCTTCGCGGGATTCGTGCCCTTGACCAACCTTACCGCCGAGCTTCCCTGTCTCAATGTCCATCCGGGTGATCTCACCTATTTGAAGGACGGGCGCAGGTACCTTGTTGGGTTGCACCAGATTCCTGTCGAACGTGCGATACTTGACGGGCTTGACTACCTGCGGTCGAGCGTCATCCTTGCGACTCCGGTGACAGGCAGTGGCGAGGACATGGACGGAGGGCCGCTACTGGGGATTTCGCCGCCAATGCAGATTGAGTGCACCGGCGAGGAGCTTGACGGATTCATGAAGATTGCCGCCGGGCGTCCTGCGAGGCGTCCCGTTGGTGGATTCAGGGACGCACTTGAGGAGTATGCGGTCTCCTGCCAGAATCGTCTCAAGGCCGAGGGCGACCTGGTCGTCTTCTATCCGGTTGTCAGGGACTTTGCGGACGACCGGTTCTATGCCGACGATTCAGGGAAGCTCTTCTTCCGCCAGGCTTCCGGCAAGTTCCTGCCGATATTGACTGTCCAGTACTCCAGGGACGGCTCCCGCGAACTTCTCTTTGGATAGCCGTGGTTTGGCCACGGGAGTTCTTGGAGCGATTATAGTCTCTCGCCCGCCGCGGGAGTAGCCGGGAGCTTTTTTCGGCGTCGCGGCGCCATCCATTCCACAGCAGAAGAGGAGACCACTTAGGATGAAGAAGTACATCTGCAAGGTATGCGGTTATATCTATGATCCAGAGGTTGGCGACCCCGACCAGGGGGTTGCTCCGGGAACAGCCTTCGAGGACCTTCCTGACACATGGGTCTGCCCCGAATGCGGGATGGGCAAGGACGAATTCGAGCCCGTCGAGTAGGCTCTCTTGCCAAGTTTTGCTGTAAGTGTCTGGCTTGCAGGATGTTATGATTGTCCGCGCAGGCCAGGCGCGAACTTTTAGGAGGGGAGAGGATGCGCCGTCCCATTGGCTGGGTTGACAGAAGTTCTCCTGACGGCAGGCGTCAGGTCCAGGTTGAGATTTTTGCCGACACCATACGGTGGCGTTTTCGCACTCCCGACTCGGAGAAGTGGGTTGACGGCGTTCCGACGCCTGAGAACTGGGATGAGCTGGAGGGCAGGTTGCGTCAGCTTTTGCAGCGTGGCCATTTATTTGACAAGGAGTTGTCCCTTGTCCGGCGCCTGCGTCCTAATTGATTAGTTTCTTTTTTCTTAATGTCTGACAGAGAGCAATTTGAGTTTTACGTGACTGCGGCGCCGGGCACTGAGAAGGTGTTGCGTGACGAGTTAAGCGACCTTGGTTTTCGTTCTGCCCGCCTCAATGCTGGCGGGATTCCCTTTCACGGGGTCATGGAGGATGGCTGGAAGGCCTGTCTTCACACCCGCGTGGGGCAGCGTGTCATGCTTGTCCTTGGGCGTTTTCCCGCCCAGTCCCTGGAGGAGCTTTACGAGCGTGCCCTGTCCTTGCCATTCGAGAGGTTTCTGACGCCTGAGCAGACCATTTCCTGCGGCGCCTTTGCGCATCCGTCCTGCGGCGAGAATCCCGATTTTGTGGCTGTGAGGCTGAAGGACGCGATTGTCGACCGCCAGCGTCGCCTCTTCCACGGCGAGCGTTCGAGCGTTTCCCGGACCGATCCCGACCTCCGCGCATTTGCGTACTGGGGGCGTGACAGGGCGACGATTTACCTTGACATGTCCGGCGAGCCTCTTTTCAAGCGCGGGTACCGTGTCGCCGGCGGCGAGGCTCCTCTCAAGGAGACATTGGCCGCCGCAATCCTGCGCCTGACCGACTGGGACGGGCAGGCCCCGTTGCTGGATCCCATGTGCGGTTCCGGGACTCTTCTCATCGAGGGCGCCATGTGGGCCGCGAATATTGCGCCCGGCATCTTCCGCCAGCGTTTTGGCTTTGAGCGCTGGGCATCCTTCGGGGCGCTTCAGGCCCAGGCGATGAAGGAACTCCGCGGCGCCGCAAGGCGTGGCGCCACCGGCCAGCTTCCCAAGATTGTGGGGTGCGACCTGGATCCCAAGGTGCTTGAACTGGCGGCGCAGAATGCACGCAGCGCCGGGCTTGGCGGCAAGATTTCCTTCAGGTCGATACGGCTGAAGGAGTTGCAGAGCGACGGACAGAGGCGCCTGGTCGTTACAAATCCCCCATACGGAGTGCGACTCGACGCTGAAAACCGCCTCTACCAGGAATTTGGAAACGCGGTCGCCCGCATGAAGAACTGCCGTGTCGCGGTCCTTGCGGGGTCCCCCCAGTGTGTCCGGTGCATTCCCCTGCGCCCGGTGGAGCGTTTCCCGCTTAAGAACGGTAACATTGACTGCCAGCTGACTATCTACGAGGTCTGAGAAACATGTCCGACCTCGATGCCAGTCCAGTTGTGCTGTCGGCAGAATCCCTCAGCGCGAATATCGGCGAGCGTCTTCTGATAGACGACCAGGAGTTCATACTCAGGGAGGGTGAGCGTGTCGGGCTTGTCGGCCGCAATGGAGCCGGCAAGTCGTCGCTCCTGAGAATCCTTGCGGGCCGCGACCACTTCTATTCCGGCGAAATCAGCTGCCGCAAACTTCTCAGGTGCGCCTATCTTCCACAGGCAATCGAACTGGATGACGCGCGGACGGTTCGGGAGAACATCCTTGACGGCGCACGGGCGACCCTTGAAATCGTCGCCAGGTATGAGCTTCACGACCCCAGGATGCGCCAGGAGGAGTTCGAGGAGCTGGAGAGGCAGATTGCCGCGCGGGATGGCTGGAATGTCGAAACCCGCATGAACGAGCTGGCCACATCCCTCTCGGTGCCGCCGTTGGACCGGCTGGCGGGAACCCTTTCCGGCGGTGAAAAACGGCGCGTCGCAATCTGCCGGACACTCATCGACAAGCCTGAACTCCTGCTGCTTGACGAGCCGACGAACCACCTTGACACGGAGACAATCGAGTGGCTGGAGGAGTATCTTGGGCGCCAGAGATGCACCTGCCTCTTCGTCACCCACGACAGATACTTCCTCGACCGTGTCTGCACCAGGATTCTAGAGCTCCAGAACGGGATTCTATACAGCTATCCAGGCAACTACAGCGAATTTCTGCGCAGGAAGGAGCTGCGGGAGGAGGAGGCGTCCCAGGCCGAGGAGGCCCGCCTGGCCTTCATCCGCCGCGAGATCGACTGGATACGCCGTGGCCCCAAGGCACGCGGCACCAAGTCGCGAAGCCGCATACAGCGGTTCCAGGAGGCCGTTGACGCGGGGCCGCCCCCCGAGGAGCGCGACGTCGAACTCCTCATGCCACCGCCGGCCCCCTTCGGGGACATAATCGTCAAACTGTCGGATGTCGCCCTGGAACGTGGGGGCCACGCCCTCTTCAGCCATCTTTCGGTGGATTTCACACGGGGGATGCGGCTGGGAATCCTGGGCCGCAACGGACTTGGGAAGACCAGCCTGCTGAAGCTTCTGCTGGGGGAACTCCAGCCAACCTCGGGAAACGTGCGCATCGGTCCCAAGGTGGAGTTCAACTACGTGGACCAGCATCGCGCCTCCCTGAACGACGAAAGGACCGTCCTGGAGGAGATAGGGGAGGGCAACGATTTCGTCATGTTCGGCAACCGCAAGGTTGCGATTTGGACATATCTGCGGCGATTCCTCTTCCAGGACGAGGAGATTACGACGAAGGTGGGAGAGCTTTCAGGCGGTGAAAGGAACCGGCTGCTCCTGGCGAAGATTCTGAAGAGGGGGGGCAACTTCCTGCTGATGGACGAGCCGACCAACGACCTCGACCTGCCAACGCTGCGGCTGCTCGAGGAGTCGTTGATGGACTTTGGCGGTTGTGTCGCAGTGGTCTCCCACGACAGGTACTTTCTAAATAGAGTCTGCACGCATATCCTTGCATTCGAAGGAGATGGAAGGATATTTTTCCAGCCTGGCGACTATCAGTACTACTTGGAGAAGCGTGACGGGCGGCGCGCCCAGGAGCGTGCCGAGCCGCCGAGGAAGGAACCGTCCGCGGCGCCGTCTTCTTCTGCGAAGCAGGTCAGGAAGCCCCGCCTTAGCTGGAAGGAGCAGCGTGAGTTGGAGGGGATGGAGGAGTCGATTCTTGCGGCCGAGGAGAGGGTCTCCGAGATAGAGTCGATCTTTGCCGACGCCAACTTTCACGCCAAGTATGGGTCTCGCACATCCGAGTTGACGGCGGAGCTTGAGAGTGCCAAGCGCGACGTCGAGGCGAAGTACCAGCGGTGGCAGGAGCTCCTTGAGAAGTCCCAGGCCGCCGGGGCGTGACCGGGGCGTGACCTGCCTGCCCTGCATTCAAGTTCTTGGATTGTCACTGCGCATCTGGTTATGGCTTGCGTGCGCACGGACTATATTAACCTTTCTTTCCCAGTGTCTAGGATTGCGCTGGCGAGACGGGATTTTGGAGGAGGAAACAGAATATGTCAGAAGATAGCAACATCACACCACGTCAGTTTACGCCAAGGGCGCGCCAGGTGGTCGACTTGTCCCAGAGGTTTGCCCGCATGAACTCGAAGTCATGCGTCGGGACGGAACACCTGCTGATAGCGATTTTGAAGTCGAAGACGGCCATTTCGAAGAATTTCCTTGAGAAGCAGAATGTTGACGTCGACACATTGGTTTCGGACATTATTGGCAGGCTTTCCAAGAAGCCCAAGGAGGTTCCGCCAGACTCCGGGGAGCCGTTGCCCTATTCCGCCCGTGCGCGCATGGTCATCGCCCTTTCCCTCAAGGAGGCGCTTTCGCTTGGATTTCAGTTCATCGGCGTCGAGCACCTTTTCCTGGCGATTTTGAAGGAGGACGGCGGCATTGCCGCGGATGTGCTTCGGGAGCATGGAATCACCTACGACGCCTTCCGCAAGTGGATTTACCAGACTCTGGATCCAAGGTACATCCCCGAGGATACCGTTGGGGAAATCGAGGGGGAGCCAGGCGCGGCGGGCGACTCCGCGGAGGCAGGCCCGGAGGATTCCGATGCGCCGCGGGGGCGCAACCGCCCGCTGAACGAGGAGGAGCGTGGCGGACGCGGCAGCGGCCGTGGAAGCGGCGGGCGCGGTGAACGCACGCCTGCGCTCAAGACATACGGGCGCGACCTGACCGAACTCGCCCGCCAGGGCAGGCTTGATCCCGTGATTGGACGCGCCAGGGAGATTGACCGCATCATCCAGATTCTGAGCCGCAGGACCAAGAACAATCCCGTGCTGATTGGGGAGGCCGGCGTCGGCAAGACGGCGGTCGTCGAGGGGCTTGCCCAGGCGATTGTCTCGGGGAATGTGCCCGACAACCTGAAGAACTCCACCATCATCGCCCTGGATTTGAGCCTTCTTGTCGCGGGTTCGAAGTACCGCGGCCAGTTCGAGGAGCGCCTTAAGTCCGTCTTGAAGGAGACATTGGATGCCGGCAACATCATCCTCTTCATCGACGAGATCCACACCATGGTCGGCGCAGGTGCCGGCGAGGGGACGATGGATGCGGCGAACATAATGAAGCCGGCCCTGTCCCGTGGTGAAATCCAGGCGATTGGAGCCACGACGATGAACGAGTACCGCAAGAGCATCGAGAAGGACTCCGCCCTTGAGCGCCGTTTCCAGTCGGTGATTCTCAACCCGCCGTCCGTCGAGGACACAATCAAGATTCTCGAGGGGCTCAAGGGCAAATACGAGGAGTATCACTGCGTCGCGTATCCCGAGGAGAGCATCCGCACTGCGGTCAAGCTTGCCGACAGGTACATTCCCGCAAGGTTCTTCCCCGACAAGGCGATTGACGTGCTTGACGAGGCGGGGGCGCGCTCACGCGTCCACCTGGAGCATCGTCTCCCTGACGTGTCGGGGCTGGATGCCGCCATCAAGAAGGCCGAGGAGGAGAAGCTGGACGCGGCGATGAAGCAGGACTTCGAGGGGGCGGCGCGCTTCCGCGACAAGCAGGTCGAGCTTGAGAAGCAGCGTGCGGGGATTCTCGGCCAGTGGGAAAAGTCCAGCGACCATACGCGCCGCGTCATTAGCCCCGATGACATGCGCGCCGTCGTCGCGTCCATGACGGGGATTCCCCTCACCCGCATGGAGGAGAAGGAGGTGGAGCGCCTTGTCAAGATGGAGGACAACCTGCGCAAGGAGATCATCGGGCAGGACGAGGCGATACACGCCGTCTGCCGTGCGCTCCGGCGTTCCCGCGCCGACCTGAAGGATCCCCGGCGCCCAATTGGAAGCTTCCTCTTCCTGGGGCCGACGGGCGTCGGCAAGACCTACCTTGCGAAGAAGCTCGCCGAATCCATGTTCGGCGACGCGGACGCGCTCATCCGCATCGACATGTCCGAATACATGGACAAGTACAATGTCTCGCGCCTGGTCGGCGCCCCTCCCGGCTATGTCGGCTACGAGGAGGGAGGCCAGCTCACCGAGAAGATCCGGAGGCGCCCATACAGCGTCGTCCTGCTTGACGAACTTGAGAAGGCCCATCCCGACGTCAGCAACATCCTCCTCCAGATCTTCGAGGAGGGGCAGCTCACCGACGGCCTTGGCAGGACGGTCTCCTTCAGGAACGCGGTGATTGTGATGACCTCCAACGCAGGCGCGCAGCGTTTCTCGAAGCCGGCCAGCCTGGGGTTCGGCGCAGGGGACGAGGAGGCGGAAAACGCCGGCATGCGTGAAAGAATCCTTGAGATTGCGAAGAAGACCTTCCGGCCTGAATTCCTGAACAGGCTCGACGACATCATCGTCTTCCGCAGCCTTGGCCGTGACGACATCCGCAAGGTCATCGACCTGGAGGTGAGCGTCATTGCGAAGCGTCTTGCCGCGAAGGGGCGCGAGCTTTCCCTGACTCCCGCTGCGCTGGACTATGTCCTCGAGAAGGCGTACAGCACCGACTTTGGCGCCCGCGAGGTGCGCCGTGTCATCGAGCAGCAGATTGAGGATCCTCTTGCGGACCAGATTCTTCTTCAGAAGGAGGGCTCCGAGACCGCCCGGATTGTCGTCGACCACCCGGAGGGCGCCACGTCCCTCGCCTTTTCCTTTCTTCCGGCTCTGAAGGCCCCTGAACGCCCCTCCATCGTTGAAATCGACGAGAACGGGAAGGCTCCTGCCGAAAAGGCGGAGCCAGAGCCGGTTCCCGCCCCGGCGGTCGAGGAAGACGCCGCTGCGCCGAAGAAGCAGCGCAGGAAGCCCAGGGGGCACAAGACTCCTGAGGAGTCGAAGTAGGGCTTGGGAATCCAACGACAAAAACCACCACTCCACGCAAAGATGGGCTACCAGTTGATTCTGCGTAAAAACACGGGGCAGGACGTCTCCGGACTCTTTGCGCGTGGAGTCTGCCTTGACTTTGACGGGCGGTCCTTTGAAGTTGGCGCCGGGCTGGGGCTTGCCGACGGGTATGTCCTGGAGTTTGTGGAAGACGGGCGCCAGGTCTCGGTTCACAACAAGGGGGCGCTGCCTGTCACGCTTGGTGACGGCGTTGCGGTTGCGCCTGGAGAGTCGGCTGTAATCCGCCATGGCGCCACGGTCGCCGCGGGCGAGACGGAGATCCACCTCTACCAGCTGCGCCCCCGCCCCCGTCCGTCCCGCCTTGCCGGTGCGGTGGGCGTGGTCTCCATCGTCGGTGTCCTTGTGGCATTGTTCCTGGAGATTGGCGCGATAGTCGGCCTGCCGTCGTTTTTGATTCGCAGCGACGCAGTCCGCACCCAGGTGGAGGTGCAGGAGTTGACCGACCGTGTGGACGAGCTTCGGAAGCGCCTCAACAGCCGTGAACTCGCCTCTGCGGTGGAGAAGGACTCCCTTTCCTCCGCGTACCTTTCTTCGTTGCAGGGTGAAATGGAACACCGTGTCGCATATCTCCGAAGGTATGCCGACTCCCTGACCCACGAGGAACGCCGCCAGCAGCTTGACAACCTTGACCGCCTGGAGAAGATTCTCGACAAGTTCTCCGAGTCCTCAGCAGTGACCCCGCCGCTTCCGGAAGTCCAGATTGACGACCCTGTCCGCCAGCTTATTGAAAACGAGTGACAATACAACTCCGCTCCAAATGACCAGATCTCTCACCGACATCCTTTCCTCCTTTCCGAGATGCCGCATAGGAGTCCTCGGCGACCTCATGCTTGACCGCTACTGCTGGGGGCAGGCAACGCGGATTTCCCAGGAGGCCCCCGTCCCCGTGGTGCTTGTCAAGCGTTCGACCCACGTGCCTGGCGGCGCGGCCAATGTCGCCAGGAACGTGCTGTCCCTGCGGGGGAAAGTCTCCGTCTTCGGATGCGTTGCCGACGACGAGGACGGGCGGATTCTCATCAGCCTGTTGAAGGACGGCGGCGCTGACACCACGGGCGTCTACGAGGTCGAGGGCGGCCACACCACTGTCAAGACCCGTGTGCTGGCAGGCAACCAGCAGGTCTTGCGTGTCGACCGGGAGTTTCCCGAGGAGATTACCGAGAAGCTCCGTGGCAAGATTCTCTCGAAGCTGGAGGCTTCCCTGAAGGCGGGCGAGCTTGACGCCCTGGTCATGGAGGACTACGCCAAGGGAGTCTTCACGAAGGAGTTCATGGAGCGCGCGGTGGAATTGGCGACCCATTACGGCGTCCTTTCGACCCTCGACCCCCACCCCGCCCACGGGTTTGACGTCAAGGGTCTTACCCTGATGACTCCGAATCGCATGGAGGCGTTTTCGCTGGCAGGCGTCACCTTCGAGGCCGGCATTGGCGACCCTGCCCATGATCTTCCGCTCAAGCACGTGGGGGATGTGCTGATGGGCAAGTGGAATGCCGAGATGCTTCTCGTCACGCTAGGCGCCGAGGGCATGGCGCTCTTCAGGAAGGAACGTTCCAAGCCTCTTGTTATTCCGACCCAGGCACGCCAGGTATTCGACGTGTCGGGGGCCGGCGACACGGTCATGGCGACCATGACGCTTGCGATTTGCGCCGGCGCGCCCGCCGCACAGGCCGCGTCTCTGGCGAACAGCGCCGCAGGGGTGGTTGTGGGATATGTCGGCACCAGGGCAATCGAGGCGGATGAGCTTCGGGAAGTCGTGAAGGGACGATAGGAGTCCTGCCGCCAATGGAAAAGAGCATCTTCCTTGCATCCAAGCGCGATGCATCCCTCAGAAGAGGGCACCCATGGATTTTCTCGGGCGCAATCCACCGCGTCGTCGGCAATCCGCAGCCGGGTGAAACTGTCGCAGTGCGTTCCGCGGCGGGCGAGTTTCTTGCATGGGCGGCTTATTCGCCGGTTTCGCAGATACGCGCCAGGGTCTGGTCCTTCAAGGAGGAGGAGACCATAAACGGGGAGTTCTTTGGACGGCGCATCCAGGATGCCCTGGCTTACCGGCTTGCCAATGGCTTCCGCGACACCGAGGCCTTCCGGCTGGTCCACGGAGAGGCGGATGGACTGCCCGCGCTGGTCGTGGACAAGTATGGCCCATTCCTCTCCTGCGAATTTCTCGCGGCAGGCCCGGAGGCCTGGAAGCGGGCGATTGTGGAGAAGCTCTCCAGTCTGCCGGGCGTCCGCGGCATCTACGAGCGTTCCGATGCGGAGTCCCGCAGGCGAGAAGGCCTCGAGGAGTCCACGGGGGTGTTGTGGGGCGAGGAACCCCCGGGGGATTTCACGATTGTCGAAAACGGCGTCAGGTACAGGATGGACATGCCTGGCGGCCACAAGACAGGCTTCTACCTCGACCAGAGGGACAATCGCCTTGCGGTGGACTCCCTGGCCAGCGGGCGTTCCGTGCTGGACTGCTGCTGCTACAGCGGCGCCTTCGGCATCAGGGCGGCCCTTGCGGGCGCAAGAAGCGTCCGATTCCTGGACTATGCCTCCGGCGCAATCGAACTTGCCAAGGCCAACGCCGCCCTCAATGGACTGTCCGGGGACGGGCGGCTCTCCTTCGAGCAGGCTGACATGTTCCAGCAGCTGAGAAGATACCGCGACAGCCGTCAGACCTTCGACGTGGTGGTGCTAGACCCGCCAAAGTTTGCCTCGACCAAGGGGCAGCTGCTGAAGGCGGCCCATGGCTACAAGGATATCAACCTCCTGGCGTGCAAGCTCCTCAATCCGGGAGGCACGCTGCTGACATACTCCTGCAGCGCCGCAATGACACCGGAGTTCTTCAGGACGATTGTCGCGGAGGCGTTGACGGACGCACGGAGAGGCGCACGCCTGGTGCGGAGCTTTTCCCAGGCACCCGACCACCCCCAGAGCCTGGCATTTCCGGAAGGACATTACCTGACAGGACTGCAGCTGCAGCTTGACTAGGAAGCAAACCCAAAAGACCACACAGTTTTCAAGGTGCCTGAAATCGCGTCACAATTGAGTACCGCCCTTAAGACCCAGACCAGGCAGGGTCTGGAGTTGACGCACGAGCAGCGCCTCGGGCTGGAAGTGCTCCAGAAGAACGCGATGGAGCTCCAGAACGAAATCAGCACCCGCCTCCAGACCAACCCGATGCTGGTGGAGGTCCAGTCGCCCTGCGTCGTCTATGAGAATGAATTGCCTGTGCCAGCGGGCGACGGCGCTCAGGCGCGGGAGGAAAGGGAGATGGACGGCGATGGAGGCGAGTTCCGCGACCGGCTCATCCAGAATTCGGTGGAAGGAGCGCCAGACCCCGCCGAGGCGGTGAAGTCCGAAGGCGCCGACGGAGTGCAGGATGACAGGTATGCCTGGGAGATGACAAGCGCACCCTGGGACGCGGATGCCGACGAACGGCGGCAGCATTTCTTCGATTCATATTCCCGTGACCCGGGATTCCTGGCGCTTCTGCTGCAGGAGTGCGTAGGCACAATACAGGGGGATGAAAAGTTCCGCGAATTGTGCCGCAAGCTATGCCTTGCAGTGGACGAGGCGGGGTATCTCCAGGGGACCGACGAGGAGCTCTGCGAACAGACTGGCGCCACGCCGGAGGAACTCCACAGGGGAATCCGCGCAATCCAGTCCCTCGAGCCTCCTGGCATAGGCGCACGGTCGCTCAAGGAGTGCCTGCTGCTTCAGCTTGCACGCGAAAACCAGGAGGATTCCATCGACTGGCAGATTGTCTCCAACCACCTTGACGATCTCTCCAAGAACCGTCTCCCTGCGATTGCAAGGGAGCTGGGGTGTTCCCTGGAGGATGTGCAGGATGCCGCCCGGAGAATCCGGTTGCTCAATCCAAGCCCGGGCAACGAGCTGCACTGCGAGACCGTCCCCACAATCCTCCCGGATGTCTATGTGGAACGCGACAAGCTTGGGCAGTGGTCGATTCGGATGAACCGCGACGCCTTTTCGATTCTTGCGCTTGACGAGGGATATCTCAAGATGCTAGCCCAGGAAGATCTTGACAGGCAGACCCGCGACTACCTCAAGAAGAATCTCGGGGAGGCGACGACCTTCATCCATGCAATTGACGAACGCCAGAGGACAATCGAGCGCATCGCGGTGGTCTTGCTTGCGCTCCAGGGAAAGTTCTTCGAGACAGGCCGCCCGGAGGATCTGCGGCCTCTGAATCTCGACCGCGTGGCAGACCGCCTCGGCCTCGCCGGCAGCACGATTTCACGCGCAATCGCCGGAAAGTTCATGTGGACTCACTGGGGAATACGCAGTTTCAAGAGCTTCTTCTCCTCTGGTTACCGCTCCCAGTCAGGCGAGGAGGTCTCAAGCCTGAAGGTGCGCATGCGAATCAAGGAGATCATTGGCGGCGAAGATTCGAAGCATCCCGTCTCCGACCAGGAGATTTCCGACAGGCTCAAGAAGGAGGGGTTCACTGTCAAGCGCAGGACAGTCGCCAAGTACCGTGAGCTTGACGGGATTCCCACATCCTCCCAGCGGAGAGTCCACGGATGAGCTACATGGCTGGCATCGACCGCATTGGGTCGGCGGGCCTCGCCGGACGCAAATGCGCGTTTTTGACAAATTCCGCGGCACTGTCCAGGGATGGACGCCGCGCGGTCGAGGCCGCGATGGATGCGGGCGTGAGGCTCGTCAGGCTTCTCTCTCCCGAACACGGGCTTGACCTCCAGGCGGCGGAGGGCGTGCACGTCTCCTCCGGCAAGGATTCCGCCACGGGACTGCCAGTCTCCAGCCTCTACGATGGCAACCGCGAAGTCTCCCCTGGGGTTTTCGAGGGCGTTGATACTGTGCTTGTGGACCTTCCTGACGTGGGCGTCAGGTATTTCACATACGCGGACGCCCTTTTCAGAATGATGGACGCCTGCGCGTCCGCAGGGCGCGACCTGGTTCTTCTTGACCGTGCAAATCCTCTTGGACGCACCCTGGAGGGACCCCTTCTGGAGATGCGCCACGCCTCGGATGTAGGCAGGTTCCCAGTCCCTGTGCGCCACGGCATGACCCTCGGCGAATACGCGATTCTGGCAATGGAGAGGTTCGGAGTCGCACCCGGACTCCGCTTCACAGTCGTCCCGCCGCTATTCTCCATGTCCTCAGCCGACTCATGCTTCCTGGACTTTGGATGCGCCTGGACAGCACCATCGCCAAATCTCAACTCCTTCGAGGCGCTCTGCTGCTATCCGGGAACCTGCCTCTTCGAGGGAACAAATCTTTCAGAGGGCAGGGGGACGGATACCCCGTTCCAGTTGGTTGGCGCCCCTTTCGTGGAGTCGGACGCCATTCTGGCCGCCCTCGAAGGCCGATGCTTCCCGGGGCTTGAACTGGCGCCCGCAACATTCACGCCAAAGTCTGGCAAGCACGCGGGCGATACGTGCCACGGCGTCAAGTTCTCCGTGATGGATGCGCGCAAGTGCCGGGCATTCGAGGCCGCGCTGAGGGTCCTTGACGCGGCACGCAGGCTCTTCTCCGAGTTTTCATTCAAGGCGGAACACTTCGACCATCTCCTCGGAAGCCAGGGGTTCCGGCTGGGGACCGAATCACTGGAATCACTCCTCTCGCGCGCTGAATCCGAGTGCGCCACGTTTAAGCAAAAATGAAAAACAAGATTGTCTCATTGGATACATCCTTCGGTTTCTCCATCGCGATTGCGGATGATGACGGAGGAATTCTGGTGGAGCGCGCGCTTTCGGCCGTGGGGCGGGAGAGCGATCGCCTCCTTGTCCCCTGGATTGTCGAGAGCCTTGCAGAAGCCGGCGCAACGCTGAAGGACGTGGGCAGGTGGACGCTTGGCACGGGGCCCGGTTCATTCGCAGGGCTTCGGTGCGGAATCGCAGTCGCAAAGGGCGCCGCCCAGGCAAATGGCGCAATCCTGCGGGGAGTCCCCTCGGCATACGCGCTGGCAACCGCCGCGCCAGGTTCCGCCAAGACAGTCGGAGTCATACACGATGGACGCTGCGGGGAATTCCTCTTCACACGATTCCTCAGAGACGAGGCGGGAACACTCGTGATGGAGGGAACCACGGAGGCAATCCCCCCCGCAGCCCTAAACGAGGAGACACGACGCTGCGATTCGTATGTCACCCTCCAGAAGCAACTGCTTGAACAGGCGCCAAAGGATGTCGCCGAAAGGGCGACCGTCGTCGACAGCGTTCCAGCCACTGCGCTTATGGCCGCGCCAGAGGCTCTCTATCCTTGGCCGACGGACTGGAATGCCTGTGAAAAGTCCACCGAACCACTGTATGTCAGGCAGGCAGTCTTCGTCAAGCCGGCCACCCTAAGAAGCCTTTCCACAAAGGATTAGGGCAGGCAGGGATGCTTGTGTCATCGCCAAGTTGGAAAAGCAGGTTGTTATAACTAATTAACATTCTAGACTGCAATTAGTTATCCCAATTCCACACACACCCTTTCCCAAGTGAGGAGGGAGGACCTGCCACCGTGAAGCCGCGGCATTGCAAGCGAAGAGTCTGACAGTGATTTATAACATACTGCAAACAAGCATGTTAGTGAATTATTTGCTCCCTGCCTCCGCCAATCGCTCCCGACTTTGTTTCCTGCGGAGGTTGCGCCTGCGTCAGCAGGCTATATTAAAACTGTTTTTCACCCGTTGTTTTTTCACCCATACCGGAGTTTTTTCACGATGAAGCGCATTTTAGTTTTGTTGACCGCGTTGATTTCGGCTGCCTGCCTAGGCGTCGAGATTAACGTCAACGGCAATTTCAAGAATCTCGACAGTAACGGCATGCCCTATTGGTGGATGCGTAACCAGTGGAGTGGCTACAACAATCCTCCCTGTGACATTGAAGTCATCCAGGGCGGCGGCCTTGACGGCAATTCGTTTCACGTGTCCAATGTCAAGAGTGCCAGTGGTTCTGGCATCAACACCAAGTTCTATCCCGGCACCTGCGGCGACGTCCTGCGGATCTCCTTCAGGGCTCGAGGAACAGGCAATGCGGACATCCACCTTTACTTCAGGACCGTCACGGACGAATGGAACTTCCAATCCCCCCAGATCGAGAAGTTCAAGCTGACGGGCGAATGGCGCAACTACATGTTCAACCTGAAGGTGCTGAACGGAGCCGCCGGCGAGACGGGCTCCTTTGACATTGCCCTCCATGTCGAGAAAGACGGCGAGCTCGAGATGTCCGATTTCAAGGTCAATCAGATTCCTGGCGAGTATCTCGGCAGCGAACCCTTCCCGCAGCAGTGGACGCTCTTCGGACCATTCGACCGCGACTACACGCCCACCGCGGACGAGCTGACGAGCATGCCCGAAACCCTCAACGGCGTCGAGGGCAGGACATTCCGCCTTGACAACAATACGCTGGACTTTGCGAAGCTCTTCGGGCCTGGCGAACGCAAGTGCGGCTGGGCATTCGCCGTCCTGGACTCCCCGATTGACTGCGCCTACTCGATTGGCGCGGGCGCCGACTGGTGGATGCAGGTCTTTGTCAACGGCGGGATTGTCATTGACACAATGGATTCCGGCAATGGCGACGGCAACTACTCCATTTGGAACCACATTGGCGAGACCCGCCTTGTCAAGGGCACCAACATCATTGCCGCGAAGATCGTCACCGGCAGCGCCAGCTCCATCCTGAAGATTGGCGGGCCCCTCGACCTGGCTGCGAAGGATATCAAGCTGAAGCTCTCCAAAATGGAATGGATTGAGTCCTTCGACGGAGAAAACATCTCCTGCACCGGCAATCCTGAAATCATCGTGGACATTCCGACGCCCGGCCTTCTGACCCCCACCGGCCAGGCGGTCTTCCGCACCACGGGCACGGTCGCCATCGACCAGCCGGTCGGCGCATTCGCATTCCCGTCAGACCCCAATACCTACCGCGCCATCGGAGTCCGCGTCCAGAAGATCGCGAACGACTCGACTGGCGAGCTGTCGATGACGCTGGACGGCATTGGAAGCAATATCAAGCTCCTGCTGCGCAGAGAGGCCGGAAGCGACCAGATTTCCATGACGGCCAGCATGGACGGCGATGCCCTCGATAGCACCCTGCTTGATGTGTCGTCACTTCCCTACGACATCCTCTTCGGCATCAATAAATCCGGAAAGTTCGCTGCCATTGCGACAAGCCTCTCCGCCGGCACCCAGACCTACTTCTCCGGCGACACCACCTTTGCCATGAGCAACGAGATTGTCACCCCGAGACTCGAGTGGGAGAGCATCGGCGGCAGCGAGAGCACCCTTGTGATTGACAACTACCTGGTTGGCCTCGCGCTGCCCCAGGGCGCGGCGATCCAGATTCCCTACATCGTGGAGCCCGACAGGAACTTCGACCCCGTGGCTGCCGGATGGCCTCTGATCTTCGAGGACAACTTCGACGGCGACACCCTTGACCAGACCAAGTGGATGTACAGCACCTGGGGATGCCACATTCCCTTTGTCACCGTCCACGACGGCACTCTTGACATCAAGTGCGACTGGGACGAAGACCACACCAAGCTCGTCACCGGCTATATCAAGACACGCGAGTTCTACAAGTACGGATATTTCGAAGCCCGCTGCAAGTTCCGCAAGAGCTCCGGCTGGTGGTCTGCCTTCTGGCTCTATGGCGACCAGAATGCCAACCCATTCTACGACGGCTTTGAGATTGACATCTTCGAAGACTACTACCTGGGATACCGCGGCCCTGAAAGGCCGGCCACCCACAAGATGGACTTCAACCTCCACGTCTACTCGGGCGAAACCCTCAAGAGCTGGAACTTCAACTCCGAGCCAGGAAACTACCTCGACGGCTTCCACACAGTCGCAGTCAAGTGGACACCCTTCGAAATCACATACTACCTGGACGGCAAGATTGCCAAGTCCTCCGCAAACCACAGCCCGTACGACACGGCCACCTTCGACGCCTTCTACCACTCCGCAGGATTCTCACCCCTCAGGGCAATCCTCAGCGGCCAGCCCAGGTCCAATACCGGCGGCGACCCCAAGTACGGCACCTTCCCGGAGAGCTTCTACACCGACTATGTCCGAATCTACGCCATGCCCGAGCCTGAAAACGGCCTGAAGATCGCCTGGGCGGAAAAGCCGGAGAATTCATCGGCAAACTACGGCGACACCCTCCACTTCTCCGCGGATGTGCAGGAGGGCGACAGCGACATCCTCGCAGTCTACCTCTTCGACAGCGGATATCTCATCGACTACAAGACCGAGCCGCCATACAACTTCGACGTGATCCTCACCAAGGAGTTCTATGACTCCACATTCTACGTCCGTCCTGGACGCCAGAATATCATCCCCGACTTCTCACAGAACATCCACGCGTACGCCATCTATGTCCAGGACAAGGCCGGCAACGTCGTCCACACGGAGCCCTACCTGCTTGCACGCATCGTCAACGACTCCTGCAAGAAGAGCACGCCATACCAGGGCACGCCCCAGGAGATTCCGGGGACTGTGGCACTCGCGGACTATGACGAAGGCGGGCAGGGCGTCGCCTACTACGACACCACGCCTGGAAACAACAGTGCCTCCAAGCACGAGCGCGAAAGCGACGTGGACGTCTCCACGGACGGCACAATCGGACACATTGCGGCAGGCGAGTGGATCAACTACACCGTCAATGTCAGGGAAGCCGGCAGATACAAGGTCACACTCCCATACGGCACGGCGACGGCGCAACACCGCCCCGTCAAGCTCTTCCTCGACTTCCAGCCCAATGAGATTGCATCGTTCGACATCTTCGGATTCGGACAGCAGCACTACGCGCTCGACAAATCCTCCAACGCAATAGTCGAACTGCCTGCCGGACGCCATGTCCTTACGCTGAACTTCCTTGTCGGCTTGAACGTCAAGGAACTCATCTTCGAGAAAATCGACTAGCCCAGGCAAGCCTGGATTCGGGGCGAGGCCCTGGCCAGTTGGGTGACTTATATATAACCAAAATGTTTTTTTAAAGGAACCACTTGTTTTTCGATGTGTTTTTCCCATAATGTCAACCGATGGGCAATCCCATTCTTCTCACAGCCTTTTCGGTTGTCATCTACCACCCAATAACCATAAGAAACCAATATCCATGAAGAAATCCTTCACACTCATTGAATTGCTGGTCGTGATTGCGATCATCGCAATCCTGGCCTCCATGCTGCTGCCCGCGCTCTCCAAGGCCC